>DATELR010000042.1:0-36810 GCA_035276345.1 Streptosporangiaceae bacterium | reverse complement strand
CTGGCCCGGCCGGTGCCGACGGCCGTCCGGGTCCATCACGTCCCGCCCGGTACCGGCGCCGCGCGTTTCGTGCCGTCCAAGAAGTTCAACATCAACCAGGTCAAGCTTTCCGGACCCCACCTGAAATTGCGGCCCCCGTTTCTCGACCAGTATTACCTCGCCTACGTCAGGGGGAACCGGGCGCCGCGGGTTTTCATCGAGGGCAACCAGTCGCTCGTGCCGAAGCGCTTGCACGAGATACGCGCGATCACGGCGTGGCGAGGCGCCACGACCGTGGTCAGCGGCAACGGAAACGCGCTGCTCCGCATGCAGGCGATGCCCGTCTCCGGCGGCGTCCTCGTTGCGAGCACCAGCCTTGGCGACGTCAACAAGACCGTCGGGCAGCTGCGGCTCATCCTGATCATCGGCTCGGTCGGCGCGTGCCTGCTCGTCGCGGCGGGCGGCGTGCTCGTGCTACGCCGCGGCCTGCGGCCGATCGAGGTCATGGCTGGCGAGGCCGACCGCATCTCCGCTGGCGATCTCGCGGAACGGGTCAGCCGCCACGACACCAGGACCGAGGTCGGCAGGCTTGGCATCGCGCTGAACGGCATGCTGACCAGGATTGAGACGTCGGTCGCCGAGCGCGCGGCCAGCGAAGAGCTGACGAGGCGGTTCTTCGCTGACGCCAGCCACGAGCTCCGGACGCCGCTGGCGTCGCTGCGAGCGAACGCGGAGCTGTACCAGCAGGGCGCGCTGACCAGCCGTCCTCAGGTCGACGAAGCGATGCGCCGGATAGCGCTTGAGGCGCTGCGCATGGGCAAGCTCGTCGACGACATGCTGCGGCTCGCGAGGCTCGACCAGCGCCCGGATCCCGACCACGACGTGGTCGACGTCAGCGCGCTCGTCAGTGCCTGCACCGACGCCGCGAAAGTGACCGGCGCCGGGCAGACCTGGCATACGGTGATCGCTCCCGGGCTCGCGACGACCGGCGATCAGGAACTACTTCGCCGTGCCGTCGACAACCTGCTGGCGAACGTGCGCACGCACACCCCGGCAGGGACGGTCGCAACGATAACCGCAGCGCGCAGCAACGGATCGGTGGTGATCGACGTCAGTGACGACGGGCCTGGTGTGCCGGCGGACCGGCTGCCGCGCCTCTTTGATCGTTTCTACCGCGGTCAGCCCGCGGAGCAGCCGTGCCCAGGCTCGGGCCTCGGGCTCGCGATCGTGACGGCTGTGGCGGCAACGCACCATGGCAGGGCCGAGGCCAGCCTGAACGAGCCGCACGGGCTTCGGGTCACCATGACGCTGCCGGCGAACGACATCCCCGCGTCACTGCTCAGCGAGGATGGCCTCGAGCTCAGCTAGCGGGTCACGGACAACCGGCCCGCGGGTCTCTATTACCGCGCGCCGGATCGTCCCGCCGAACGTGAACGGCGCCGTATATCCGTCGCCGATCGCCGGGCCCCATTCGTACCCGCACGTCAGCCCGGCCTGGACGCCGTTGAACCCAGAAGGCGTGAACCGCGGGATCGTTCCCCTGCCGACCTCCTCGCAGTCGCAGCTCAGCACGCCGGTGCCGCCAAGCCCCTCGTCCTTCGTGAAGGCATATTCGATCCGGTGCGGACCAGGGGCGATCACGGCGGACGACTCGATCACGTGCCGTTCCTTGCCGTACAGGTTGTGCACGTAGCGGATCTTCCCGTCGAGTATGTGCAGCGAGAACCCGCCGAGCGCGGAGCCCAGGGCGAGCAGGACACCGTCAGTCGCGCCCGGAGCGACCAGCTCGACGTCGACGATCAGTGCGTGCGACCGGTTCCGCACGTTGACCGAGACAGGTTCCGGCACCTGCGCGCCACCCTGGAAGTAACGGAACCGCTCTCTCGGCCGCCGGTTGTCGGGTTTTGGATGAACAAGGGCCCACAGCACCCTGTTGTCCAGAGGCAGCACCTGGTTCCTGCGCGCCTCCGACCACCACAGCTCGACCAGCTCGCGCACGATGTCCGGGTGATCGGCGGCAAGATCGTTAGTCTCCGAGAGGTCGTCCCTGACGTTGTAGAGCTCCCAGACGTCCTCGTCAAACGGCGCGTTCGGATCCTGATCGTCGTACAAGGGCCCGACCGGGTGGAAGGTCACCGCCTTCCAGCCCTTGTGGTAGATCGCCCGTGATCCGAACATCTCCGAGTACTGCGTCTGGTGTCGTTCCGGCGCTGACTCGGTGCCCGGCCCGAGCAGGTAGCCGAAGCTGACGCCGTCGATCTCGGTCTGGGTCACGTCGTCGATCTGTGCAGGCAGGTCCACGCCGATCAGCTCGGTAATGGTCGGCAGCACGTCGATGGCGTGAGTGAATTGCAGCCTGATTCCGTCGCGCTCGATCGGGCCGTCGCGCCAGGAGATGATGCACGGGTCGGCGATGCCGCCTTCGTGCACTTCACGCTTCCACCGGCGGAACGGCGCGTTCCCCGCCATCGTCCAGCCCCACGGATAGTTGTTGTGGCTGAGCGGCCCCCCGATCTCGTCGATCGAGTCGTACATCTCGTCGTTCGAGGCCGGATCCAGGTTGACCATGCGCACATCGTTGATCGATCCGGTGGCGCCGCCCTCCGCGCTCGCTCCATTGTCGGAGACCACGACCACGATGGTGTTGTCGCGGTCGCCGAGTTCGGTGAGGAAGTCCAGTACCCTGCCGACCTGTTCGTCGGCGTGCGACAGGAACCCGGCGAAGCACTCCATGAACCGGGCTGCCACCTCCTGGTCCCGTTCATCGAGCGACTCCCAGGCAGGGACCCACGGCGGCCGCTGCGACAGCTTGGTAGCGGGCGGCAGCAGGCCTGCGGCGAGCTGCCGCTCGAACACGCGCTGGCGCCAGGCATCCCAGCCGAGATCGAATTTGCCGCGGTAGTGCTCGCGCCATGGCGCTGGCGGCTGGTGCGGCGAATGACATGCGCCGGTGGCGAAGTACAGGAAGAACGGTTTATCAGGATCGACCGCCCGCAGGTCAGCGAGGTACTCGATGGCCCGGTCCGCCAGGTCCTCGGTGAGGTGGTAGCCATCTTGCATGCGCGCGGGCGGGCGGACCGAGTGGTTGTCGTGGTAGAGCGCGGGCACGAACTGGTGGGTCTCGCCGCCGTGGAAGCCGTACCAGCGGTCGAAGCCTCTGGCCAGCGGCCAGGTCGCGCGCGAGGCGGCCATGTTGGTCTCGTCTTCAGGCGAGAGGTGCCATTTCCCGATCGCGTAGCTCGCGTAACCGGCGCCGCGCAGGATCTCCGAGAGATATCCGTTCTCGCGCGGCGGCTTGCCCCAGTAGCCAGGAAATCCGATGGCGAGGTCCGCGACCCGGCCCATCCCGCTCCTGTGATGGTTGCGCCCGGTGAGCAGGCATACGCGGGTCGGTGAGCACAACGAGGTCGTATGGAAATTCGCGAGCCTGACGCCTTCGGCGGCCAGGCCGTCGAGCACGGGCGTCTCGATGTCCGAGCCGTAGCAACCGAGCTGGGCGTAGCCAACGTCGTCGAGCACGACGAGCAGCACGTTCGGTGCTCCGTCCGGCGGGCGCGGCTCGGGCGGCCACCACGGCTCAGAATCGCGCCAGTCGCTGCCTATCCGGCCGCCGAATGTCTTCTCATTCCCGTTCCGGTCGCCGAGTTCATGCCCCAATTCCGGCGTCCTTCCCCCGCAATGCGGTGCTCGGTAGCTTTGTTCCGTGGCGGACGAGATCGCGGCCCTGGAGTCAGGACGCAATCTTAAAGAGGTAATCCGCTATGCCCTGGGCGTGGCCGTCGGAATTCTCGTCCTGGTCCTGCTTTTCGGGCGGCGTGGCGAACTGGTTGCCGCCTGGCGCCAGCTCAGTCACGTCAGCCCCGGCTGGGTAGCGGGAGCGGCAGCGGCCGAAGCCGGCTCGCTGTGGATGTTCGCGTTCCTGCAGCGCACGGTTCTCGACTTGGCAGGCGCCCGCATCGCGATGCCTGGCCTGTTCCTGCTGACGCTCGCCAATGACGCGATCTCGAACACCGTGCCAGGTGAGCCTGCAGTTTCCGCTGCGTTCCGTTATCGCTACTACCGGCGCTTCGGCGCTGACGGGGCCAGCGCAGGCTGGACCATCTTCACGATGCTGATCGCTCAGGCAATCGGTATGTCGCTGCTGCTCCTGCTCGGCGTTCTGATCGCGATTGCCGACGGCCCGGCCGGCGGCAACACCCGGGCGGCCATAGCGGGTCTGGTCATCGTGGTGGCCGCCGGGGCGGTCCTGGTACGGCGCGATCTGGTTCTCCGGCTCGTCGAGGCTGCTGTCAACGGCGTCCGGCGCATTACGGGCCATCCGCGCGGCAGCATCGGCGCCAGGATCACCTCCACGCTCGCCCGGATGCGCGAGATCCCGCTGAGCCGCCCGGCAACGGTGTGGGTGGTTGTCCTCGCAGCGGGCGTCTGGTGCTGCGATTTCGGGTGCCTGCTGTGCGCGTTCGGCGCGGTCCACGCTGCCATCCCGTGGGCCGGGGTGCTGCTGGCCTATTGCGTCTCTGAGATCGCGGCGTCGCTGCCGATCGTTCCCGGCGGCATCGGAGTCGTCGAGGGCAGCCTCGCGGTGATCCTGACCGCCTACGGCGCGGATCGGACGTCGGCGCTCTCGGCGGCGCTGGTGTTCCGTGGAGTCAGTTTCTGGCTCGCGATCACTATTGGCTGGGTCAGCGTGGGGGTAATTGTCCGTCATGGCCGCAAGCTGAACGCAGCTTCACGGGAATTGCGTCGCGATGTTTTATTAATGCCCGGGCGGGAAGTGGGCAAGTCCCTATAGAAAGGGATGCCATGCGGGCTTTTGCGCTAGATCCTTTCCGTTCCCGTACTGGCATAGACCGCTTCTCAGGGAAATTCTCTTACGGCGCCCGCCGCCGCACGCTCGTCGTCAGGCTCGATGACGCCGGTGAGGTCCTGCTCGCCGGGCCAGCTGTCCGCGCCGTCGCCCGCAAGTCCCATGTGACCTTCCTGACCGCACCGGGCGGCGCAGAGGCGGCAGCGTTGCTGCCCGGAGTGACCGACGTCCTCACCTGGCGGGCACCATGGGCGGGCGAGACGCCGCCAGCGCTGAGCGCCGCCGAGGTCGCGTTGCTGGTCAAGCGGATGGCCGCTGGCCGCTTTGACGACGCGCTGATCTTTACCTCTCGAGGTCAGTCGCCGCTGCCGACAGCGATGGTGCTGCGGCTTGCCGGCATCTCGCATATCGCCGCGATGGGCTCTGACGTGCCAGGATCGCTCCTCGACGTCTGGCACGACCCGGCGGCTGACATCGCAGAGCCCGACCGGTCGCTGGCGCTGGTACGCGCAGCTGGGTACGAACTGGCTCCTGACGATGACGGCCACCTCGCCGTCCGGCGTCCGCTGCCGGCGACGCAATGGCTGACAGGCAAGGGTCCGTATGTGGTGGCACACGCCGCCCAGCCGGCAGGCTCGCGACGTGCGGAGCGGTGGACGGCGACGATCGCCGATCTGATCGGCAGTGGCCACCGTGTGGTACTAACCGGTAAGTCCCTGGAACATGGCGATCCAGCGCGGTCGGCGCCTGACGCACAGGTCGTGGACCTCGCTGGCCGTACCGACCTGCTGCAACTGGCCGCGGTCGTGGACCGGGCCCAGGCTGTGCTGGCTGGCAGCACCGAACTCGAGAACCTGGCCGCCGCCGTCTGCACGCCTATCGCACGGAATCCTGGCTTCCAGGTGCCCGGACGCGAGCCAGCAGGCGCCGGTCTCGGCTAACGCCTACCGTTCTGGCCGGCGGTCAGACCTCAGCCGCATGGTCCCGATCGGCTCGGAACTGACCGGACATGCCGACCAGCTGGTCGAACAGGCTCTGGTAGCTCCGCAGGGCTTTCCTGAGTTCCTCGGTGCCGGCTGAGTCGTCCGGCTGCCAGGAGGTCAGTGAGTCCCGGCGCTCCCGAAGAGTGGTGATCAGATTCTCCATGGCGCGCTCGACAAGTCCGGAGGCTCGATTGACCGACTCTCCTGGGTCATCGACGAACAGGGCCTTGATCTCGCTCCACCGCTCAGCGCCATCGCGTGGAGCGTTGGCGTCCGGCTGCTCCGGGTCGGTCTGCTTCCGCGATACTGCGGCTGCCGGTGCCGAGGCGCTCGGAACGCCCGGCGACCAGACAGTCACAGGTGTTGCCTCGCGTTCCGCGGCGGCGTCCGATGCGCTGCTGTCATTAGGTTCGTCACGTTCGATCACCACAACGTCTTCAGCGCCGACGGCTGCCGGGGACGGCGCAGATTCATTGCCTACGTCGGTCCGGTGCGAACCCGCATACCCGCTCTGCGCTTCGACGGGAACATCGTTTTCGTGGGAGCTCATCGAACTCATCGCGGGCAGCTCCTTCTCTTGTGACGGGGTTGGTCAAGCAGGACAGCGCTGGTCATGAACGGGACTCGCCGGTCCCATCAACAGCGACGGCACCATCGGCTCTGGCAGCTTCATCGGCCTGCGCAGGCGCGACCGAGGGCGGCATTGCGCCGTTCGAGGCGGCCGGTGCCATGTTGCCGGCTCGGCCGCCGGGTGGCCGGGTCGGCTCGCCGGATTGATGGTCTACGGCGGGCTGGTCGCCGAGCAGGTCCTCGAACATCTCGCGGTAGTGGATCATCGCCTGGCGCATGTCCTCGGTGGAGGCGGATCCGTTGGCGGACGCATCGCTGAGCGCGTGTGCCGCCCGGTAGTGCTCGAGGTTGCGGGCATGCTCGACCGACAGGTCGGCAAGGATCTGCTCGTAACCCTCCGTCGGGTAGCCGCGATCCTCCAGCACGGCGGTCACCAGCTGCTGCGCCTGTGACACTGCGGAAGCCGGATGGTCGACGAAGCGCTCCTGGATGCTCGCCCACTGAGCGACGTACTCGGTTTGCGCCTCGGGCGAAAGCGCGCGGATGTCAAGGCTGCGTACCCGGCGCTCCCTGCTTGCCAGCTCAGCCTCGGCCTTTCGCTGGCTCTGCTGATCGGTGACCAGGCGCTCGTACTCGGGGCCGAAACGCCTCTTGAGGCGTCGGCGCCTGGCCGCTGCGACGGCCAATCCAGCGACGGCAAGAATGACGACGAGAACCACGATGATGCCAACGATGGCCCCTGGGGACATGCGGGAACCTCCTTGTGCGCGTCGCTGCGCAGTCCCGTCTGCCCCGGCGAAGTAATCCCAAACGAAAGTTAGCTAAATGGCGACAGCGCGCCTGCTTACCGCGAGCACGCAGATGTCATCGAGCTGCGGCTGGTCAGCGACCGAGGCCACGAGCTGCGCGCACAACTCGTCCAGCGGACGGCCCGCCTCCCATGCCCGCAAGTGCGCCGCGATCCGTTCGATGCCCAGCTGGATGTCGTCGCCACGGCTTTCAACGAGCCCGTCGGTGTACAGCAGCGCGATGTCGCCGGGATGGAACCGGGTCCGCAGCTGGGTGTAGGTCGCGTCGTCGAAGGGACCTAGCGGCGGGCCGCCCGCCGAGGGCAGCACTTCGACTTCCCCCGTCTTCGCACGCCTGATCAGCAACGGCGGGTGGCCGGCTGATGCGTACGCGACCCGGGATGCGTCGGCCTCGAGCATCGCCACGGTCATGGTCGCGAACTGGCCCTTGGTCGCCGACGCGGTGAGCCGGCGCAGTTCCGCCAGCAGCCTGGAAGGCTGGAAACCTGCGATGGCCAGGGCGCGTCCTGCGTTGCGAATCTGGGTCATGTCCTCGGCTGCTGAGATGCCGTGGCCTGCGACGTCTCCGACGGTGATGTAGGTGCGGCCGGCGGGCAGTGCCAGCGCGTCATACCAGTCGCCGCCGATGACCCAGCTGGTACCCGCCTGCCGGTACCACGATCCGATCTCCAGCCCAGGAATCGGCGCCGTCATCTTCGGCATCACCGCGCGCTGCAGCACCGTCGCGATCGCGTGCTCGTCTGCGTAGATCCTGGCGCGCACCAGTGCGTGCGCGACCAGATCGGCGACGGCGGCGATAAAGGCGAGCTGCCCTGGCTGGAACTGCTGGGGCCGTTTCCACATCAGCACGATCGCGCCGACGGTCGCCTTGCCGACCGTCAGCGGCCACACGAGCCAGCTTGCTTCCTCGGCGTCGACCGCCGCAGCGCGCGGGCCCGGGTACCGCTCCGCGTATTCGGCCGCGGTCCTGATGATGACGGGCTGGCCGGTCCTGGCCGCATCTGTCGCTGCCGTCGTCTCGCTGAGGGGGAGGTCAACTATCTGCGCGAGTACCGGTTCGGAGTAACCGACAATGCTGATCCACTCGAGCCTGGCCCGGTCGGCGTTCACGACCCCGAGCGAGAGGCCGTCTGCTCCGCCGACCGCGTGCCGCACCCGATCCGACACGACCGTGCCGATCGCCTCCGGCGTAAGCGCGGCCGCGAGATGCCTGGTCAGCGCGGAGAGCGTCTCCATCCGCTCGCGTTCAATACGCTCGGCGTCCCTGAGCCTGGCCCGCTCTACCGCCCGGCTCGTCGTCTCGGCGACCGCCTGCAGATACTCGAGCTCCGCGGCTGAGATCTCGTGTGTCGCTGGCCACTGGACGTCCAGATTGCCGAGCGCTCCCGAGACGCCTAGCAGCGGCAGGGTTGCCACGGACGCCTCGACGGAGCCAGCGCCGTTCGCCGACTCGCGCTCCGGCAAATCGGCGGGAACGTCAACAACTACCCGGCAGCCTCCGAGCCGCGTTCGAACCGCGCCTGTGACCCGCTCGGCGACCTGCCCTACCGTCGCTGTGTCGGCCAGTGAATCACCGAGCTCGGCCGCCATGCGCCTCGCATCGGCTATATCGCCCTGGAGCCTGGCGCTTTCGCGCTCACCAATAGCCCCGATCCGCCCACTCACCTCCTGTGCGAGCAGCCAGCAGATCAGCACGACGACCGCGATGTAGAGCTGCGCGATGGCCAGCGAAGCCGGCGACGACAAGCCGAGGTGAGCGAACTCGCCGTACCCGGCGGCCGTCAGGTAATTCGCTACGACGGCGAACGCCGTCCCGGCAAGGACGACGGCCAGGTCACCGACCCAAAACGCGGCCCACGCCAGCACGGGGAGAAAGAGGATGGCGGAGGGCTGGCTGAACCGGAAGGCGACCACAGCGAGTCCCGCCGTCACGGCGACCAGGAGCGCCATCTCGCGCCAGCGCGACGCGACCAGCGGTCGCCGACGCGCCCACAGCAAGATCGGGGCGCCCACGACAAGTACCGCGATACCGTCGCCCGCCCACCACTGCAGCACCAGGCCGGCCCACCATCCGCCGGCGCTCGCAACGATGACGCTCGCACCGATCAGGCCGCCAATAAGCGGCCCGATGACAACGGCGCCGAGCAGGAACCTCAGCAATTCCGCCCGCATCCCCAGGTCCGGAAGTCCGCGGCAGAGGTACAGCACGCAGGTCGCTCCGACCAGCGGCTCGACCGCGTTCGCGGCCGAGGAACCGAGCGCGACCAGAGCGGGAACGTGATGCTGCAGGTCAACGGCCAGTTCCCCAAGCACGATCGAGGCGATGATTACTGGCCACCGCCGCTTAGCCGTCAGCAGCAACGCCGCCAGCGTGATGCCGGCAGGCGGGAAGCCGAAGGCTGCCCCTGAACTGAAGCTCTGCCACGACAGCTCGGCACCTGCGGCGTATCCGACCAGAACCAGCGCGAACAAGCCCGAGGCGTTGGCGGCGACGCGGTCGAACCGGACTCGGTGTGCGGCGACGACGGCGGATCTTGGTGCGGCCACGTGGCCTACTGACCGCCGCTGCTCGCCGCGGCCGCTGCCGCCTCGACGCTGGTATACACGTTCAGCACGCTCGTCAGGTCCATGAGGTGAAGCACCCGGCTGACCGGGCCATCGGCGGCGACGGCCAGATTCAGCCGGCGGCCGGATGCGGCTGCTCGCTGATGAACGAGACTCAGGCCGCGAACTCCCGCCGAGTCACAGAACCTCGTCTTGGTCAGGTCCGCGATCACGACTTTTACGCCAGGTACGAACGCGTCACGCAGTTGCGTTGTCACGTCTTCGGCGTTTGTCATGTCTATCTCTTCAGGCAGCAAGACGACAGACACTGGCGGCTTTCCGTTTCCACCCATCGCGCTGGCCACGTTTTCAAGCACTCTCACATCCAGGCATTCCCGGGCGGCGCAACGATGTCCCCAATGGTGATTCCCTTCTCGTTAATCGTGAACTGGCGCATGTGCGGGTCGTGCCCGCTCGCCCGGCTCTTGATGACCGATATCGCGCGGTTGACCGACCCTTCCGCCTTGAAGTAGTTGAGCAAGATCACGTTGTCGGACAAATGCGACACCGCGCTGTCGGACAGGCTCTTGGTCTCGAACAAGTCGGCGAGCTCGAATGACATGAACAAGTTGATGCCCTGACGGGAAAAGCGCTGCGTGAGCGAGTACAGGAACTCCTTGAACCTGGTTTCATCGGGTGCTGCCACGCGAAGGTCGATCAGGCTGTCGAGCAGGACACGTCGTGCCCCGGCGCGATCGACGATGCCAAGCAGTTCGTGCACCCATTCGTCTATGTAGATATCGACCGGAGACCGGTACACGATCTGGACCCGCGGGTCGTCGGGCGGCCAGCCCAGGCTGCGGACCATACGCCGTAGCTGCGTCGGATGTTCCTGCAACGTCGCGACGACGCCGGCTTCGCCCCGTGCGAGACCGCCGAAGATGAAATGCAGTCCGAGCATGGTCTTCCCTGAGCCGGCCGGACCGGCGACCATCGTGGATGCCCCAGGCCACACCCCGCCCTCGAGCATGTCGTCCAGCGCGGCTATCCCGGACGTGATCCGCTGGTCCCCGAGCCGGTAGTTTTCCTGGCGCCCGATGTCGGCCAGCCGCGGGAACAATTGCAGCCCCTCGGGTCCGAGCCGGTAGGCGTGCCCGCCGGACAGGAAACCGCTGCCGCGGAGCTTCCTGACCTTCAGGTAGCGCATGTCGCGCTGATCGGTCCTGACCGTCGTCAGATCCAGGATCGCGTCAGCAACGGCGAACTCAGGCAACAGCGGTACGTCCTGTGCGTCGTATTCTCCGACCCACAAGCACGCCACCGGGTAAGCGGTCAGACGTCCAGCCAGCTGGTGCAGAAATCGCCTGAAGTCGGCGTCGTCGTCGGCGAACGCCCGGAGGGCACGGAAGCTGTCGATGACGATCAGCCCTGGCTGGCGTTCCCGCAGTAGCGCCGCGATCTGCTCGGCCACGCCGGGCAGTCCGCCTTGTGCGGAGGTCTGGCCGAGATCGGAGTAGAAGACGGACTTGCCGACTGCCGAGGCGGCGAAGAAGCTCAGGGATTGTCCGAACCTGACGATTTTCTCGAGCGGCTCGGACACGGTCGAGAAATAGACGACGGGATGGTCGTCACTCGCGTTGGTGAACGCGTACTGCTGCGCCACGATGGTCTTACCGGTCCCGGGCAGGCCCATGATGATGCTGATCCCGTTGGCGGGCAGTCCGCCGCCGAGGACATCGTCGAGCGGCTGGTGTCCGCTGCGAAGTCGGGTGTCGGTCATTGCAGGCTCCTCACCGTGCCAGGAATGCGCTGGAGCGGAGCAGGTCCCTGACGGTAGAGACGAGCTGCAGCGGGTCGAGCGGCTTGAGCAGGAAGGCGTCGGCGCCCGCTGCCATGGCGGCGTCGCTCGCCTGGACCGCAGATACCGCGATGACGCACACGCCAGCGCGCTCCTTAAAGGAGCGGCAGAGCGCCAGGCCAACGCCGCCGGAGATCAGCACCTCGACGACGACGACCGCGGGCAATATCTCGGCGAACATGTCCCTGGCCGCGTTCTCACCGAGCGCCACCTCGACGTCGAACCCTTCCGTCTTAAGGAAGTACTCCCCGATCTCGGCGGCATACGGGTCCGATTCGGCCAGCAAGATCAGCAAGCGAGGTGATGGCTCAGAATTCGGAATCGTCAGAGCCTGCCCGCTATCGGTCACTTCGGCCAAGACGCGGTGCGCATCCGCCGCGCCGGCTCCGGCGGTCATCTGCGCACGGACGAACTTCAGCTGCTCAACTTGGTATCGGGTAAAGATCCGGTGGCCGCTGTCGTTGCGGGCAGGCACCACTTGCTGGTACCGGTCCTCCCAGGTGCGGAGCGTAGCCACCGGAATATCCAGCATCCGCGCGACTGCGCTGATGCTGTACACGGGGCGCCCTTGATCCACCACTCCTACCTACCCAGAAGCTCCGCACATGTCGCCAGATCCTCTGCAGAAGCTCTTCATGCATCGGTTATGAGGAGCAGTCAGGCAAGGCTAGCAGCGAGCGGAGCGTGCGCCAACAAGTTGAAGAGGTTCTTGGCCTCCTCAATGTCGAGCGTCGCTCCCCCGTGAAATGCGGCGACGCACAACCTGGCTAGGTCGCAGCACGGCCATGCCTCCGGATGTCGCTCGCCGGAATCAAGCATCATCTAGGAAGCCGGGGAAAGAAGGAAGGCCATGACGGACGGCGGCATGTCAGGCAAACGCGCTGCCAATGTTGCGCGAACGCCGTCCGTGACGGGTGAGACAGGACCGCGCTCGGCAGACTTCACCCACGTGGCCGTGCTTTACCGCGGCAGCGGCGATGACTTCGGCGAGCTGGGCAATCTGCTGCGCAGCACGGCAGGTCCGGATGCTCCGCTGCACGTCGCGGTGCCAGATCAGACCATGGAATTGATCAGCGAGTTCTGGCAGCGTCCGCCCGCCAGCTCGCGCCTGGTCGACATGGCGCAACTTGGCCGCAATCCCGCCAGGATCATCTCCGCCGGTCAGTCATTCGTCGATCAGCATCCCGACCGGCATGTGTATTGCGTCTGGGAGCCGGCCTGGCCGACCCGCTCTCACGCCGAACTGCGCGAGGTCGCCAGGCATGAGGCGCTGTGCAATCTGGCCTTCGCCGGAAGGCCGATGACCATCTTCTGCCTCTACGACACGAAGCGGCTCAGTGAGGACGTGATCGCAACTGCCGAGCTGACGCATCCCGTGCTCATCTCCGCCGGAGAACGGCGCCCTAATCCCTCCTATCTAGGTGCCGGCCAGTTCCCTCCGGGCTGCGACGAACCATTGCCACCCCCCGCCGACGACGCGATCTCGGTGAATTTCGACGGTCATCTCGGCCCGGTTCGAGACTTCGCGGCCGACCGGGCAACGACGGCGGGGCTGCAGGGCGGCCGGCTCAACGACTTCGTGCTTGCCGTCAGTGAGATAGCAGCCAACGCCCTCGGCCACACCAGGGGCGGCGGAATCATCAGATCGTGGTGCAACAGCAAAGAGATGTTGTGCCAGGTCGAAGATCACGGCTACATCGCCGACCCGCTAGCCGGCCGCTACCGCAAGCCCGCAGACTCGCAGGGCGGCCACGGCCTGTGGCTTGTGAACCGCGTCTGCGACCTGGTAGAGCGCCGCAGCGACCCGGCAGGAACCATCACCCGCTTGCACATGCGGCGGCGGGCTGCGCGGTAAGGCCTGGCCCCGGCAGGACTCAGTCGCCCTGGCAGAGCGGACACCAGACACTAGTTCGGCCGCCGATCCTGGCATGGCTCAGCGTTGTCCCGCAGCGCGGGCAGCGCGGTTCGCGCTGGTATCTGGCGCCCGTGAGCCAGGACGACTTGGCGGGCACGTCACCAGCCTTGATGCTGGTCCGCAGGACCCAGCGCATCCTGGCGTAGAGTTCGGCCACCTCGTGCCCTGACAGCGAGCTGGCATGGCGACGTGGATTGACGCACGCCCGCCACAGGATCTCGTCGGTCAGCAGGTTGCCGAGACCGGCAATGAGGTGCTGATCCATCAGAACGGACTTGACGGCGGCGCGCCGGGCATCCAGCAGGTCGGCGAATTCGCCCCGCTGCACGGTGAGGGCGTCAGGGCCCAGTGCCCCGAGCAGCCGGCGTGCCTCCTCGTCGTTTGCTGCCAGTGAGATGCCCGTCAGCTTGCGCATGTCGTCGTAGTGCAGTTCGCCGCCGTCAGTGACGAAGGTGACGCGCTCGAATCTCTCGGCGGGAACGTGGTGACCGGTCCATCGCAGGCTGCCCGTCATGCCAAAGTGCATCAGCAGCGCAGGGCCGTTCGTTCTGGCGATTACCCACTTTCCTTGCCTCCGCGGCTCGGCGAAACGGCAGCCCCGGAGCCTGGTGCGTAGCTGCCTGGCGGACACGCCGCGCAGCACACCGGGATCCCGGATCTCGACCCGCTCGATCCGGTGGCCCGCAGCATGCTCGCCGAGGGTGCGCTTGAAGCCTTCGACGTCAGGTAGCTCCGGCATGATTCCCGCTTAGCTAGCTCGCCTTCCTGCGGCTTTGGCTGCCGGAGCGCTTGCCATCCTGCCGACGCGTCCGTCCGCCCTTGCCGCCGGTCCGCCCGCCACTGGCTGGCCGCGACCCCCGCATCTGCTCGGCGCTCCGGCGCAGCGCATCCATCAGATCGGTGACCTCGGCTTCCTCGGCTGGCGCGCCCTCTGTGACGATCTCTTCGCCTCGCTGCTTGCGGTCGATCAGGTCCTCGACGCGCTCGCGGTAGCTGTCGTGGTACTCGTCCGGATTCCACTTGGCCGACATCGAGTCGATCAGCTGCTTGGCGATGTCTAGTTCACGCGGTGCCGGCTTCTCGGCTGTCGGCAGGTTGTCGATCACCTCGTCCGGGTCGCGGACTTCGTCGGCGAAGTACATGGTCTGCAGGGCCAGCACATCGCTGCGGGCCCGAAGCGCGACGAGGTACTGCTTGCCGTGAAATACGAAGGTCGCGATTCCTGCCTTGCCGGTGTCCGCCATCGCGCGGTGCAGCAGCCCGTAAGCTCGCGATGCCGCTCCGTTGCCCTGAGGGCCTAGGTAATAGGTCTTCTGGAAATAGATCGGATCGATATCGGCAAGTTCCACGAAGTCAGTGATGTCGATCGTCCGCGACCGGCCGGGCTCCACCGACTCGAGTTCCTCGTCCGACACCAGCACGTAGTCGCCTTTGGCTACCTCGTGCCCGCGCACAATGTCTTCGGACTTAACTTCGCGGCCGGTCCGTTCGTTGACCCGCTTATAGCGGATCCGGTCTGACGTGCCGGCCTGGAACTGGTTGTAGTGGATCGTCTTGTCCTCTGTGGCGGCGTACAGCGCAACGGGCACATTGACAAGCCCGAAGGCCACCGAGCCCGTCCAGATCGCGCGTGCCATGCCACCTCCTAAAATCGTTACTAATCTGCTACCCGCTGTGCAGCGCCTCATCCCGTCGGAACCCGAGCCACGTTTTGTGTTTACAGGGCCGCGCATTGGCGAGCTGTACTGTCGTTTCGCCTCGGCGGCTCCGCTCGTGGCTGACCTCTCGATTTCGCATTCGGGCTGGTGAACCGGGCACCCATCTATGCCCGTTGTCGTTACGAGGGCATACTTGCCCTTAAGGGCGGGTCGTGTCGGGCGGGTCGGATGGCGCAGCGGAGGTGTAGCCGGTGAGGTACACGACCCGCGTCTTTAACAGGCGAACAGCCTGGTTGCTGGCACTGCCGATACTTGCCCTGGCCGGCTGCGCGGCACCGCGATTCACCTACGTGGCCGACTCGTCGGCGAAGACTTACTTCAAGGTCCCGAACTACTGGCACAAGATCGACGACACATCGCTGGCTAGTCAGCTGAAGCGCAACGGATTCACCACCGGCGGCAGCATCTGGGACCAGGGGTATGACGCGGCTGGCACTCCGTCGGCCGGTCACGTCCTCAGCGCCTCCGTCAGCAAGCCGTTCGCGCTCGCCCTAGTCGCCCCGCTTAGCAAGACCGCGAGCAGCGCGATGTCGTACAACCTGCTGCGCGACTTCATCCTGCCGGTTACCTCGACGAGTCGGCAGAGCGCCGCGCAGAGAGGCTTCCCCCTCACGCACTTCCGGTTGATCAGCGACAGTGTCATCGCTCCTGGCAAGGACGTTCACGGCATCCGTGAGGTCTTTAGCTACACGTATCCTGACGGCTCGATAGATACGTTCGACCAGGTGGCGCTGACCAACTCGGATTCAACGATGGTCTACATGCTGCTGGTGCACTGCCTGTCGACCTGTTACAGCAAGAACACTGACTCGATCGACACCGTCATGAAGTCCTTCACCGTCGGGAGCCCCTAATGCCTCAGCCTGTGGCCGAGATCCCCACGGGCCAAAGCCCGCCAGGCTTGCCTCCAGGAGAGAACGCCCGAGGCACGCGTAAGCGCCTGTCGTTCTGGGACCGGATCAAGATTCTGCTGCTCCTTGTCGCGGTCTGGTTCGTGCTCGTCTGGGCTGTCATCGCCAACGATCCGCATGTGCCATTTGTCGATGCGTGGCGAATCGAGACCAGATCAGGCGCCTGGGTCTTCGTTCTCATCGGCCTCGAAGTGATCCGTCAGATCCACTATCTGATCAGCGAGCACTCGGCCAGGTATCACCACTTCTGGACGGTGACTTTCTTCGGCGGGATCGAGCGGCTGAGCCATCGCCGGCTGTCGAACTGGACGAGGTTCCGGATCTGGCGAATCTGCAAGATCGTGTTCTGGGTCGCCATTCTCGCGCTCGTGCTCGGCAAGTTCCTGCACACCTCGCCACTTCTTGCGCTCGTCCAGGCACCTGCCGTGCTCTTCAAGTACATGCCGCTGGTGCTGCAGCTGGCCTTTGGCTTCTTCTTCGTGATCATCCAGTTCGTCGGGCTGTTCTGGTTCCTGTCCAGAGGCGGCGTCGACGTCTACTACCCCGACGACATCAAGACCCGGTTTGCCGACGTCTGGGGCCAGGATCACGTGGTCGAGCGGGTCAAGGAGAACATCGTCTTCCTGGAGAACCCTGACCAGATCGAGGCCAAAGGCGGCTACGTGCCAGCTGGCCTGCTGCTGTGGGGGCCGCCCGGCACGGGCAAGACGCTGATGGCCGAGGCTGTGGCCGGAGAGACCGGCAAGCCGTATGTGTTCGTCGATCCCGGCGCGTTCATCAACATGTTCATGGGCGTCGGCGTGCTGAAGGTGAAGGGCCTGTTCAGGAAGCTGCGCAGGCTGGCGCTGCGCTACGGCGGAGTGATCGTCTTCTTCGACGAGGCCGACTCCCTCGGCAATCGCGGCGCGCTGGCGCAGGGCGGCGGTCAGGGCTTCCCGCGGGCCTCTGCTCCGTCGGCGTTCAGCCGGGCGGGCTGCAACGGCTTCTCTTACCTGTCACGTGACGTGCAGTGGCAACTTGCCAGGAACGCGATGGCCAGCGGGGCGGATGAGCCGGAGCCGACCCGCCGCAACAAGCAGTTCATCGGCGGCATGGGAGGCGGCGGCGGTGGCGGCGGCATGGGAACCCTGCAAGCCCTGCTCACAGAGTTGTCCGGCCTGAAGAAGCCGCGCGGCTTGGTGAACCGGTACGTCAGACGGATCTTCGGGATGCGCCCGAAGCCACCGCCCAAGTACCGGATCCTGGTCATGATGGCGACTAACATGCCCGAGGCGCTCGATGAGGCGCTGCTGCGGCCAGGCCGGATCGACCGGATCTACAAGGTCGGCTACCCGTCCAAAGCCGGGAGGGTCCGGACTTACGAGGGCTACCTGGCGAAGGTTCGTCATGAGCTGACGGACGAGCAGATCGACAAGCTCGCCGTCATCACGCCCTATGCAACCGGCGCCACGATCAAGGACACCGTCAACGAGGCACTTATCATCGCCATCCGCGACGGCCGTGACGTGATCACCTGGAAAGACGTCATGCGCGCCAAGCAGCTGAAGGAACTTGGACCACCGCAGGACGTGGAGTACATCCAGCGCGAGCGGCACGCAGTCGCGATCCACGAGGCCTGCCACGCCGTCGTCGCTTACCGCTCTCGTCAGCACATGGAAATCGACATCGCCACGATCGAGAAGGGCAGCGACTATCTCGGAATGGTGGCGAGCATTCCTCCCGAGGACCAGTTCACCCAGTGGCGCAGCGAGTTCGAGACCGACATCCTAGTCTCGCTTGCGTCGCTGGCCGGCGAGCGAATGTTCTTCGACAGCGACAGCTCATCCGGCGTGTCGGGCGACCTGGAGTCCGCGACGACGGTCGCCTCCTTCATGGAGGGTTTCTGGGGCATGGGCTCCACAGTGTCCTCGTACTCGACCGCCCGCCGGCTCGAGGTAGGTGCGCCTGGAGGCGGACAGGGCGGCCGCAAGAAGAAGGGGCAAGACCCAGAGGCAGAGATGCGGCACGCGCTAGCCGACCGGATCGAGGACAACCTGACCAATCTGCTGCAGCGGGTTGAGGAGATCATCAGGGAGAACAGGAAGGCCGTCCTTCGGCTGGCCCACGCCCTTGAGACGCATAAGACACTGACCGGCGATGATGTCGTTGCGGTCATTGATGGAACGGCAGGACCGCTGATCGACGGCCGGCCGTACGCCAGCGCGGAGTTCACCCAGCAGCTCGAGGACTACCACGCCCGTGCGGCATCAGCGCATCGGACGCATAGCACGGTGGCCATTAACATGCCGGCCGCCAGTCCCAACGGCGCCGCAGCCGACGGCGTAGCACAGGGCGTGACCGCGACTCTGGACGCCGGAGTCTGGCCGTCAGGAAACGGCGAATCGCCTTCGCACGAGACCTCCGACTGGCCACAGCCTGACTGGCCGTCGGCTGACTGAGTCCCGCTAGTAGGCCGAGTGCGCCGTGGCCGGCTCGCCAAGCGCGTTTCGCCGCTCAGGCATGCGCAGCGACACCATCCGCCGCCAGCCGCCTAGCCGTTCGTAGAGGTAGGCGGCCTCGACGCCCACGGCCAGACCAGCCGTCTTGGCCTTGGACCAGCCAAGGATGCGCCCGAGGTGCGTCATCACCGCCTTGCTGACGTCGCGGTGAATCGTGATCTCGGCCAGGGCGGCCTCGCGCAGCGTCTGCTCGATGATCGCGGAGTGACCAGCCGCGGCCAGCCTCAGCAATTCCTCATTGCAGTAAGCCAGGTGGTTGTCCTCATCGCTGGAAATCATCCTGACCGCGCGGCCGATGTCCGGCCGGTCTTCGGAATACTTTCGCAGCGTCTGCATCTGCTCCGATGCCCGCTGCTCGGTCACCCTGCTGTGCGCGAGGTAGGTGACGATGTCGTGTTCGGTGAGCCTCTCATCGCGGCGCAGCCTGCTGTGCGCCAGCCCGATGCCCGCCCGTTCCAGGCGCATTGTGTAGTCGGTCTCGGCGGGCACCTCGACAGGCTCGAGGCCGCGCTTGCGCAGCAGTGCGTTGAATATGCGGCCGTGCTTGTCCTCGTCAGCCCCATGCCTGGCGATCTTCGGCGCCAGGTTCTGTTCCCCGTCGGGGACCAGCATCGCGATCCTGCTGTTCTCCCACCCGCCCTGCGCCTCGCCGCTAGCCGCGATCGAGCAGAACAGCTGGAACGCCCGGTCGTTATCGAAGATTTCTTCGTAGATGGATCTAGCAGTGGGCATTTCTATCACCTCGGGCGGACTTGAGGCGGTTGCAACGCCTCCTGTTTTCTGAAGTCGGACTGAGCCTGCGGGGCGATATCGAAGTACCTGGCTGCATCGTGCCCACTTCCGCGCGAGATCACGCCCGGTCAGCGCGCTCCTGAGCTTCACTGATAGCCCATGCGGCGTTGATCAGCCCGATATGGCTGAACGCCTGCGGGAAGTTACCGATCATCTCCCCATTGCGGGGATCCACCTGCTCGGCCAGCAGGCCGACGTCATTAATAGCCGCGACGGCGCGCTCGAAGGTCGCCATAGCCGCCTCGACGTCGCCGGTGACCGCCTGCGCTTGCGCCAGCCAGAACGTGCATAGCAGGAAGGTGCCTTCGGAGCCGGAAAGGCCATCGCGCGCTAGGTAGCGATAGACCAGCCCGCGCCCATCGGTCAGACGCTCGGCGATGGCATCGATGGTCGATTTCACCCGCGGGTCATCGCCGGGCAGGAATGCGCAAGTCGCCAGCATGAGGCTGGACGCATCCAGATCTTCGCTGCCGAAGGCCTGCGTGAAGGCTCCCGCTTGTTCATTCCAGCCCCGCTGCAGGATGGCCGCCCTGATCTCGGCACGAGTTGCTGCCCACCCGGTCACCTTGTCCTCGGCGCCCAGGTGGCTAGCGAGGGCAATCGCCCGGTCAAGCGCCCACCAGCACATGAGCTTGGAGTACAGGTAGTGGCGCGGCTCGCCGCGGATCTCCCAGATCCCATGGTCCTGCTCCAGCCATCGCGAAGCGGCCGCGTCGGCAGCTGCCGTAAGGAATAGCCGTGTGACGGTACTAAGCTCACCGAGCTGGTCAACAAGACGCTGGGCAGCGCCGAGCAATTCGCCATATACGTCGATCTGCCGCTGGAGCCACGCGCCGTTCCCGACCCGGACCGGGCGGCTCTCCTGCCATCCGCCCAGATGCGGTAGCTCGCGTTCGGACAGGTCATGCTCGCCGCCGATGCCGAACATGATCTGCAGGTCCATCCCGTGCCTGAGCTGAGTGGCCGCGGCGTCAGCGATGAAGCCGAAGAACTTGTTCGCCTCGTCCGGGCAGGCTGCGACCCACAGGGCTTCCATGGTGAGGCTGGCATCCCGTACCCAGGCAAACCGGTAATCCCAGTTCCGCTCGCCGCCGACCGTTTCAGGGAGGGACGTGGTCGGAGCCGCCACGATCGCGCCGGTCTTGGCGAACGTGAGTGCCTGCAGCACGCGCCCTGAATGGTGCACCAGTTCGCGCCAGGGTCCTTCGTAACTCTGATGCAACGCCGACCAGGAACGCCAGCCCTCGATCGTGTCGTCGAGCCGGGAGTTGATCTGTTCTGCCGTCCACGGAGCATGGTGCGGCCCGCCAAGATTGGCGTGCCCCAGCGCGAAGGCCGCCGACTGGCCGGCAGTCAGCCGCAACCTGGCGCTCGCGGCCGCATCGCCGACGTCAAAGCTGACCGGCGTCGACAAGAGGAGCCGGTCGGCGCCGCCCCGCGCGTAAAGGCCGCCTGGCATTGGCTCGACGTACGGGTGGATGAGGCCGTACTCCAGCCGCGGTAGATAGCTGACCTCCGCTTCGAACTCGCCTGCCGTACAGGTGAGAAGGCGCAGCAGCATGCTCGGCGAGTTCGCGCCGAGGTCGTGCCCGCGCTCGTTCCTGCCGACCGCCATGGCATCGGTCAGGACGCCGGTGCCAGCCTCCGTCGTGAAGGTTGTCTCGAGCACCATCGTCTGGTCGAGGTACCTGCGGCTGGCCTGAAACTCGCCGGCCGGCCGGATCCCGAAGTGCCCGCCAGCGGGGTCAAGCAGACGGCAGAACACCGACGGTCCGTCGAAGCGCGGGAAACACAGCCAGTCCACCGACCCGTCCCGGCTGACCAGGGCTGCCGAGCGGCAGTCCGACAGCAGCGCGTAGTCGCCGATCGGCAGGCTGCCCATCCTGTTCCTTTCCGGTTCTGGCAGGCGAACCCGGCGGCGGCTGTCCGTTTCGCGCGGTCACGCGGAGACGAACTGCTGCCCACCGTCGATGTCGTACGTCGCGCCAGTCAGCGCCGTATTGCTCATGATGTGGACGGCGAGCGCGGCGACATCAGCGGGTCCCACGACGCGCCCGATCGGGAGCTTTTCCCGGAGCTCATTGCGCCGAGCCTCAAGCTGATCGCCGAGCAGAGATGCCGACAGCGGGGTATCGACGAACCCGGCAGCGATGAGGTTGACCCGCACCGGTGCGAGTTCCAGCGCCAGTGCGGCGGCAAACGGGGGCAGCGCATCGGTGGCGGCGGATACGATGCCGGCGGCGCGACTGATCCGGCGGCCTCCCGTCCCGCCCATGAACAGCAGCGTGCCCCCTGCCCTCATCTTGCTCGCGGCGCAGCGCGCAATCATGAGGGTCACCAGAATGTGGCCGCTCATCGCGTCGCGCACCTGCTCGGCGTCCATCTCGAGCAAGGGACCGTACTGAGGTCCGCCTGCAGTGATCAGCACATGGTCGATGGGAGCCGGGAGGTCACGGAAGAACTGCTGCACCGCAGCTTCATCGCTGGCGTCGAAAACGGCAGTCTGCTGCGCGCCAAGTTCCCGCGCCGCCTGGGCGAGCCGGTCGGGATTGCGCCCGGTCAAGATGACGTCTGCGCCCTCAGCCATCGCACGCCGGGCGGTCTCGAACCCGATGCCCGCGCTGCCGCCGATCAGGACGACGGTCTGCCCGGTCAGCTCGGGCTCACGCTGTGCAGGAGCGTGATTGTGATCGGCGGTCATGAGTGCAGGCTCGCCATCTGTGCATCCATCGGCTTGACGGGACGCGGCATCTCCGCAATCTGCATCCGGAGCTCCATCAACGCCGCGAAGTAGATCCCGGAGAAGCTCGGGAATGGCTGGATCGTGTCGCTCAGTACGTTGACGGGGATGTGCGCGCGGATGGCAAGAGTCGCCTGCTGGAGCCACTCACCGGCTTCGGGGCCGAGCGCGTAGGCGCCGGTCAGCCGCTCACCATCGCTGAGGAGCGTCAGGAACCCGTTGGACTTCGCGTACGCGTGCGTGTAGGTCGCGGTCTTCGGCACCTCTGACACGGGCGCGGTGCCGCTGTACTCAGCCTCGAGCGCGCCGACCGATGCTGATTGCGGATCTGTGTAAGTGACTCGCGGCACGGCTTCGTAGTTCGCCGGGTGCCTGTCGCCGAGAATGTTCAGCGCCACGACGTCGCCCTCATATTCGCCGACGTGCGTGAGCGGCCAGATGCCGTTGACGTCGCCAATCGCCCATAGCCGCTCGCCTGCTCGCATGTATTCGTCGACCGGTATCCCTCGGGCGCCCGCCTCTACGCCGACCGTTTCGAGGCCAATCCCCTCGACGCGCGGCCGCCGGCCGGTGCAGACCAGCAGCTTGTCGCCTCGCACTTCGTTGCCGCCGTCGAACTGGAGTACGTAATCCTGGCCCTCCCGCCGCGCGGAACTGGCGTGCATCCCGAGCCTCAGCTCGATCCCGTCCCCGCGCAGCGCTTCGCCGAGCGCCTCGCCCAGCGGCGCAGGCTCGCGGGGAAGCACGCGATCGGCGCCTTCAATGATCACTGCCTCGCCGCCGAACCGCCGCACGACCTGCGCGAGTTCGACGCCAGCGGAACCTCCGCCAAGCACGAGCAGGCGACGCGGGACGGCCTTCATGCTCGTGGCCTCACGGGTTCCCCAGACACCTTCGAGCTCACGCAGTCCGGGGATCGGCGGCACGATCGGATCCGAGCCCGTCGCGATGACGACGTGCTCCGCGGTGTGGCGGACGCCGCCTACTTCGACGGCACCGGTGCCGGCCAGCTGACCCGCCCCTCTCAGCAGGTCGATGCCTCGGTCCGCCAGCCACTGCTCCTGGCCGGCGTCGGTGTAGTTCGACACCATGTAGTCCCGCCAGGCGAAGGCGGCCTGAACGTCGACCTGGGCGCTCGCGCCGACATCACGCGCGCCCTGCACCGCCTCTCCGGGGCGAAGCAGCGACTTCGAGGGAATACAGGCCCAGTAGGAGCACTCACCCCCGACTAGCGCTCGCTCGACCACTGCCACCCGCAACCCGCGAGCGGCCAAGGCCGCAGCGCAATGCTCGCCCGGAGCGCCGCCGCCGAGGACGATCACGTCATAGTCGCTGCTCATGCTCATCGATGCGCCGCCTCAGACGACGATGTGCTTGACATCCGCCATGTAGCGCCCGGCGGCTGCCGATGCCTCGTCCTGACTGCTGCCGCGCTGGCGGGCGTCCATATACGCCGCATACCAGTCCCACCAGTCATGCGGCGGAGCGACCTTCTCGAACGAGCCGTGATGTTCAGCGGTATCGCGCAGGAGCTCGGCAAGAGCCTCGATGTCGGTCGGCCATACCCGGCCGGGGAGGCGCTCGGTGATCTCCTGCAGCAGCCAGCTGTTGCCGTCGGGATCGGCGAACGTCGCGAAGCTGCGGTAAGTGGATCCGTCCGGGTCACGACCGGGCATGCGCTTCTCGACGTTGTCGAGCCCTGGCCCGTGCCAGACGTCACTGACATCGACTCCGTGGCTGATCAGGTCAGCCCTGGCCGACTCGACGTCATCGACGACCAGGTAGAGGTCCTGCACCGAGCCAGGATTCATGTCCGTCGTGCCCGTGCCGAACTGGATCGAAGCGGGCGAACCTGGCGGGGTGAACTGGATAATCCGGTGTTGCTCGTCGATGGGCAGGTCAATGTCGAGCCGCCAGCCCAGACCCTGGTAGAAGGCCTTCGAACGATCGGGATCGGTTACCGGCAGTACCGCAACCTCAAACTTCATGTCCACGCAGGCGGCTCCTCTCGATGAGACCTCAGCGACGCTGAGTGTTGTGACGCACGCCGTCGTGCCATAAGTAGCCGGAGGCATTCCCGGTGCAAGCCAGCGAATAACCGCTGATGGGGGAGGACTTACCAGGTAACTGCCGCCCGGCCCGCCTTCGTCAGCCGGCCTGGATCTCGGACTTTCCCGGTGAGAAGATGCAATCGTGGGTGCTGACAAGGACCCCGATCTCGCAGACACTCTCGCAGAGGTCGGCCGGCGGGTAGGGCAGGCTCTGACGGACGCCTTTGAGCGCATCCGTCCGGCTCTCGATGCGCTCGCCGAGGCGGCAAGCAGCCCCGAGGTGCGAGCGGTCGTCGAGCGCACGGAGAAGGCGATACGGCGCAGGCCCTGTTTCTGCTTCTGCTCCAGAGCTCATCCAGATGACGCCGGCATATGCGAGATGTTCGACGGCGTGACCACAGGGCAGTACATCTTGGGTCCGCTGGGTGAAGTGGAGCTTCCGTTGTGCGCGCCCTGCGCCGCTGCCCGGGCCGCGCACGAGTTCACCGGGAAGTCGACGCACAATTCCGCCTGAACAAGACTCCCCACGTGCTGACACCCATCCCGTAAGCACGTCACAGATAAGCGCGGCGCGATAGACGCGGACCACACCTTAGGCTGGAGGCTCGCCGCGTACGCCGTGCTGGTGACGGCCGACGGCAGTCAGATGAGCGCAGCGCGGTTAAGTCGCGAGGAGGACTGTGTATTTGCCTAGCGCCCCCGTCCGCAAGACGAGCGCATGACTTCCCCCGAGCCGCTCGCCGGGTCGGCTGACGCCGACCAGCTGGCCGAGGCCGCGCCAGCCGATGACAAGGAAACCGACAAGCCAGCAGCCAGCCGGTGGGATGACCCGCGGCTGCCCTGGACCGGGCGACCTCGCCGTGTCGACATCGCATGCTGGGCCGGAATCACGCTGAGCGGCCTCTACTTCATCCTGCTGCTCCCGTTCCGCGCCGAGCTGGTTGGCACCCACCCGGTCCTGCTGGAGATCCTGAACGGCTCGACTGAGGCGATCGTGGCGGGCGCCGCGTTCGCGCGGATCGGGCACGGCACGTTGCTGGTTGTCCTGCTCGCAGCCATTCCGGGGCTGATGAAGTTCGATCCGCTTTTCTGGTGGGCTGGCCGGCTGTGGGGTGAGCGCGCCCTCGCGATGATGGGCAGCCGCCGGAACCGCGGGCAGCGCTATGTCGACAGGGTCAAGCGATGGGGCCGCAAGTTCACCTGGCCCATGATCGTGATCTCTCCGTTCCTGCCGCTTCCGAGTGCGATCATCTTCATGATCGCCGGCTGGGCCGGCGTCAGCCTGGTCGCCTTCGTGGTGCTGGACCTGATCGGCACCATGCTGTGGACGGGCATGCTGGTCGGCCTCGGGTACGCGCTCGGGCATCACGCGGTCGTCGTCGCGCAAACCGTCTCGCACTACGGCCTCTGGTTCTCGATCGCGATCGTCGCGGTGGTCATCTTCACCCAGGTTCGCTCAGCGAGGGCTGCGCGGGCTGCGCGCGCCGACGCCGCCAGCTAAACGGTCGCCTACCGAGCCGAGTCTCCAACGGCGGGTGACGTCAGGAAAAACACTCGGTCTGTCTCTGGCTTGTCGTGTTAAGCGCCTGTACGGTCGGGTTTGGTGATGGTCGGTTTCCCCTGGACTGTCCATTTAATCGTCATCGCGAAGGGCGCATTGCCATGCCGTTCTTGGGTTCGACGCGCATCCGCCGTGAACGGATCGCCGGTTCACTCGCTGGGGCCGTTGCTCTGTCGCTCTGCGTGCTGGCCGGAGTCTCCTGGCAACCCCAGACGGCCAGCGCGGCAGATCCGGGCGGCCCAGCCGCTGCCCCTCCGACCACCAGGGGAGCGACCACCCTCCCCGACGGCCGGTACGTGCGCCCGGCGGGAATCAAGTACAACCTTGGCGATTTCTCGCTCGGACTCGCCGTTGCGCCGGACGGCAGGTGCGCCGCCAGCAGCGACGAAGGATGGGGCAACGGCCGGCCTGTCCCGGCCGTGTCGGGGGTCAACCGAGCGGGATCCGAGCCGGACGAGGGCGTGACTGCTGTCAACCTCGTCACGGGGGCGACGTCGTTCGTCACCGTCAACAGCAAGCCCGCGCAGAACTTCATGGGTATCGGGCTCGCCTACAGCCACGACGGCACCCGGCTGTACGCGACCAGCGGCGGCACCGATGCGGTGTATCAGTTCAACGTCGCCCCCAACTGCCAGCTCACCTACGCGACGACCGTCGCGCTGCCCGCTCAGGCGCCTCCAGCAAACACGTCCAGCTTCACCGGTGCCAGCGCCGCCTACGATCGCGGCTTGGCGGTGAGCGCCGACGGCACGGTTCTCGTGACGACCGAGTACGGCCGCGCGCTCAATGCCGTATCAGTCGACGGATCCGGCAACCTCACGACCGTAAAGAAGGCTGTCGCGTTCGGGACGCCAACGATCGTCCCGCATAACACCAACATCCTTAACTTCCTCAACCCGCCGACACCCAATGACAACGATCCCTCCTACCTCTATGCGGTGGCCACGGCGACTAACCCCGCCACAGGCAATGCGCGCGCCTACATCAGCGCCGAGGGCACCGGCCAGCTCATCACTGCCGACTCTGACGGTGCCAACAACTGGATCCAGGGCCCGACCGCCACAGTCGGTGACCATCCCACCGGCCTGGCCGTCAGCCCTGACGGCCGCGAGGTCATGGTGGCGGACGCCAACAGCGACCAGGTGTCCGTCGTGGAGGTGAACGCGGACGGGACGCTGGCTCCGGCGGTGAACATCACCCTGCACGGGGCACCAGGGGAGGCCATGGGCTCGTCCCCTGACGCGGTGGCGTACGACGGCAACTCCCGCGCGTACGTGGCGCTCGCCGGTGACGACGCCGTGGCGGTGCTCGACCGGGACTCGACTGGCTGGCACGTCGACGGCTACGTGCCGGCCGGCTGGTACCCGACAGCCGTCGCGGTCAGCCCGCGCGACCATGCCGTGCTCGCCGTCTCAGCTAAGGGTCTCGGCAGCCGCTACCCCGCCCATGACCCGTCCGATCCGTATCCGGTGCCGTTCGCGACGAAGTCCGGGTCTCCTTCGCTACTGCCCGCCTCGACGTTCCCGCAGACACCAGACCCGCAGGTGCAGCTCCAGGGGCTGAACTACAACGACAAGGGCAACATGCCCTCGCTCCTCACTCGCTTCTGGGTTGCTGGCCCGCAGCAGGGCGGGAATGGCGTTTCGCATCACAACGAGCACCTCGCCGCAGACAGTGCCTTCGTTGCCATGGCCATCAAGCACTCGAGCGCAGAGTTCCGCAGCCCGGACAACCCCGTGCCTGACGTCGCCGACGCTGGCCAGTCGCCGATCAAGCACGTCCTGTACATCGTCAGGGAGAACCGCACCTATGACCAGGTCTACGGGGACCTCAGCAAGACCAGGAAGGATGTCAACGCCGACCCCGCGTATCAGTACCTGGCATCGGCCACTCCGCAAGGCCATGCGATCGTCAGCCAGTTCGCCTCAAGCGACAACTTCTTCTCGGACGGCGAGGCAAGCGTCCAGGGTCACTGGTGGACGACGTCCGCGAACGTGACCGACTGGATCGAGAAGGCGTGGCGCCTCAACTACTCGAACCGCAACCGCGGCTCTGATTTCCTCAGTCCCGTCGCCGAGCCCGAGCGCTGCAGCCTGTTCCAGAGCGCCCTCGCCAAGCAGAACCAGTCCGGCGGGTCCTTCACGCTCCGCAACTACGGCGAGTTTTACGGAGCCGTCACCCCCGACGGCAACGGTCTCCCGGTGAACAGCCCGTGCAGCCCGTTCCTCGGACCCAACAGCGCCCGCTATACCGGGCCCGTCTACACGGACACCACACCCGTGCCCTGCACAGGGGCGAGTCCTCCCGCAGGATGCGGAGTGATCAACAGCCTCCTTTCCGTTGGCAACTTCCCCATCTACTCCTACACAGATCTGGGCTATCCCAATGCCATCAACGGCGACGCCAACCTGAGCGTCGATGACCGGCTCGGGGCGGCTGAGTTCCTCAGAGACATAGGCATCAACTCCGACGGCAGCCCGGCGCCGGCCGGACCGGCCAACGGCCACGGCCTGGCCAGCTTCAGCTACATGGTGCTGCCCGAGGACCACACGACCGGTCTGGGTGCCACGTTCACGCCGCGCGCAGAGGTCGCCCAGAACGACGCCGCGCTCGGTGAGATCATTTCTGCCCTGTCGCACTCGTCTTACTGGTCCTCGACCGCAGTGTTCGTCGTCGAAGACGACTCACAAGACGGCATCGACCACGTCGACGGGCACCGCAATGTCCTGCTGGTGGCCAGTCCTTACACCAAGCACATATCGGCCAACGGCAAGTACGGCGGGTACATCGGCCACCAGCGCTACGACCAGGCCAGCGTCATCCGCACCATGGAGCTGATCCTCGGCCTTCCTGCGCTCTCGTCGTACGACCAGAACGCCAGGCCGCTGTATGACCTGTTCCAGAACAAGGACCAGGCGTCTCAGCTCACAGCCGCCGATCTGAAGCCGTTCAGCCTGGTCGGCGACCCGCCGTTTATCAATGAGCGAGTCGCTGATCTGCCCCAGACTGCGGCGCTGAAGGCGCTGGAGCGACAGTCCAGAGCCATGCCGAAGGGCGAGGACACACAAGGACCGATACTCGAGCAGATCGACTGGCTGGCAACCACCCACCGGCCCCTCCCGCCTGCTCTGATACGAGAGCTCGCGCAAGCACGGAACAGAACGGGAGGCGACGACTAAGGCGCCGACCTTGGTAGCGGCATAGATCAGGCGGGCCGCGGCGGAGTGCGCCGGCCCGCCTGATCCACCGCACCGCGTTATGGCTTGACGGCGAAGTTGCGCGTCGTCCAGCCTGCGCTTGAGGCGCTACCGCCTGAAGCGGCGAGCATCGAGCTTCCCCAGACCGCGCCGGTTGTCCCAGTCGTTGGCGACGCAGGGTCGGGGCTGGCACCCGCGTAGTCGCCCCACCTGCAGAGGTTGGGCGTCGTATTGGTGGTGCAGTCGAAACCTGTGTCGGCCGCATTGGAGGTCGCCAGGAGCTGCAGGGCGGAGATCGCGTTGGTACCGACCTTGGATGCCACCCGGAGCGCGGGTCGCGCCGAGGCGGAGGACTGATTAACCGCGATCACCATGTCTCCACCGAACTTCGCGGTAGAGCGGTTGACACGCCGGTCAGGCGAAATAGCTCCGTTGAAGGTGTCGAGCGATGTATTGGATATCGTGCCGTGCTGGACTAGCGCATGGGTCGCAGGATTGATCTCGTACCACCGGACCTGCGCGCCGGCCCCGCCGAGCACTGTGTGCTGCGTCCACAGCGCGTTGACCGACCCGTGGCTCGGGTCGACGGCCGTCACGGCCTGAGTCGGGCGGGCGTCCAGGGTGTCCACCTTGAACACGGTCCCTGGCTGTGGCGCCGATGCCGGCACTTTGTAGGCGTTCACCGGTACCGAAGTGCCGATTGCAGGGATGGTGGCTGTCCCGGTTGCTGATTTAGTGACCTTGAACAGCGTCAGGAAGGTCGCTCCAGCTGAGGGAATGCTCGCCGGCATGGCGACCGCCCACCCTGTCGAGCGGCTGTCGGCCTGGTTGCCCGGCACGGGAGTAAAGGCGGCAGTCCCGTTGGCGTTCTTGAGGTTAGCTGTCCGACCGGACTTGAACGTGCTCGCCGCTGGGCAGCTTGTCCCTGCCGGAGGGTGCGTAATCCAGAAGATCGTGGAACCTGTGAACGATCCGGACGCGTTGAAATTGTTCGTCCCGATCAGGGAGAAATCGTTGCTGTCGCCCAGCTTGGGATAGTCCGGAAGAGTAGACCCGAAAGCAATGTTGTAGCGGCACCAGCTCGACTGCGACAGGGTCGGAGTGGCGGTAGTGCTAAAACCGAAATCAAGGAGATTGCCGCCGGCAGACCCGGAGCCGGTGTCCATAGTCGTATAGAAGAACCGGTTCAGGCCCGGATCCCAGATGATCTGCACATCGAACACCGAGTCTGTGCAAGCGGAAGTTGCGCAGCCGGTCAGATTCAGGAGCGACCCAGCAGCCGTAGGCGTGTTGCTCGTCCGGTTATAGATAGCAGCCTTGGAATTAACTAGCTCGATATACCGGGTGGTTCCGATTGCTCCGGTGGAGTCAGACGGCGCGTCGGTTGTATCCCGCTGTCCGGCCCAGTTGCGCACGAGGCTCGGTGCTAGCGGGGGCCTCGTTCGGGCCGCTGACGTGCGCGGATTCGCGCGCGATGCCGCCGCGTTGGCGCTGGCTTTCTGGGCCGCGTAGGCGCTTCGGTTGGCGACCCGCACTGGCAGCGACCCCACAGACCGTGGCCGCACGCCAGCGGGAGCCGGAACGTTGGCTCGCACCTCCGTGCCCAGTCTTGGCGAGCCAGCCTGCGAATTGTTGCCGGTTGCAGCGGCAGCAGTCGACAACGAAGCCGCCGGCACGGCAAGCGCCGCCGTGGCCACGAGCAACTTGCTGGTAAGTCTGAGCATTACGATGCCATCCTTCGGATTTGCGCGATGTGGTCCTGAATTCGCCGGGAACCTATATCGGTCCCTATCGTGCGCGGAAGGCAATCGGGTTGAATGAACGTATTTCAGTAACTCGTAATTGCGTATGGTTCGGAAATACGGCTGACCACTTTATCGAAAGGCGTGCCTTCGCGGAACCGGCCGCCGACCCGGCACGTCACAGTGATGTGCGTGAGAGGGGTATGGCCGCGACGCGGATGGTGATCACTGTCGCAGCGCTGGCCGCTCTTGCAGGCTGCGGTTCCGCAGTGCCAGGAACCTCCACGCCCAATGGTGAAGTCAGCGTGACCGAAGCGGACAGCGGCAAGACAGTTCACCTGCGGATCGATCAACGCCTGCGGATCGTGCTTGGCGGCCACGGGATGCAGTGGCACCGGCCCGCGACTCCTGATCCGGTCCTTCATCTGATAGAGGCTTCAGGTGGATATCCCCGTCAAGGCCCTGCCGTAGCCGTCTTCGTCGCGATTCGCTCTGGCACCGCATCGGTGACCTCCATCACCGATCACCCGTGCCTGCATGCGAGCCCGCCATGCAAGATCGCCCAGCGCGTCTGGAGCATCCGTGTGCTCATCGCACGATCGAACTAGCCACCGAAGAAGGCTGGCTGCGCCCATCTTGACCCTGGCTGGCATCGCACGCGCGGTGGTAGCGCTCAGCCAGCGTGCGAAGCGCTGCGACCAGCTCGGGTGAGTCGACGACCGTGAAGTCCGCGCCCAGCATGCCCAAGTAGAGGGCGAGCAGTTCGGGATGGTCTGACCCCGGCTCGAACGAACACCGGTCATCGCCTAGCTGCTCCACCGGAGCGGAGATCGGGAGCCGAGCACGCACGTGTGCCGCTGGTGCGTGCACGATCACGCGCGCCCGGTACCGCCAGGTGGCTTCGGCGACCCCGCGTGCGACCTGGGCCGCGATCTCCTCGTCAGGCGGCAATGGGCGAGGCGCAAACCGAGGCCCGGCCGGCGTTCGCAGGCTGATCCGGTCGGCCCGGAATGTACGCCAGCCGTCCCGGTCGGTGTCCCAGGCCACCACGTACCACCGCCGCCGGTCGTTGGCCAGACGGTACGGTTCCAGGTCGCGCTGACTGACGGTGCCGGAGTGCGTCGTGTAGTCGATCCGCAGCCGCTCATGATCGCGGCAGGCGGCAGCGATCACGGTCAGTACGTCCGGGTCCACTTGCGGACCGGACGATGGCAGCGGCAGCGCGTAAGCCTGGAACGCGCTGACCTGGCGGCGCAGCCGCGCCGGCAGCAACTGCTGCAGCTTGGCCAGCGCCCGCACCGAGGTCTCCTCGATCCCCGCGATCGAGCCGCCCGCGGCGGTACGGAGCCCCACGGCGACCGCCACCGCCTCCTCGTCGTCGAGCAGCAACGGTGGCAGTGCGCCGCCAGTCCCCAGCCGGTAGCCGCCGGCCACGCCCGGCCGCGCCTCGACCGGGTAGCCGAGGGCGCGCAAGCGGCCGATGTCATTGCGGATAGTGCGGGTCGTCACGCCGAGCCGGTCGGCCAGTTCGGCGCTGGTCCAGTCACGCCGGGCTTGCAGCAGGGACAGCAGGCGCAGCAGCCGTGCAGAAGTTTCCAGCATTATCCGATCCTGCGAGCAAACTAGGAAAGATCTGTTCCTCTATTGTTCCTAGTCTCCTCGACATGAGCGCGGCCGGCATGCCGAAACGGCCGCTTCTGCAAGGAGAAACACGATGAGTGATGCCATCCGGCCCTTCCGTATCGAGATCCCTCAGGCCGACGTTGATTACCTGCACGACCGGCTGACGAGCGCGCGCTGGCCGGGTGAACTGCCGGGGGTGGGCTGGGAGCGCGGTGTCCCGCTCGGGTACCTCAAGGAACTCGCCGACTACTGGCGCACAACCTATGACTGGCGTGCCGCCGAGGCGCAGCTCAACTCCTACCCGCAGTACAGCACCGAGATCGACGGCCAGCGGATCCATTTCCTGCATGTCAAATCTGAGCACGCTGGCGCCAAGCCGCTGCTGATCACCCACGGCTTCCCGAGCTCGGTCGCAGAGTTCTTGCACTTGATCGCGCCGCTGACGAACCCGGCAGCCGGCCAGGCATTTCACGTCATCGCGCCTTCCCTGCCCGGCTACGCGTTCTCGACCCCGCTCAGCGCGACCGGCTGGACCATGAGCCGCACAGCCCGCACATGGGCAGAACTGATGCGCCGGCTCGGCTACCAGCGGTACGGCGTGCACGGCGGCGACATCGGGGCGGGCGTGTCCGGCGTGGTTGCCGGCCTGGACGCCGCACATGTGCTCGGGGTGCACGTGGTGACCGATCCGCTGACCGCAGCGGCCACTGCGACTTTCCTGCCTGGCATGGCCGATCGCCTCGATCGCAGTGATCCGGTGGACAAGCTGATCGCCGACCGGATGGAGGCATTCCGGACCGAGGGATCGGGTTACCTGGCCATCCAGAACAGCCGGCCGCAGACCATCGGCTACGGCCTCGCCGACTCACCTCTGCTGCAGCTCGCGTGGATTGCCGAGAAGGTGCATGAGTGGACTGACCTGCCTGTCGACCGCGACCAGGTGCTCACCACGGTGAGCCTGTACTGGCACACCGGTTCGGGCGCATCGGCCGCGCAGACGCTGTACGAGCAGGCACACTCCTCCGACTGGGGTGCCCCGCCGGCGGTCCCGCAGGGGTTCGCGGTCTTCGGTGCCGATGAGACGGTTCGCAGGCTCGTGCCGGCGCCACCGGCCGCGCACTGGACCGAGTTCGCGCGCGGCAAGCACTTCCCGGCGATGGAGGCTCCGGCCGAGCTTGCCGCGGACCTGAGGACCTTCTTCGGGCCGCTGCACTGACCGAATGGGCCGGCGGCCCTCAGGCTTCGGAAGCTTTCATTCAGTTTGATATCAAACGGTTAGACGTCTATGGTTGAACAAGCTCGTTCTGGTCGGTCCGGCACCAAGGAGGCGGGACATGGTGACTACGGAAAATCGGGCGCTGGCGGAAGTGCCTGGCGCCCGCATCGCCGCACTGCGCGGGAACTGCATGGGCGCGGCCGTTCTGCTGATCGTGCAGTTCGCGATCGGGATGGGAGTCAATCTCTACATCGAGGTGCCTTCCGGCACATCGTTCCTCGCCGCCGTGTTCAGCTCGGCTCTGCTGGCCGCCCACGCCATCGTGGCGCTGGCACTGCTCGGAGCCTCGGTCAGCGCGCTGATCCGCGCGATCCGCGCTCGGATCGTGGTCGTTCCCGCGGCGGCCGGGACCGCTGCGATCGTTGCGGCCGCCGCCGCGGGCGCAGCCTTCGTGAACAACGGCAGCGACGGAGTTTCACTGATCATGGCCCTGGCAACCGCGGTCGCCATGCTTTGCTACGCGACGGCGATCTTCCGGTTGCGCTGAGCCTGCCGCGCCGCAAATCGTGCCGCCTGACGACGCACCCCGGACCAGGTGCCCATCAACCCGATCTGCGGTCAGCCGCCGGTGCGCGCCTGGCGGATCTGCCGGATAGCCTCCGAAACGCCGCCCGTCCACGCGTCGCCGTGCCCGGGAAGCACCTGGCCGGCCGAGACTCCGTCAAGTCGCGCCAGCGACTCGACCGCCTGGACAGCATCAGCAGTGAACGGCGCGACCTGCGGGCCCCGGGCTCCGGTGGTGACCGCGTACGTTGCGAGCGCATCACCCACAAACAACGCGTCCAGCGATGGGAAGTGCAGCGCAGCGCTGCCAGGCGTGTGCCCGGGAGTCAAGATGACCCGCGGGCTCCCTGGAACGTCCAAGGTCGCCCCGTCGCCAAAGGTGGCAACTTGCTGCAGCTTGGGAGTGCGCAGCCCGCCGTGCAGGGCCGAGAACCACATGAAACCGGCCACGGGCCTGAGCTTGACCGGGCCGAGGCCCTTCGCCGGGTTAGGCACCTCGCCGCGGGCCAGAGCCGCGTCGGCCTCATGAACCGATACCGGAACCTGCCGCTCCCGGCGGACCCGCTCCGCGAAACCAATGTGATCGGTATGCCCGTGAGTGAGCACCAGTGCGCGAACGTCTGCGGGCGACCTGCCCATCGCGGCCAGCTCCTTGTCAAGCTGCGAATAGAAGCCGGACACCCCCGCATCAATGATCGTCACCTCGCCGGCCTGCTCGACAAGGTACGCGTTGATCATGCTGTTGCTGCCGATCCTGTGGATACCCGGCGCTATTTTCATGACCGCATCCTCCCAGCCAACCGAGCCGCCTTATCCGCATCTCGCTCAGGCGCGCTGTACGGATCGCGGTGCGCCCGGGCCAGAGGTGCGGTCATCCTCACACTTGGCGCGTCAGCCCCCGTCTCATGAAGCTTCGGCAGGTGCTTGCCAGCGCAGGCCGTCGCCAGTGACGGACCACGGGTAACCAGGATCACACCGCCGACGAGGGCAGCGAACGCCGTGACCTGCAAAGCCAGCAGCCCTGCGCTGGTGTGCAGCTTGTCCCCGAAGACGATGATTCCGAGTGCTGTGCCGACGAAAGGCTCGCCAGCTGTCATACCAGGCAGGGAAGCGTGCAACGGCGCTGAGTTAAATGCGCTCTGCATCAACCACAGCGCGACGATTCCCGTCGCGACGAGAGCGTAGGACGGCCAGCTTGTCACCAGTGACGCGATGCCGTGCGCCTCAAATGCCATGACGACCTGGCGGGTGAGGGCGTCTTGCAGGCCGAAGACGATACCCGCGCTCACGCCTGTGAACGCGCCGCGCGCAGCGCCCTGCTGCCGACGTCCGATGGCCGCGAAAGCATAAGCGGCCATCGCCACCCCAGCGATTGCGTAGGGCCAGTTGCCGGCGGAACCAACCGTTATTTCGCCGGAGCGGATGGAGCGGTCAAGTGACAGCACCGTGACGCCGGCGATCAAGATCAGTGCGCCCGCGATTTCCGACGCCGCCAGGCGCTGACCCGACAGTGGTCGCGCCAGCACAAGAGCGAACAGCAGGTTCGACGCGAGGATCGGCTCAGCTACCGACAGAACGACGTGGCCTATTACCCATGCGGACAGCAGCTGCCCGCACACCATGACGGCCACGCCCAGGATCCAGCGCCGGTCACCAAGCAGATCGGCAAGCAGGCGCAGCCGGAGAAAGTCCCGCTGGGGTGCCCGTTCGGCGACACGCTGCTGCAGCACGAAGCCAATTCCCAGCAGTCCGGCCGCCAGAATCGCCAGCAGGTATATCACGCCACCTCCGTCGCATGCTCAGGCCGCGGTTCGCCTGTTTCGCTCGCGGCCAGTGGCCCGCTCATCCCTGGTGAGCGGGCCAGGATGACGGCTCCGGCGCTCATCGCTACAGCCGACACGATGGCGGCGACCAGCCAGAACCCATCGCGCATCGCTTCGTGAAAGACCACGGCTCCCCAGATGATCGAGACGTATGGATCAGCCAGCGTGACCCCAGGCTGAGCGGCAGCGAGGCGACCAGCGTTTATTGCGTTCTGGTACATCCAGAAGGCAAACACGCCCGCGGCGCCGGCCGCGTACAGCTGCCATGAGGTCAGCGCCCCGCCGATCCCGCCTGAAGAGAACTGCTCCGTCATGCCCTTGATGAAGGCCGCGGCGAGCCCGAACGAGATCCCGGCTCCCGCACCGAGCAGGGCGGCTCGTCTGCCAGGAGAGGCTGTCGCGCGGCCGAGCCAGTACAGGAGGCCGACGGGTATCGCCGTGCCGACGCCAGCCACCAGCCAAGTTGGCCAGGCGATCCCGGCTCCCTGACCGGCGGAGGGATTGAGGAAGCCGATCAGCCCGATCGTGCCTGCGGTCATGACGCCGATAGCAGTTGCTTCTCGTCGTCCCAGCACGCTGCCAAGGAAGATCCGTGCGCCAACGAGGGTGAGGGGCAATTCGAGTACGAGCAACGGTTCGACCGCCGCGAGAGTGCCGAAGCCGAGACCAAGCGCCTGAAACACGAACGAGGCCAGCATGGTGACGATTCCGGCGAGCCAGAGTGGCCGCCGGGACAGGTTCTTGATCAGCTGAAAGGAGAACTCAAGCTGCTGGCTCTCCGCGCGGTTGGCAGCGCGTTGCATGACGTTGGTCGCCGAATTCGAAACCGCGGCCAGGACGCCGAACACATAAGCGACGATGCTCATCGCGCGCCCGGCGGGCAGAGTCCCACATCTTCTCCTTCGCACC
>DATELR010000041.1:0-6981 GCA_035276345.1 Streptosporangiaceae bacterium | reverse complement strand
TTCGTGCGCGGCCTAAATGCTTGTTATCGGGCGTCACCATTCAACGGCGGTGTGCTCGAGGTGCAAGTCTTCCTGCCGCACCGACAGCGAGCGACGCTTGTCCAAATTGGTCTTGCAGGCAGCGGGCAGGTCCCCAGGACCATCTTCGAGTCGATTGGGCCGCGGCGAGGCTAGCGGGCTTTGCGGACTGTGCTCGCCGTTTCTGCCGGATGCTCCGGCGTGCCGGAGGCTAGCGGGACAGCCGCGGAGCGGACGAGTCCCATCTGCACGAGCTGGCGCGGCAGTACGGCGTCCAGCGCCCAGTCGGTGGCGATCCTGATCCGGTTCGTCGGCATGCTGAGCAGGTGATAGCCGCGAGTCACGGCCTTGGCGGCGATGCCGGACAGCCTGATGCCGAGCGGATTCGCGGCCGCCTGAGTTCCGGCAAGGTCCACGACGAAGCCGAGGTCGCGGTGCCGGTACGGGCGGCTCTGAGCGCGGCCGATGCCGAGCGCGGCGGCAACGTTATTCGCGAGCAGCTTGCCTTGACGTTCGGCATGCTGGGCAGTCATGGCGGTGATCGATCCTGGCCTGGTCAGGTCGGGAACTGCGCCGGCGTCGCCGCAGGCGTGAATCTCCGGATGCCCCGGCACGACGAGGTACTCATCGACGGTCAGGCGGCCTCGGTTCATCGGCAGGCCGATCTGCTCGACCATCGGGTCGGGTCGCACGCCGACGCACCAGATCAGCGATCGGGTGGGCACGAACTGACCGTCGGACAGTTTCACGCCTTCGTGAGTGGCGAGCTCGACGCTCGTGCCGGTGCGGATCTCCATTCCCCGCTTCGAGAGCACGCGATGGGCGACGGCCGATAGGCGCGGGTCAAGTTCGGCCATCAGACGCGGCGCGATGTCGACCAGCATCCAGCGCATCTTCTGGCCGCTGAGCCCTGGCTGGTGGCGAACGGCGATATTGGTCAGCAACTGACCGGCGGCCGCAACCTCGGTGCCGGTGTAACCGGCGCCGACCACCACGAAGGTGCACCGCGCCTCCCGTTCGGCCGGGTCGTCCGACAGGTCCGCGATCTCGAGCTGACGCAGGATGTGATCCCGCAGGTAGATCGCCTCGGCCAGGCTCCGGAACCCGTGTGCGGTGTCCGTGACGCCGGGCACTGGCAGCAGCTTGTTCACGCTGCCGAGCGCGACAACGAGGTGGTCGTAGGCCAGCGTCCGCACGTTGTCTTCCGGGTCGCGCACGGTGACGGTTCTCGACTCCATGTCGACCCCGGTCATCGCGCCAAGAACCAGGCGCACTCCGCGACAGGTGGATGTCAGCGGAGCTGCGACAGTGCGCGGGTCCAGAATCCCCGCGGTGACCTCGGGCAGCAGCGGCATGTACAGGAAGTAGTCCGTGGGATTGATCAGGGCGATGTCGACCTGGCCTTTCGCAAGCCGTCCTAGCTTGCGGGCAGCGTGAAAGCCGGCGAAACCGCCCCCGGCGATGACGACGCGCGGACGTGATCTTGTCATGCCATCGGCGCTCATGGGAGCACCCATAACCGGACTAGCCGGACCTAAACTAATTTCGCTCGGCCGTCGTCCAATGTGACGGACGACTAAGCCGCATCGGCAACTTCGTTCGCGCATCACCGCGCGCGGAATCGACCTGCGGCTGGCTCGTGAACAGGCTCGATCCGAGGTCGGCACCGGCCAGGTTCGCGCCGCGCAGGTCGGCGCCAGTCAGATCAGCGAAGCTCAGGTCGACACCGCGCAAGTCCGCTCCGATCAGCAGCGCGCCGCGAAGGCTCGCGCCGGCCAGGTCAGCGCCGCGCAGGTCCTGCCCCGCCAAGTCCGCGCTGCGATAATCCGCCGCGCCGGCGTAGCCGGCACATTCACGCACTCGAGCGCTCACGCGGAGCAGTAGCTCGGTGCCGCGGCGACGGCAGGCATTCACGTCGAGAGCGACCAGCTCCGCGTGGCCACATCGGGTGGCGCGCTCCGTTGAGCCAAAAAGATCATTGAGCTCATCGCGGAATGGCTCCGCCAGCGGCATCGCCAGCGCCTCGTTGAGGTACCAGAGCAGCTCATGCAGCGGCCGCATGACCGAGAAGGCCGCGAACATCGGGGCGGCGAGGTCGGGCTCCGACCGCCAGTCGGCCCCGCCGAAAGTGTGCTGGACGACCTTCTGACCTGCGCCGAAGCAGTCGAACGCCACGCAACCGCTGAAACCGGCCGGCCGGAGCCGGTCGTGGATCGAGCACCGGAAGTCGGCTAGCAGGTTCGGGCACGGCTGGCCGGCTGGCTTATTGATCGCGAAGTCGGCCGATGCGGTGAACGCTGGCGCGACACAGCACAGCGCCACGCACCGTTCGCAGTCCGCCCGCAGCGCCTCGCGGCGCAGTTCCGGGCCATCAGTCACGTGCATCACGGTAGCGCTCCGCGCTCGGTATCGATGCCCGCAGTTTCGGCCCCGGAAAGGCGCAGGTAGCGGCCGATGGCAGCGCCAACGCGCTCGGTGTCGCCGGTAGCGAGCAAGTCGAGCAGGCAGCCGCGCAGGACGGCGAGCGCGAGCGTGCGGTCGGCGGGATGATCTGACGGCTGGGCGTCGGCCAGAACATCCAGCCAGTCGGCAACGGACTGGGTCGCGAACCCCGACCACGGGCCGTCGGGCTCGACGAGCGACCGGCCATAGGCCTCGGTCCAGAGCGTCAGCAGCGGCCTGACCGGATCCGCGGCAAGCCAGCGCCAGGTAGCTGCCACCATCGCGTCGAGCCCGTCACCGCTGGCCGCCCCTTCCCTGGCGAGGTAGCCGAGCTCATCGGACCGCGCCTTGGCCAGCAGCTCGCGGACCAGGCCGTCCTTGGACCCGAAGAGGAACAGCAGGACGCGCGGGCTCGACCCGATGGCGGCCGCAAGCGGGCGCAGCGACAGGTCGGCGAGACCGTGTTCCAGCGCGTAGCGGTAAGCGCGGTCGAGGAGTTCCTCGCGGCGCGGTGATGAAGTTCCCTGGGGTCGCATGGTCACGACGACAATGCTACCGTGCAACTGAAACGAGTGTTTCAGTAAGGCGGCGGGAGAGGGAATGAACGAGTCACGGGTTGTGCTACGCGAGGTCGGCAAGCCCGGCGATCTGGGCTGGATGGTGCTGGCGCACGGCGAGATCTATGCGGCCGAGTACGGCTGGGACACCACGTTCGAGGCGCTTGTCGCAGGCATCGTCGCCGACTTCGGTGCGCAGTCGGGCAGTCAGCTTCAGCGTGGCTGGATCGCTGAGCTCGACGGGCGGAGAGTCGGCTGCGTGCTCTGCGTTCCCGCCGAGGAGAAGACTGCGCAGCTCAGGATCCTGCTGGTCGACCCAGCGGCGCGAGGGCACGGGATCGGCGCGATGCTGGTCGACGAGTGCGTCGCCTTTGCGCGGGCAGCCGGCTATTCGCGGATGCGGCTGTGGACCAATGACCCGCTTGTCTCCGCGCGTCGCATCTACCTGTCGCGGGGCTTCACGCTGGCCGAGGAGGAGCCACATCACAGCTACGGGGCCGACCTGATCGGCCAGGTCTACGAGCTGGATCTGCGGTCGGCGCCGCTCCGCTCGTTGTAGCTGGTGTCGCGCGTTGATCGGCGGTGTCCGACGAACAGGTTCGCGGGCGGCCTGCCGGGCAGTGACCGGTTGGCGAACCCGGTTCCCACCACGAAGCCGGCCGCTACCAGCAGCTGCCGCCAGAGCTCGCGGCTGAACGCGCCCAGGCGATGGTTCTCCCTGACGACGTCCACCGTGCCGTCCGCATCCCGCAGGATGAACTCGTATTCCGCCTGCACCCAGTCGTCGGCTGGGTCGGGATCCCAGGTTCGCTCGCGGAACGTGGCCTTCCGGCCGGTCCCGTCCTCGCCACCGCCGCCGCCGCCGGTGAGCGAGCGGAAATCGTCCTTGACGTAATCAGGTACGAAGACTGCGATGCCGCCAGGACGGCAGTGCGCGAACGCCGTCGCGATCACCATCGCGAGGTCTTCCTGGCTCGTCACGTAGTCGATGGCGTCGTGCGTCAGCACCGCGTCGAATTCCTGGCCAAGCCGCATGGTCCGCATGTCGCCGCGCACGTGCCGGCTCTGCGGGTTCAGCCTGCGCGAGACTTCCAGCATCTCGGGCGAGATATCGGCCAGCGTCAGCGTGAACCGGTCCCTGAGGTGCAAGGCAACATTGCCGCCGCCGCTGCCGAGGTCGAGGACATCGTGCACAGGGATCCCCGCCGTTGAACTGAGGACGGCGGCGAGATAGGTGGCCTCGTCCGTGTACTGATCAGGCGGCGATATCAGCGGCCACCAGCCAGCCAGTTCCCCGTAGAGGCGGTACTCGTGATCCGCGTCAGGCATGTTATTCGCGGTTGCGACGCCAGCCTGGCTTGCGGAATCGCCAGCCCGAGGCGAGGCACTGACGCTTAACCTCGCCGATGCTGAAGAAGCTGAGCGGCAGCACAGTGCCGGACCCGGCGATCGTGAGCGCAGCCGTCCGATAGCGTCCGCCGCCGGTCGCGGTCAGCAGGATCTCGTCGCCAGACTCACGCGTCAGCGACGTCCGCGTGCCGTTGGGCTCGATGAGCGTGACGGCGTCGCGGGAGATCTCGAGAACGGTCCTCCGGCGGATCGCCCGGACCCACAACAACATCAACAGAGCGGTCACTACAACCGCGAAGATGCTCACGGCGATCCGGCCGTCCGTGGTCGTCGCGCCGGGATATCCGCGCACGAACGCCAGGATGAAGACAAGGACGAGGGCGCAGAAGAGCCCGTCTCGCTGGAGCCTGCTGGGGCGTATCACCGTCATGATCCTGCCTGCGCTTCGCGGTTAGCCAGTCCGTCTGCGACGACACCATTGTGGACTTTCGCGGGCGTTAGTGGTGGGACGTCGTGACCCGGTATGTCGCGGGCAGGCGCACGCCGAAGCCGGAGACGGCGAGCTTCAGCAACACGAGTCCGGTGTCCTGCAACGCGGCGACCTTAGCCGCGCTCAGGTCGGACAGCTGGGCTAGCGCGCCGTCGTAGGCCGCGGGTCCCCTTCTTCTGGCCTGGCTCAGGACGATGGCGTTTGCCCAGACCTTCTCCCGTGCTTCGCGCAAGAACCGCTGCGTGCCGAGCTGGTTGAGCGGTTTGAGCACACGGTTCAGTCGCGAGCCAGGTCCGGAGATGCCGACCAGGACCTCGTCTTCTGCCGCCACACGGCCGGCCAGCACCCGGTCGATATTCCGGTGATCAACTTCGCGCACCGCTATCACGGCCGGGTCATCGAACTCTTCGTCGGTGATGACGGCGAGCAGCGCTTGCGGCAGGTCGAAATTGATATGCGCATTCATGCCGAACAAGACGTGGTTGAGCGCCGGCATGCGAGCCGGCGCGCCGAACGCTATCGTCCAGGGCCGTGACGGCTGGCCATCACCAGTCGCCGCCTCCAGCGCGTCCAGGTAGAAGTCGGCGAACGCTACATCCCAGCGTTCTGTCCATTCAGGATCGACGAACCCGCCGCGCTTAATCTCCGCGGCCACGGCCATTGTCGTGCGCAGATAGGTCGCATGGAAGTACTGGCGCGGATCGTTCGCCGCGGCGAGCGGCCCGAGCAGCCGCTGCAACCGTTCGATTACCTCATCGATCGTCGCGCTCATATGGTGCCGTTCAGCTCTGCGGAACCGGCGCGGCAGGACGCTCCTGCCTGCCTTGCATCCGCATGTAGAGCACGATTATCGCGCCGAGGACGGCGGCGAAGCCTGCCGTCAGCAACCAGGTCAGCGGGTTGGCCGCGTCGAGCTCCGAACTGGCCCGCGCGCCAGCGACGATGATGAGCGCGAGCATCAGCGCCGCTACCTGCAGCAATGTCCTGGCGGTTGTCCACCGGCGGTCAAGCGGAGCGCCGAGACCGGCTATGCCCAGCGCGAAGATCGCCCCCATGACTTGGGAGGTGAGCGGGGTCAGCGGCCATGGCCAGATGGTGGCGGCGGGACCGGGCAGCAGGAAGAGGAACGCGCTCGTCAGGAGCGACAGCCCGCCAGCGACCGCGATGATCCGGCTCGTGCCGGCCGGCAGCAGCAGGTCGGATGGTGCGGCCGGCGCGTCGCGCCTGCGGTTGACCGCCCAGACCCAGAAGACCAGGAACGGCGTCGTGAAGTACAGCCCTGCCCACAGCCAGAACGCGACCCTGGTGTGCAGGAACTTGTCCCAGTGCGCGATCGTCGCCACGCCCATCAGCGTGGCAAAGGTGCCGACCGGCACGAAGCCGCCCTTGACGGTATGCCAGTGCCGCGCCCGCGTGGCTCGCACGAAGAAGTAGGCGCCGCCCAGGTACACCGAGCCGAGGATCATCGGGGTCAGCGTCGGCTCGATGTCCCACGCGAACAGCCTGCCCGTGTCCGATGGCCAGGGCACCAGCACGGCGAAGGCCACGACCAGGAACGGAACGATCGCGAGCGAAACCCTTCGCGTCGCCGGAAGTACCTGGTCGTCGCGCTCGTGCGATCTGCCACCAGTTGCCATGGCATTTCCCCCCTGCCCGGCGGAATGGATGGGTTACATGGTAGGAGGAAGAATGTGAGATGAACAGACGTCGAATTACTGTTTATGTCAGTTAGGTGGTTTGACTGCTCGGCTTCTCGGCGCCCTCGCCGACTTGCAGCGGCCGGTCGAGGACCTTCCTGAGAGCCTTAGCGACGGCGGCCAGCTCGTCGTCTGTGAGGGCCGCGGCGAACTCCCGCTCGATCCCCGCGAGGTAGACCGGCGCGGCGGCTCGGTACGTGGCCAGTCCCACATCAGTCAGCACCGCGTAGCTGGAGCGGCCGTCACTCGGGTTGGTCTCCTTGCGCACCAGCCCCGCACCAGCCAGTTCGTCGACGATCCGGCTGACGCGCGTGCGGCTGAGCACGACCCGCTGGCCCAGTTCGCCCATCAGCAGCCGCCGCTCTGGCGCCGCGGCCAGCTCGAGCAGAACGTCATACCAGCTCAGCGGGAGTCCGGTCGCGCGGGT
>DATELR010000040.1:0-8449 GCA_035276345.1 Streptosporangiaceae bacterium | reverse complement strand
TTCAGCCGGCTGGTTCGGCGGCCAGGCCAAGCGCCCCTGGATCTTGGTCATCCAGCGGGACCAGGTCGCTCAGGTCGTCAGGGCCGTAGCCGGGCATCCAGCGCAAGACCTCGGCTCTGAACTCGCCCCCGGCCTCGAGCTGGCAGAGCACGCCGATGCCCGCGGTGGAGACCCGATGGATCAGGATGTAGGACGGCGGCAAGTTGAACTGGCGAGCGACATTCGCCGCACGCAGATCAGTGACCCTCGCGGCCTCGCTGCGCATCCATTCCCTGCTGAACTTGAAGGTCTCGCTCTTCGACGGGTCCGCCAGCGGTGCGAGGAATTCTCGCAGCGCTTTCGCGTCGACCGAGACGTCTGGCCGCAGGAACCCGTGCTTGCGCAATTCGGTTTCTGCGACGCTGATATCGCCGTCGGTGTGCACGAGGTAGAGCAGCCGCCCGAATAGGGGAGGCAAGCCATCTGGCAGCCGATCAACGGCCCCGAAGTCGAGCACGCCGAGCCTGCCGTCGTCGAGCAGCCTGAAGTTCCCCGGATGCGGGTCAGCGTGCAGCAGCCCGGTCCTGGCCGGGCTGGAGAACAACATCCGGACCAGCAGCAGCCCGGCGCGATCGCGCTGCTCCTGGGTGCCGTCGCTGATGATCTTGGCGAGGGGCGTCCCGTCCATCCACTCGCTGATGAGCACGTGGTCGGTAGCCAGTACCGTCGGCGGCACGTAAATGTCGGGGTCGCCGGCGAATGCCTTGGCGAAGGCATCCTGCGACGCCGCTTCGAGCCGGTAGTCGAGTTCCTCGGCCACCCTGGCGCGCAGTTCGTCGAGCAGCGGCTTGACATCTAGCCCGGGCATGAGCACCGCGAAAAGCCGGGCAACCCTGCTGAGCTGTGCAAAGTCGCTGATCAGGGCCTTACCCGCGCCCGGGTACTGGATCTTGACGGCGACCGGTCGCCCGTCACGCCAGACGGCCTTGTGTACCTGGCCGATCGAGGCGGCAGCGGCCGGCCGGTCATCGAACTCGGCGAAGTTGGTTCGCCAGTTCTCCCCGAGATCGGCCGAGAGGACTCTGTGCACCGTGCTGGCCGGGAGCGGCGGCGCTGACTCCTGCAACTTGGTGAACGTGGCGCGGTACGGCCCAGCGAGCTCGGGCGGCAACGCGGCCTCAAAGATGGACAACGCCTGGCCCAGCTTGAGTGCGCCGCCCTTGAGTTCCCCGAGAACGCGGAAGATCTGGTCAGCGGTCCGCTGCTGGATTTCTTGAGCCACGATCTCCGCTGGGCGCCCGCCTACGCGCTTGCCGATTCCGAGCATGGTGCGACCCGCGAGCCCGGCCGGCAGGCCGGCCAGCTTCACCGTTCTCGTGACGGCACGCCGTGGCAGATCGTTCATGATCTCTATTGTCGGTTATCCGGCGGTGTGACTGAACACGGACAAGCCGGATGTAGCGGCCATGTCCGACGTCTCCACTTCCAGTCTGGCAGCACGAGCTCTAACGTGCCGTTGACAGCAGCGCTCGCCAGCGGGTTCTGGTCGATCGCGATGAGTCCCTGCGCGGCTGCCTGTGCAGCAACCGCCGCGGCGAGAACCGCATCGCAAGCTGGCGGGTCTGGCCGCCGGCGGCCGAGCTGGGCCAGGATCAACGGCCATGCCGAATCGTTTCCCGCTCTGACGAATTCCATGCAGAGTAAGCATGCAGTCCGCTTGGGCACGACCATGGGCCCGACCACCCCGATCGCTTCGCTGGCGGCGACAGCCAAGTGCGGAACACGGTTCCCGCGCAGCTGGGCAAGCCTGCGGATGGGCTGACGGCCGACGAGAATGACCAGGTCGGCGACGTCATTCTGATCGGGCTGCTCGGACGACCAGCCGGCGGATTCGGGCTGCGGCCGGACGAACTCGACCCGCCCGACTCCTGCGGCCGACAGAATCCTGGCTACACCGCGGCCTATCCGCTGCTCGCCTTCGATGCGCACGACCGAGACCTGCCGCCTAGCGAGTGAGCGGGCGCCACCGTCGCCATCGCGGTGCGCGAGCGATGTGGTTGCGAGTTCGGGTGCGAGGCGGGCACGAAGCGCTGGCGGGATATCCCGCAATGTACTTGCCGGAAAGTCATCAAGCGCTCCCGCCGCCGCGAGCAGGCTCAGGATTCGCTCGGTCGCCTGAGCCGAGATGCCACGTCCCGCTGCGGCAGCGATGACCTGGTCGCGTTCGCGGCTGCCGTCGAGTAACCCGACGACGAATGCCGCCTGCCTCATGCCGGATAAGGCAATCGCGCGGCGTGGATCGATGCCGATCTGCAGAGTGTCCCGGTCCCGCCAGACCGGAAGTAAGCCGGACTTCAAAGCTGGTCGCATGGCCGAAGCCTGGCACCTGGGTCCGACACTGATCTCAGCGGTCAGACATGTCTGCCCGCGGGCTCCGACGGTGCGAGCCGTGCAGCCCGGGGCAGCTGGATCACCCTCCATTGCATGACTTGCTGGTGAGTGACGCGTCCATGCGCAACTGACACCACCCGACAGCTCTTGTCCTGCCCCTGAAGTAGGGAAACGGCCTGCTGACAAAGGTGAACGACGCCAGGGCCGCCATTCCTGTCCTGTGGATAACTTTGTGGATAGCGTGGGGAATCTGGGGAGTTTTGCTGTGGACAGCGGCTGGATAAGCTGTGGGTTTTTGGGTGAGGCCCGTCCATTCGGTCGAGCCGGACTGGCTTTTCGGCATCCACCGGTTGTGGACAAGGTTGCGTTTGCTGTGGGCGGCCCGGTCACGCTGCGTGAGGCCTAGCGGACTGTCGTCTGACGCCGAGCCTCACCGGCTCGCCAGGCGGGCATTTGTGTCCCTGGCTGGCCGGGCGCACCGTTGTATCAAAGCGTCATTCATCACCGCGAACCGCAATGACTGTCGCATCGAGACATCGCCGACTCCGAGCTAGCCGGGCGACGGCTGGTGACAGCGAGCGCTCGCGCTATCAGGTGTCGGTGTCGCGCCCCTTGTCCGGTTCGCCGCCGTCGTCGTCAGGTCCGGTCTCCTCGGCGGGCCCAGAGCCGCTTTCGGGTTCGGCGCCACCGGCCCCGGGCGTTCCGCCGGGCTGCTCCTCCTGCGTGAGGCTCGACAGATCGGATAGGTCCGACAGATCGAGCTCAGGGCGGCCACGGACAAATCCCTCGGGGTCCTCGAGATCCTCGGCGCTCGGCAGCAGATCGGGATGCTCCCAGATCTGGTCTCGCCCGCTGATTCCGCGGTCCTCGGTCAGCGTCCGCCACACCGTCGCGGCCTCGCGGAGCCGCCGCGGTCGCAGTTCCAGGCCAACGAGCGTCGCAAAGGTGCGCTCGGCCGGGCCGCCGGTCGCTCTCCGCCTCCTGATCGCCTCGGCCAGCGCCTCAGCGTCGGGCAGACGGTCACGCGCAGCGTCGGCGACGACCGTGGCCACCCAGCCCTCGACCAGTGCGAGCAGCGTCTCCAGCCGCGATAGCGCCGCCTTTTGCTCCGGGGTGTCCTCGGGCTGGAAGGTCGCGGCTCCGGACATCGCCTCGTTCATCGCCGCTTCAGGGTTCTCCAGGTCGATCTGCTGCATCGCGTCGCGCAGCGAATCGGGGTCCACCTTGATGCCGCGGGCATAGTCCTCGACCGCGCCGAGCAGCCTCGCTCGCAGCCACGGAACGTGGCTGAACAGGCGCTGGTGGGCGGCCTCGCGCATCGCGACGAAGAGCCTGACCTCGTCCTCGCTGACGGACAGGCCAGAGCCGAACTGGGTTACACCGGCCGGGAGCAGCGCGGCCGTGCCCTCGGGGCCGAGCGGCAGGCCGATGTCGCTGGAGCTGATGATGTCCTCGGCCAGGGTTCCGACAGCGGCGCCGGCCTGGCCGCCGACCATCATCCCGCCCATTCTGCGCATCATCTCGCCCATGCCGCTGAGGGCTCCCGCGAGGGCGCCTGGCCCGGCGCCTCCGGTCAGTGCCGCCATGGCGGACTGCATTTCAGGCGGCAGGTCGCCCAGGTCAGTCTCGCTGACCGAGAACATGCTGCCCATGCTGTCGACGGCCCGTTCGGCGATCGGCTGGCAGAGCGTCTGCCAGACCGGCATCGTGGCCTCGACCCACTCCGACCGGCTCCACGCCTCTATCGTGCGGATGCCGCTCGGCAGGGACGTCGCATCTTCTAGCCACAGATCCGCAAGCCTGACGGCGTCAACGACGGCCGCGCGCTGATTGTTCAGCACGCTCGGGTCGCCTTTCGCGACGATCGTCTGTCTGGCGGTGTTCTTGGCCAGATCCCAGTTGACCGGTCCGCCTTGGTATGTCATCGCGTCTGCGAACTGTCTCAACGCGTCGGCGAATTGCTGCGGGTCGCCAAAGGGTCCGCCGGGGTCCGCCGGCCCGCCTGGACCGCCCGCACCGGAACCGCCGCCTGACCCGCCAGACCGGCCGGAACTGCCGCCTGACCCATGCCCCGAATCGTCGCCCGGCTTGTCGGGCAGACCGAAGCCGAAGGGAGGCTCACTCATCGTCATAGCCTCTCAGGCAGGATGGAAGTGTCACATTCGCCAAGTTATCCCAGGAGCACCACACGGTGAGTGACCGAGTTGGCAAGGTTCGCCAAGGGCGGAGCGCTACTGGCGGCCGCGAACCGGCCAGGAAGCGGACGGCACAGCAGCGGCCGGCTCAGCGCAGCCGCGACGTTGAGGCCCACCGCGAAGACCTGCCGGTGGTTGCCGTCACTGGCGCCGCGCATGATCTCGGACTTGCTCTGACCGCGCGGCTTGCTCAATCGGAGAAGTTCAGCCGCGTCATCGCCATCGACGATCACCGCGGTGATCTGACCGGAGTGATCTGGCGGGTCGTCGACATCAGGGACCCAGCACTGGCCGGCCGGCTGACTGGCATCGACGTCATCGTGCACACCGATCTCGACCTGGCAGCAGGGTCAGATTCGAAGGTCAGGCGCGGGTACAACGTCCGCGGCACGCAGACGGTACTCACGGCGGCCGCGGCGGGCGGCGTCGGCCGTGCGGTCCTGATCACCAGCGCGATGGTGTACGGCGCAAAGCCCGACAATCCGGTGCCGATCAGTGAGAGCGCCCCGTTGGGCGCCGATCCAGATGGCAGCGTCGTCGGCGACTTTATGGAGATCGAGCAGCTCGCTGAGCGCTCGCCACGCTCCAACCCCGGCATGTCGATCACCGTCGTCCGCCCGGCGGCGCTCGTCGGCGAGGGCGTTGACACGCTGATTACCAGGCATTTCGAGGCGCCGCGCCTGCTCGCGGTCAAGGGATGCGCGCCGCGATGGCAGTTCTGCTACGTGAGTGACCTGTTGTCGGCGATCGAGCTGGCGGCGGCTGGCGAGGTCAAGGGTGCGTTCGCCGTGGGCTGCGATGGCTGGCTGGAGCAACAGCAGGTCGAGGAGCTCTCCGGCCTTCGCAGGATCGAGCTTCCGGCCGGCGTCACGTTCGCGACCGCGCAACGGCTGCACCGCGCCGGCATCACCCCGGCGCCGGTGTCTGACCTGCACTACGTCGTCTACCCGTGGGTGGTCGATTGCCACGCGCTGCGGGAGGTGGGCTGGCAGCCAACGGTGACCAACGCGGAGGCGCTGCAGGTTCTGCTCGACCAGCGGGCCGGTCACCATGCGGTCGCCGGGCGCAGGCTGGCGAAGAAGGACGCGACGATCACGGCGGCCGGAGCGACGGTTGCGGTGATCGGAACCGCCGCGATAGTCCGCCAGGTGCGCAAGCGCCGTCGGGAGTCCTGAGCCCGCAACGCGCGCTGCGCGATGTAGCGTGGCCGCGTGAACGTGATCAGGCTGGCCGAACTGCGCGAAACCCCGCTGTCCGTCGAAGAGGTCTACGCCGCTGTCACCGACCCGGCCGCCGGCGGCATCGCCGTTTTCGCAGGCGCCGTTCGTGACCACGACGACGGCAAGTCGGTCACGGCGCTGTCCTATTCTGCGCATCCATCTGCCGCCGACGAGCTGCGCAAGGTCTGCGAGCGGATCGCGGCGAAGTTCGACGTCCACGCGGTCGCCGCGGTGCACAGGACCGGCGACCTTGCCATCGGCGACCTCGCGGTCGTCGTTGCCGTATCGACCGGTCACAGGGCCGCGGCCTTCGACGCATGCCACGCACTGATCGATGACCTCAAGGCCACCGTGCCGATCTGGAAGCACCAGCGCTTCACCAGCGGTGACAGCGAGTGGGTCAACAGCGCGTAACCTTGCCGGCATGTCACGTCGCGCGGTAACGCTGCTGATCGCCGGGATCGGGTTGGTCGCCTGCCTGGTGATCGTGTTCGCGGTACCCGTTCCCTACGTCGCCTTGCTGCCCGGTCCGACGTACAACACGCTCGGTCCGCTCAACGGCAAGCCCGTTGTTCAGATATCCGGACACCGCACGTACACCGCGCCCGGGCACCTGAACATGGTGACGGTTTCCTACATCGGCGGGCCGGGCGCGAACCCGCCGTTCAACATCTTCGCGGCGCTCCAGGCGTGGCTCAGCCCGCACGAGGCCGTCGTGCCGCAGGAGGAGCTGTTCCCGCCTGGCCAGACCCAGCAGCAGGTCGTCAAGCAGGATACCGAGCAGATGGTCAACTCCCAGCAGACCGCCCAGGCGGCCGCGCTGTGCCAGCTCGGCATCAGATTCACCACCATCGACACGATCAGCGGCACCATCAGCGGTCTGCCGGCGCGAGGCCGCCTGCACCGCGGCGACGTGATTACAGCTGTCGACGGCAAGCCGGTGACCTGCAAGTCCAGCGCCGCAACCATGATCAGAGCGCGTCCGGTGGGGCATCGTGTTGTGCTGACTATTGAACGAAGCAATACGCGTCACACGGTCGTTCTCCGGACTGCGAGCTTTAAGGGCGAGCCGGTCATCGGTGTGAACGTGGTTGAGTCGTTCAAGTTTCCCTTCAACGTGAAGATCAACATCGGCAACGTCGGGGGTCCGAGCGCGGGCATGATGTTCGGATTGGCGATCATTGACAAGCTGACACCGGGAAACCTCACCGGCGGCAAGTTCATCGCTGGGACCGGCGAGATCACTGTCGACGGCGTCGTCGGCCCGATCGGAGGCATCCAGCAGAAGATGGCCGCTGCCCGCGCCGCCGGCGCGAGCGTCTTTCTGGCCCCGGCAGGTAACTGTGCGGACACCTCGGGGTCGGTTCCGGCTGGACTGCGCGTGATCAAGGTCAGCACGCTGCGCGGCGCGATCGCCGCGCTGAAAGCGGTGAAGGCCGGCCAGCCTGTTCCTGGCTGCTAGGCACAGTTGTTGCACGCCGGGGCGAAATGGCTCATCCGGCAGGCCAGTGCTTGCCCCGCCCGGACGACCCCGGATGGCCCCGCGGTGCGGGGGAACTAGCTACATTGCCGGTAAGTTGCCGTCAAAGACGTACGCTCGCGGCTCCGCCGCCACCGTCTCTGGCAGGAACCGGGCCGGAAGCCACGTGGCAAGAGGCTCACGCGCTACGTGGCTTAGGCGTCAAAGGGGAGAGCGGTGACCTTCAGAGTTCCCGGCCCGCGCGGAAGTGGCGGGCGGCAGGTCGTCCTGCCGCGCTGGCCGAGATTCGTCATCCCCGCGGTGATCATCATCGTGGTCCTCGCCGTGCTGATCGCTGTCGTCGCCGGCATCTGGACCGACTACCTGTGGTACAGCTCAGTTCACCAGACCCGCGTGTTCGGGACCACATACACAACGAAATGGCTGTTGTTCCTGGTCACCGCCGTATTCATGAGCGGGGTTGTCGGCGCGAACCTGGTCCTGGCATACCGGCTCCGACCCGAGGAGCCGCCCACCGGCCCTGGCCACCAGGGCGTCGAGGCGTACCGGCAGGCGATCGACCCGCACCGCCGCGGCGTGATGATCGTGTTGCTCGGGCTCATCGGCTTGATCACAGGCCTGGCCGCGGCGAGTAACTGGCGTACCTGGCTGCTTTTCATCAACAGGGTTCCGTTCGGCCAGCGGGATCCCCAGTTCCACCTGGATATCTCGTTCTACGTGTTCGACTATCCGTTCCTGCGGATGTTGCTGTCCTTCCTGTTCGCCGCGGTCTTGCTCGCGCTTGTGCTGTCCGCCGCGGTGCACGTGCTCTACGGCGGCCTGCGCATCGCCAGGCATGCGAGGCCTTCCCGCGGCGCCCGCGCCCAGTTGTTCGTGCTGGCTGGCGTGTTCGTAGCGCTCAAGGCGGTCGCTTACTGGGTGGACAGGTACGGGATCAACTTCTCCCAGCGCGGCGTCGTGCAGACGGGCGCGTCGTACACGGACGTGAATGCGGTCCTGCCAGCCAAGACCGTGCTCGCAGTGATCGCTGTGATCTGCGCGGTGCTGCTCCTCACCGGGGCTTTCCGCCGCAGCGCGCTGGTTCCGGGAATCGGCTTCGGCCTGCTGGTCCTTTCAGCCGTCCTGATCGGCGGCGTGTACCCGTTCATCATCCAGCAGTTCGTCGTCAAGCCGAACCAGCAGGT
>DATELR010000039.1:0-4178 GCA_035276345.1 Streptosporangiaceae bacterium | reverse complement strand
CGCCGCTGGCCGCGCGTGCTCTCTGCTCGAGCTGCGCTCGGCCGACATGCTCGCCGGGTCCGCCGAGTTCGCCTGGCTGCGGGTCTGGACCGAGGCGATGGTGCTGGCGTTCCTGACTAACTCGCCGATGCCCGTCGTCCCGGCAGCGCTGCGGTCCCGCTGGTCGGGACTGGATCCAAGACTGCGCGAGTGCGTGCTGGCCAGCGTCATCGAGCGAGCGGTCGCCGGGCGGGCCAAGGCGATCAGGGATCACTTCCTGCCAGAAGAACTGAGCGCCGCGGTCGGAGCCGTCGCGCTGCGGATTCTGAGCGGAGGCAAGGGAGCCCTGACCCAGGTCGGCCGCGAGTGGGTAATCCCGCAGCTGCAATGGCTGCATGAGATCGAGCGGGCACTGCCGCTCACCGGCCCGACCACCGATCCGTTCGAGCTAGCGCTCCCGCTGGAATTCGAGCTGCCCGGGCTGGTCGACCGGCCGGACATAAAGATCGGGCAGCGGGTTAGCGCGCTGCGCAGGCATCCGCTGTCGATGGAGCTGGACGCCAACCGGATGCCCGCCTGGACCGCTCTGCTCGGCGAGGACGATCAGCGCGGCTTCGCCGCGGACCTGGCGCTGCTGGCGGTCGGCTCCAGCCATCGAGGTCAGCTGCTGCAGGCGGCCGGTGAAATGGGCGTGGCTGGCTGGCTTGAGCCCGTCCTCTCCTGGCCGCGCAGGTTCATCGTCGGTCCTTACGAAGTCGATTCAGGACACGCGAGCCCGAACTAACGAGCGCACAGCCATTCGGAAATGGCTGGTGACTTTGGCACATCCGTTGGCACAACCGGTCGCGAACGCATACGTTCACGGCAGAGGGGGAGAAGTGTCTCCATTAGGGAGGACACGCAATGGTCTTGCGGCCCCGGAAAATGTTCGACGCCAGCCAGCCACCGGCGTCTGCGCCGCCCGGCTACAGCGCTGTTGCCGGTTACATCGGTGGCGACACCCCGCACGTCTGGACAGGAGCCGAGTGGCGGCGCTTCGGCAAATTGCGCAAACTACCGATCTGGGTCCGGTCGAATCCCTCGCAAGTGAACGCCGAGGCTGATGCCTTCGGGGCCCTCGAACGGCTCTTCGAGCTCCGCGTTCCCCGCGGCACGACGGTGGCCGTTGACCTGGAGACCTCAGTCGACGGGGATTACGTGCGCACCTTCCATCGGGTGATGCGGTGGGCCGGCTTCTACGCCTGGGTTTACGGGTCGGCTTCTACCGTGTTCCGGAATCCGCCGGCAGATGGTTACTGGGTCGCCGACTACGCGGGCCGAGGACCATTCATGTACCGGCACAAGATGGTCAAGGCCACGCAATACGACAACGGGCAGCACTATGACTCATCGCTCGTGAAATTCTGGCAGTACTACTGGCGGCTCTGGAAGTAGCAAGGGCGAGCCAAGTTGTGCAGGATGCAGGGTTGAAGACGGGCATGTCGGGGCACCGACTCGGTCAGGAGTTCGGGTCGGGCTCCCGCGCTCGGTCGTCTCAGGACCACGACCGGTTGCTAGGCGCCGCGAAAGCGGATGAGCCAAAATGCGGGAAAATAGATCCGCTTAGGGGCTAGTTTGTTCTTTATCCGAAGTGACAGAGCTTTGACCCAGGCTGCCGTGGCGCTGATCGCGCCTGCGGCCAGATAGCATCTGCGCAGATGAGCAAGCTTCCGATCAGGGCTCGCGTCGCAACGACCCTCGGCGAGGCCGCAGGCAGGTTCTCCCGGCTTACCGGCCGTGGTGACGGCTCCGTCATCGGCGGGGTCGTCGGCCTCAGGGTCGCCCCTGACCTGCTCAGGCAGCTCGCGGCAGGCCGCCAGATCGTCCTCGTGACCGGTACCAATGGCAAGACGACGACGACGCGCCTCGTGACAGCTGCCGTCGGCTCGCTCGGGCAGGAGGTCGCGTCGAACGCGTTCGGCGCGAACATGGAGAGCGGGCTGGTATCCGCGCTCAGCGGCGCGCCTGAGGCGCCCTACGCGGTCCTCGAGGTGGACGAGCGCTACCTGCCGTCGATGATGAAGGCGACCAAGCCAAGAGTCGTCGTGCTGCTGAACCTCAGCCGCGATCAGATGGACAGGGCCGCGGAGATCTGGCTCGTGGCAAGGCGGTGGCGGGAAGCCTTCGCGGCCATGCCGGACTGCTGGGTGGTCGCTAACGCCGACGATCCGCTGGTGGCCTGGGCTGCGGGTTCGGCTGGTCAGGCCGTCTGGGTCGCAGCTGGCCAGCGCTGGCACGAGGACTCCTGGTGCTGTCCGCAGTGCGGTTCGCACCTGCGCAGGGACGAACTCGGCTGGCGCTGCGGCGAGTGCGGCCTGTCCAGGCCGTCGGCGCGCTGGGTACTAGACGGCGACACCGTCATCGACTCGATGGGCGCGGTGCGCGAGCTCGACCTGTCACTGCCGGGCCGGGCCAACAGGTCCAACGCGGTGATGGCGCTCGCGGTTGCCGGGCTGTTCGGGGCCGACGTTGATCAGGCACTGCCGAACCTGAGGTCCGTCGTCTCTGTGGCCGGCCGCTACACCACCATCGAGCGGCGCGGGCGGAAGCTGCACTTGCTGCTGGCCAAGAACCCGGCCGGCTGGCTCGAGGCCTTCGACGTGCTCGACCCCGACCGCCGGCCTGTCCTGCTGTCAGTGAATGCCCAGGTGCCGGACGGTAAAGACACGTCGTGGCTGTGGGATGTCGACTACCGCGTGCTGCGCGGCCGGCCGGTACTCGTGTCCGGCGAGCGCAAGGTCGACCTGGCGGTGCGGCTTGAAGCCGACGAGATCCCGTTCGAGCTAGTCGACAGCGTCGAAGCGGCGGTGGACAAGGTGCCGCCTGGCGGGCTGGACATTATCGCCAACTACACGGCGTTCCAGCAGATTCGGGCGACGCTCGGACGGGCCGCGTGATGGGAAGGGTCCTGGCCGATGACAACCCCGTACATTGACGGCTCGCGGCACTATTCGAACGGTTCTGGTGACAGCTCGTCCGACCTGGTGTGGACGGCGCGCCAGTCGGCCGTCAACGGAACGCGCCTAGGCGAACATCAGCATACGGGCGGGGGGCGGATGAACGGGCAGAGCACGCTGCGGCTGGTTTGGATCTATCCGGACCTGCTGAGCACGTACGGCGACCGAGGCAACCTGATCATGCTCGCCCGCCGGGCCAGCCTGCGCGGGCTGAACGTCGAGCCGGTCGAGGTGAACTCCGACCAGCCGGTACCCACTCAGGGCGACATCTACCTGCTCGGCGGCGGCGAGGACTTGCCGCAGGTGCTCGCTGCACATCGGCTGCGGGCCGGCGGCGGCCTGAATGCCGCGGCAGCGAACGGAGCTGTGATCTTCGCGGTTTGCGCCGGCTACCAGCTCATCGGCAACGTCTTCGGTGGCGCGCAGGGCGAGCCGGTCGACGGCCTCGGGATCATAGACATCAGCAGCGCCCGCGGCGAGAAGCGCGGAGTCGGCGAGATCCTGGCCGACGTGGACCCGACGCTCGGGGTCGAACGGCTCACCGGGTTCGAGAACCATCAGGGCGTCACCAGGCTCGGGCCCGGTGCTCGCCCGCTTGCGCGCACGATCCTCGGGGTCGGCAATGGCGATGGTACAGAAGGCGCGCACGCGGGCCGGGTGCTGGGGACCTACCTGCACGGGCCGGCTCTGGTACGCAACCCCGGTCTGGCTGACCTGCTGCTGAGTTGGGCCGTCGGGCCGCTGCCGCCGCTTCCCGAGGCGACAGAGACCTGGACGCGGCGGTTGCGCGCCGAGCGCCTGGGCGCGCACCCCGTCGTGAGGTGAGCCTGCTCAGTCGAGCCCTTTTCAGGTGAAGGTGCTTAGTAGACGAGCGCTTTGGCGCCGTCCGCGAGCACCTCGGCCACGAAGGTTGCAGCTCCGGCAATCCGGACGCCCTCGACGAGGTCGTTCTCGGTTATCTCGCGCCGGGCGGCGCATTGCGTGCAGACGGTCACCGACCCGCCCTTCAGGATCGTCGCCAGCAATTCGCCGAGCGGGGTCGCGTACGGCAGCCTGAAGTCATCGGCCTGGCCGGGCAGTGCAAGCAGCGTCGCCTCGCCGGTCAGCCACAAGGAGACTTCCACGCCGCTCGCGACAGCCGTCGCGGCGACGGTGAACGCCTGGTTGCAGCGTTCCGGATCGTTCTTGCCCGCCGTCGCCTTC
>DATELR010000038.1:0-2897 GCA_035276345.1 Streptosporangiaceae bacterium | reverse complement strand
CGCCGGGCCAGCGGCATCGAGCGTGAGCATCGCCGGTTCTGCTCCGCCCAGGCCGGCCAGCGCCTGCTTAGCCAGCGGCTCGCTGTCCGTGTCGGCAATCACGAGGGGGAACCGGGCTCCCTCATTCATCAGCCTCAGCAGCGCGCTCACCTCGACGTGACTGAGCCGCCAGTTCACCGCGGCGGGCAGCGCTCCGAGCCGGATCAGGCCGAGCATGGCGGTAACCCAGCCGACCTGATTGCGCGCCAGGATCGGCACCACGTCGCCTGGCTCGATGCCTGATGCGGCGAACGCGCTGGCTGCCCGCTCGGTCCGCGCCGCCAGCCCGGCATAACTGAGCTCGCCGCCTAGGTGATCACTCAGCGCGATCTGTTCGCCGGTGACCGCAGCCCGCCACTCGACGACGTGGATGAGCGAGAGCAAGCTTTACCCGGCCTGAACTCGCGCTACCCGGTCGGCTGCGGTCTTCGGCTTGTGCCGCACGTCGCCGGGCTGGCCCATCACGCGCCGCCAGCAGGCAAACTCCAGCAGGATCCCGTCGGGGTCCTGGAAGTAGAACGACCGGACGAAGACGCCGTCGTGCAGTTCCCTGGCCACGCCGAACTCGCTGTCGTCGTGGTCGATGATGGGGCTGACCCGGACGCCCTTGGCCTTCAGCTTGGTCCGGTACTCAAGGAACCTCTCCTCGGGCACGTCGAAGGCGACGTGATTCATCGAGCCGACCGCGCTCGTCCATTCGCCAAGCCCCGGCACGGTCACCGGTGCGGAAACACCAGGGACCGGATCGGGAGCATCAGGGAACCAGAAGAACGCCAGCGCGTTGCCCCCGCCCATGTCGAAGAAGAAGTGCTGACCTGAACCGCCTGGCAGGTTGATCGTCTTGATCAGGCGCATGCCGAGCACCTCGGTGTAGAACTCCACCGTGCGCTGCATGTCCGAGCAGACCAAGGCCAGATGGTTGACGCCGCCAAAGTCGAATTCTTCGTTCCGCCACTCCGCCACGGTTCGCCTCCCGCACGCCCATTGACACCGTCGCCGCCGATAACTAAATCTAAACTCAGTTTCAGGCTCGCGCCAGGGACAGGAGACCGCCGGCCGGAAGGGATCCGATGGGCATCACCAGGCAGTTCGTCGGCCTGCCGTCCCCCGTGGTCGGCCGGGCCGGCGCGGGCGGGCACCCGTGCCAGGGCATCTACCACCGGCCGGCCGGGGCCCCGCCGCGGACCGCGTTCATCGCGACCCACTACAACGTCGACTTCTCCGAGCACTACCTGGCGTCGTACCTGGCTGAGCGTGGCTACGGATTTCTCGGCTGGAACACCCGCTTCCGCGGCAATGAGGCGCACTTCCTGCTCGACCACGCGCTGGCCGAGATCGGCGTGGGAGTCCGCTGGCTACGCGAGCATGCTGGCGCTGAGCGCATCGTTCTGCTGGGGAACTCGGGCGGCGGATCGCTGATGGCTGCCTACCAGTCGCAGGCGGTTGAGCCGAATGTCACGCCCGTCGCGGGCATGCGCCCGTTGCCGGCGATCGAGGACCTGCCGGCGGCCGACTTGTTCGTGGCGCTGGCCGCGCATTCCGGGCGCCCTGAGGTGCTGACTAACTGGCTCGACCCTTCGGTCACGGACGAGACCGACTCGCTGGCCGCGAACCCGTCCCTCGACCCGTTCAATCCGGACAACGGCCCGCCTTACAGCGCTGAGTTCCAGCTTCGCTACCGGCAGGCTCAGCGAGGCAGGAACGAGCGGATCACGGACTGGGCACTGGCGCAGCTGGCCGCGCTCGCCGACACCAGGGCCAGGGACCGGCTCTTCAACCTCTACCGGACGTGGGCTGACCTGCGGATGATCGATCCGGACATCGAGCCGTCCGACCGGCGGCCCAACTGGTGCTACCTGGGCGAGCCGAAACGAGCCAACTACGGCGTGTTCGGGATCGGGACGCTGAACACGCTGCGCACGTGGCTGTCGATGTGGAGCCTGCGCACCTCACAGTGCACCGCAGCGCCGCACCTGCGCCGGATCACGGTGCCCTCGCTGGTCGTGCACGCCAGCGCCGACACCGGCGTCTTCGAGAGCGACGCCAGGGCCCTGTTCGGCGCCTTGGGCGCCGCCGACAAGCGGCTCGAATTCATCAAGGCCGACCATTACCTCCTCGAACCGGGCGGCGCGCGAACACAGGCGGCCGACCTCATCTCCTCCTGGGTGGCGGCCACGGCGTAGCCGCCGGATCGCTCAACGGGTGGACCGCGAGGTCAGGCGCTTAGGTCACGGGTAACCTCGTCTGTCATGACTCATGCCAAGAGCGTTCTCGTCACGGGGGGAGCCGGATTCGTCGGCGCCACACTGGTCCGGCATCTGGTTCAGGACGGGCATCGGGTCCGCGTGCTCGACAACTATTCGACCGGCACAGCGGCACATCTGGCTGGCGTTGACGCCGAGCAGGTCGAGGGAGACATCCGCGACGCCGCGGCAGTCGACGCCGCGCTCGCCGGAATGGACTCGGTCATTCACCTGGCGGCCGCCGGGTCGGTGATCAAGTCGATTGAGGACCCGATGGCGAACTTCGACGCGAACGTGCTCGGTACGTTCCGCGTGCTCGACGCGGCCAGGCGCGCGGGCGTGGAGCGGACGGTGCAGGCGTCCACCGGAGGCGCGCTGATCGGCGACGCCACGCCGCCAGTGGATGAGAACTCGCTGCCCAAGCCGATCTCGCCTTACGGCGCGAGCAAGCTGGCCGGCGAAGGCTACGCCTACGCGTTCTCGCAGTGCTACAGCCTGCGCACGATCGCGCTCCGGTTCGCGAACGTCTACGGCCCGTGGAGCGAGCGCAAGACCGGCGCGATGAACATGTTCTTCAAGGCCATCCACGACGGCGAGCCGATCGTGATGTACGGG
>DATELR010000037.1:0-9586 GCA_035276345.1 Streptosporangiaceae bacterium | reverse complement strand
CGAATATCCGGTAGACCGGCGCGTTGAGGCTGCGCAGCGTCAGCCGCGCCCCCTTCTCCTCGGCGCGCGTGTAGACGCGGAACAGCGCGTTGAGTCCGGCGGAGTCGCAGAACGTCACCCCGGACATGTCCACCACGAGCTGGGTCGGCCCGGCCTCGAGCAGGGCCAGTGCCCGGTCGGCGAGCGCCTGCGGGCCGCCGGCCAGGGCGGCCAGCTCGGCGGCTACGGCGCGCTCGGGAGCCGGCTTGAGGCTTGCTGGGTTGCCGTCCCACCAGCCGCCGTAGAGCCGCCACACCGTGTGCACGACAAACTCCGGCTCGTCATAGACCGGCCGCAGGTACGGGCGGTCCATCAGGTGCGCAGGCGGCGTGACGCCGTGGATCGCGTCATCAAGCCGGCCGCCGGCGTTCATCACCGCGAGGGTCTGGTCGACGAGCGAGTCGAGCAGGTCGGCAGTGTCGGTCAGCGCCTGCCTGATCCGATCGGCCCCGATGACCGGCAGGCCATGCCCGGGCAGCAGGTACTCCGGCTCCAGGCTGATCATGCGGCGCAGGGCTCCGGCCCACTCCCTTGGATACCGCTGCACCTTCTGCGGGTTCCCGGCGTTCGGCGACGCCCAGATGAACAGGTCGCCGCAGCACAGCACGCGAGAGCCGGGCACCCACGTCACCGTGTGGTCATCGGTCTCGCCCTTCTCGTGCCGGAGCTCGAATCCGGTGCCGCCGACGTCAAGCCGCAGCTCGTCTCGGTACGTGCGGTCCGGGTAACGGTAGTCGAGTGGCCAGCGCAGGCCAGGGACGCCGAACTGGCGCTGATTGATCACCTCGTTGTAGCCGGCGGTCGCTTTGTAACGGTCGAACCTCGAGGGCAGTGCCTCGTGTGCGAACACCACGGGTTCTGGCCAGCCGCTCTCGGCCGCCTCAGCCGCCCAGACCGGGACCCCGAAGACGTGATCGATATGGCCGTGCGAGTAGACCGCGGCGTGCAGCCGCTGTTTCGTCCACTGCCGCAGCTCGCGATGTACGGCCTCGGCCACGAACGAGCTCCCGGTGTCGACCAGCACCAGCCCGTCCGCTGTCGCCAACGCCGACACGTTAGCGAACGAAGGCACGAACGCCACGCCGTCACAGATCTCGGCCAGGCCGCCGATGTGACTGACCGGGTGGTATTCGCCAGGACCGACCTCGCCACGCCACAGCCGATCGGCGAGCTCAAGCACGTCATCGGTCATCGATCGCGTTCCTCCCCAATGCCCACACGAACGCACTGGCCCGGCGGGTGCGTGGCATCACCCGCCGGGCCAGTGCTCTCTGACGCGCTACCGGTGGTCAGGTCTTGAGCGCAGCCAGTTCACGCTCGACCATGGCCTCATGCTCCTGCTCGTCCTTGCGGGCGTCCGATGGCTTCCAGCGGCCGCGCAGCAACGGGATGCAGCAGATGAAAAAGATGATCCCGCCGAAGCAGATCCAGTACCAGGTCTTCCACTGGCCGACCGTCTTGTTCGCGGCGTTCAGCACGTCCACGCCGTGAGCTTGCATGTAAGCGATCACCGGCGCCGGGATCTTGCTCAGGGCGGTAAGTGGCACCGCGTACGGCGCGATCTTCTGCAGCGGCACCTGGGCCTTGATCACGCCCTGGATCGCCGCTGCGTTCTGGCACATGGTCGTCAGCACGGCCTGCCCGGTCGAGCCACCACCTGCCGCGGCCACAGCCTTGGCCTGGACGGCCTTCGGGGTCTTGCTGGGGGTCGCGCAGTTCAGGAACACGGTGCCGACATCAGTTGTGTCCTTCTGCAAAGCGGCGAGCTCCGGCTGGAACTTCTGCGCGTTGCCGAGCTGCACCTTGTACTTCTGCGCCAGCGCGACGATGTCCGGGTGCGCAGTCGCGAAGTCCAGGCCCACGTGGTACTTGGTGTGGTACGCCTGAACGGTGGCGCCATAGTTGACCAGCGGCGTGACCGAGTTGATCACGACAGGGATCAGCAGGAACGACAGGAACACCACGATCCTGATAATCCAGCCCCAGATCGCCAGACCGGTCGCGGTCAGGGCCGGGTTGCGCGCCTCAACGGTCTCGGTGAAGCTGGCCATCCACGGGGTGTAGGCGATGCCGAGCGAGAATGACAGCAGCGCCAGGATGATCGCCAGCGTGTAATAACTGGGCTGCAGCCCGGCCTGAAGCAGGTAGATGACGGTCATGACCGCGGCGGCAATACCGCCGACGAGCATGAATGGTTTCCTGACCCGCAGCCGGTCGGAAAGTACTCCGACCAGGATCACCGCGAGGACGTTGAATCCCCAGTTCCAGTTGCCCAGGCCGTTGGCGTCCTTGACCGAGAATCCGAAGACCGTCCCCAGATAGATAACGGCGAATCCAACCGCCGTGTAGTAGATCAAAAGCATTACGGATACCGCGATGGCGGAGACGACGACATCGGTCTTCAGGAGCTGACGGAACGGGTGCTTCAGAGCCGCGACGATGTCGGCCTCAGTCAGGCCCTTGGCCTTAGCTTCGATCAGCGCACGGTCGTGCAACGTCACCATCAGCTGGTCGCGCAGCGCTGGTGACAACTCGCGCAGGCCGATCAGCGCGACTACGAAGACGACGAGGCCGGCGATGCCGCAGATCCGGTATTCGTGGGTCCAGAATCGCGGGTCGGTGACCACGGCAGGAACGGTCGCACTGCCGACCACGGCCACGATCAGGCTGCCCATCACCGGGCCGCTGGTCCAAAAGCCCATCGCTGTAGCCCGGCCGACCTGGGGTGAGAAGTCGCGGATCAGCGCCGGGGTGGCCACCAGGCAAATGCCCTCGACCACGCCGACCACGAAGCCCTCGATTGTGAAGACCCATTTGTCGGTGGCCGCCGGCAAGATAAAGGCCACGAAGATGCCGGTGAATAGCAGGCCGAAGACCACGAGGTTGGCCCGGCCAAGCCGGTCTGTCAGGCCTGCGAAAAGCGACCCGAAGGCTCCGATCAGGTTCCCGAACGCCAGCGTGATCACGAAGAACGTGAAGCTCATGTGCAGGTTCTGCAGGACCAGCGTGGAAACGGAGCCGCCAACGTAGAGCTCGTAGTAGAGCATGATCGTGGCGAGCACCGTGATGGCCAGGTACATGACGCGTGGCCTGGTGTCGGGATAGGAATTGAGCTGGCGGCGCCATAGCCATGACACTCCGCCGGGACGTTCTGCTACCAGCTCGTCTGCGGTCACACTCATGCGGACCTCACCATTGTCAGGGGCGACGCACCCAGTTAGCCCAGGCTTCGAGGTCAAGATATCTGCACTATGTGTGCAAGATCAATACTGTGCGACCAGAATAGCGAATAGTACCGATGCGCGCGCGCTATGAAATCGGATTGAAACCAGCCTGCGTGAGCAGCGCCCTGAGCGTGCCGGCCAGGATCTCCCGAGCCCCCAGCGGACTGAGCTCAAGATCGGTCCGCAGCGACTCCCAGAACGACCAAAGGCTGATCGCATGGAGCGCGTCAACCAATCGCTCACGCGGCTCTGGCGGCAGTGTGTTCAGTTCCGGGGCAAAGACCTGCTCCACCTCAGCGCGGCCGCCGGAGTTCCTGCGTTTCCTGTCGCTCTGCAGCTGGTCAGAGAACGGCTGGTGGACGCGCGCAGCCCGCCAGGTCGGAGTCATCTCCTCAAGCACCCTGGTCCGCTGCGCCACGAACGCATCAACCCTGGCAGCGAGGGGCTGATCGGGATCGATCCGGCTCACGAGGGATCGCTGGATCTCGCGGTCTCGCCTGACCGCTTCGATAAGGAGAGCTTCCCTGTCGGCAAACTGCTGCCACACAGTGCGCAGCGAAACCCCGGCCCTGGCGGCAATGCGAGGCACGGTCGGACGTAGGTCACCCTCGGCGTGCAACGCGCGCATCGCGTCCAGGATGGCCCGGCGAGTCCGGTGCGAGCGCGCCGCGCGACCATCGGCTGGCTCAACATCGGCGACCTCTTCAAAGTCAGCTTCGATGCCGTGCAGGCTGCCGTTGGGCAGGCTGCCGCTAGCCGGGCTTTCGACGTGCACCAGGTCATTCTACGGTGAGTCCGCAGATTGGATGCTCTGCCCCGGCAGCCGTGACTGCTGGGACCAGCGGGAATGCTGGGGCGAGCGCCAATACCCTGTCGCCCGGCCCCGGCGGACCTGCGCAGCACGGGTCATTCAGCCGCCTGACATGCGAGAACTCGGTAGGGCCGGTGGGATTCGAACCCACACTGGCAGGATCCTAAATCCTGTGCCTCTGCCATTGGGCTACGGCCCCGGGATGATCATTTTGGCCGAAGGGCCGGCTTTCGCCAACCCGAGCGAGCTCAGCTTGCGAGGCCTAGTTCCCTGCGTAGCCGCGCTACGTGCCCCGTCGCCTTGACGCCGTAGTAGGCGCGCTCGACTTTGCCGTCGGCACCGATGACGAAAGTCGACCTGATGACGCCGACCGACTTCTTCCCGTACAGCATCTTCTCGCCGAATGCTCCGTAGGCCTTGAGCACGGTTTTGTCAGGATCGGAAAGCAGCGGGAAAGTCAGGCCATCGCGATCCCGGAACTTAGCGAGCTTGGCCGGGCTGTCCGGCGAGATCCCGAGGACGGCGAAACCTGCATCGGACAGGTCCTTCTTACTGTCCCGGAAGTCGCACGCCTGCTTTGTGCAACCTGGCGTCATCGCCGCCGGATAGAAATAGATGATGACCCGCTGACCCCGCAAGGCGGACAAGCTGACCTGTCCGCCGTCGGCGTCGGCCAGGGTGAAATCCGGTGCCATGTCGCCTGGCTGCAGCCGAACGTCGTTCACGTGCTATCCCTCCGATCGAGTCCTACCGTACCGGGCGGGGCAAGGTCGCTATTGTCTCGGCCAGTCCCCGGAATGCGCGGCCGCGATGGCTGATCGCGTCCTTGTCGTCGGCCGTCATCTCCGCGGTCGTTCGGCGCTCACCATCAGGAACAAAGATCGGGTCGTAGCCGAATCCGTTCCTGCCGCGCGGCTCGCGGATGAGCCGGCCACGGAGCGTGCCTGCGCTCAGTGTCTCTTCGCCGGATGGGCGCACCAGCGCGGCGACGCAGTAAAAGTGCGCGCGCAAGCGGTCCTCAGGAACCTCGCTGAGCTGCGCGAGGACGAGCCGCAGGTTCTCGGCGTCGTCGCCGTGGCGTCCGGACCAGCGCGCGGACAGAACACCGGGCATGCCGTTCATCGCGTCACAGCACAGACCTGAATCGTCCGCCACAGCTGGCAGTCCGGTAAATGCGGCGACGGCGCGCGCTTTTAGCAGGGCGTTCGCCACGAAGGTCGCCCCGGTCTCGGCGACATCTGGCGCCCCTGGGAACTCACCGAGCCCGACGAGGTCGACATCGAGGCGCTCGGCAGCCAGGATCCTGGTCAGTTCGATGAGCTTATGCGGGTTGGCGGTGGCGAGCACCAGTCTCGGGCGAGCCTCCGGCTCGGTCGGCATGAAAACTCCGGACCGGTCAGGACGCTGCCAGAGCGTCGCGCTGCAGCGTGGTGAGCTCGGCGCAGCCACCAACGGCCAGATCAAGTAGCTGGTCGAGCAGCTTACGGTCGAACGGCTCGCGCTCGGCGGTGCCCTGTATCTCGACGAACTGGCCATCGCCGGTGCAGACCACGTTCATGTCGGTCTCTGCAGCCACGTCTTCCTCGTAGCACAGATCCAGACGCGGCTCACCGTCGATGATGCCGACACTCACCGCGGCCACCGATGCTGTGAGCGGGTTGCCCTTGCAGCGCTTCCTGCCGGTTAGCCAGCCGACCGCGTCGGCGAGCGCGACGTATCCGCCCGTGATGGCCGCGGTCCTGGTACCGCCGTCGGCCTGGAGAACGTCGCAGTCAAGCATGATCGAGTTCTCACCGAGCGCCCTGAGGTCTATGCAGGCCCGCAGCGACCTGCCTACCAGGCGCGAGATCTCGTGCGTCCGGCCCCCGACCCGGCCCTTGACCGATTCGCGATCGCTTCTGGTGTTGGTCGACCTCGGCAGCATCGCGTACTCGGCGGTGATCCAGCCAAGCCCGCTCCCCCGGCGCCAGCGCGGCACCTCTTCGAGAACGCTCGCCGCGCAGAGCACCCTGGTCGATCCGAACTCGATCAGCGCCGAGCCCTCTGCGTGGTCGAGCCATTGCCTGGTGATCTTGATGTCGCGAAGCTGGTCTGGTCGACGGCTATCGGGGCGGGAAGACATGCTGGCAAGGGTAGCGGCTGTGCCCGACCAACCTTAGAAGGCGGCGCGATCAGGCGTCCCCGCCTTGATCCAGTCGCACACCGCCCTGACCCCCTCGTCCAGGCCCGTCGTGGCCTTCCAGCCGAGGTCGAGCCTGGCCCGATCCACGGCCAGCGCGCTGCGCTGCAGTTCGCCGGGGCGGGGCGGCGCCAGAGCGTAATCGGCGGTTCGCCCGGCTACCTCGGCAACCACCCGAACCAGGTCGAGCACGCTGACCTCGGCGCCAGTCCCGATGTTCCAGGTCCCGGGCCTGCGCTGGTCAGCTGCCGCCAGGAACGCGGACACGACGTCGCCGATGTACACGTAGTCCCTGGTCTGGCTGCCGTCACCGAAGATCGTCGGGTTCGAGTCGGCGAGCATCTTGGAGCAGAAGATCGACACCACGCCTGCCTCGCCAGTGGGATCCTGGCGCGGTCCGTACACGTTGGCCAGGCGCAGCACGGAGTGCGCCGTGCCGTGCAGCCGGTTGAAGAGCCCGAGATATTGCTCGGCGCAGTACTTGCCGATCCCGTAAGGCGATTCAGGCAGCGGCAGTACGTCCTCCATCGACGGGATTGGCGCGTCCCTGCCGTACAGGGCTCCGCCGGTCGAGCAGAACAGCACCCGCGCGCCGACCGCTTTGGCGGCCTCAAAGACGTTGATGGAGCCGACAACGTTCGTCTGCGCATCATCAGCAGGCCTGGCAACCGATGCCCGGACATCGATCTGCGCGGCCAGATGACAAATAAGGTCCGGCCTTACCGACTCGATCGCATCACTTATCCGGCCATCGGTGACGCTCAGCTTGTGCAGCGAGACCCGGTCATCGAGCCTGGCCGGGCGGCCGGCGGAGAGATCGTCGATCACCGTCACGTCGTCGCCTCTGGCGAGGAAGGCGTCGGTCAGGTGCGATCCGATGAACCCGGCTCCGCCGGTGACTATTACGCGCATGTCACGGCAGTCTATTCGGCGCCCGTCGCGGGCAGGCCGGGCAAGGGCCGGATCAGAGCTTCTGGCCGGCCTCAGCCAGTGACAACGGTCCTGGGAAGCTGCCAGCAGCCTCGGCGGCCGTGACGTCCCTGTCGTTCCACGGCACCAGGTGGGTCAGCACAAGTGATCCAACTCCGGCTCTGGACGCATGCTCCCCCGCTTCACGCGCGGTGAGATGAAGATTGGCAGGCAGCCCTGGTGCCTGCGTGAACGAAGCCTCGCAGAGCAAGACGTCTGCTCCTGCGGCGAGCCCGACCAGCTTGTCGGTAGCGCCCGTATCTGCCGAGTAGGCGATCGCCCGCCCGCCATGCTCAAGCCGGAAACCGAACGTCTCGATCGGATGATTCATGTGGTCGGCCGTCACCGTAAACGGGCCTATCTCTCTCGTGCCCGGCATCAGCGTGACGAAGTCGAACGCGTCCGAGATCGCGTGGCCTGAATCACCGCCCGCCGCCCTGTCGAGCCTGTCGGCGGCCGCCGCAGGTCCGTACACCGGGATCGATGGCAGCGGGCCATCCGGATGGAAGGTACGGAAGACCTGGTAGGAGCACATGTCGAGGCAGTGGTCGGCATGCAGGTGGCTGATCACCACAGCATCGATGTCCCCTGGCGACGCGTACCTCTGCAGCGCGCCAAGCGCGCCGTTGCCGAGATCGATGAGCAGACGGAAGCCATCCGCGACAGCCAAGTAGCACGAAGCCGGGCTCGCCGGGCCCGGGAAGCTGCCTGAGCAGCCCACGATCGTCAGATCCATGGGAATCAAGGCTACGCCCGGGCTGCCGGAATTAGATGAACCGAACATCTACCCTAAAAGCTCAGAAGAGGGCATGATCCCTGCATGCGGCGATGATGCCAGGGCGGTGACCCGCCCGGCCCGGCCCGACTCCCGGAGGTTGATGCATGGCCGAGCAGGCTACTGACTCGCTGCACATCCTTCCCCTGGCACTCGCCGAACCGACCGAGCCTGTTACCAAGGGCTGGATCGGCTCACTCGGCATCGCCAGCCTGGTGATGTGGATGGCGTCCCTCACCCCGCTGCAGATCCTGATCCCCGAGCAGCTACAGCACATCGACAACAAGGGCAAGATCCTCGCGCTCGGGCTTGTCTCAGCTTTCGGAGCGGTGGCCTCGCTCCTGGCCACCCCGATCGCCGGCGCCATTTCCGACCGGACTACGCACGCTTATTCCTTCGGCCGCATGCGCGGGCGACGGCATCGCTGGACGCTGGCGATGGCGATCCTGTCCGCAGTGAGCCTGGCGCTGATCGCAGGACAGAAATCGGTTCTCGGCGTCGGCATCCTGTGGGTGTTGTTCAGTGCTTTCCAGAACGGCGAGTACGCCAGCCTGAGCGCGGCCGTGCCGGACCACGTACCTGTTAATCAGCGCGCGACCGTGGCCGGCTGGGTCGGGATGCCACAAGCACTCGGCCTCGTACTCGGCACGGCCGTTGTCGTCTACCTCTTCGATAAGAACCTCATCGGCGGCTATCTCGCGCTCGCCATCCCGCTTGTCCTGCTCACGCTGCCGTTCGTGCTGCTCACGCCCGACCACCCGCTCGATCCCGAACATCGGGCGCCGTTGTCGCTGCGCACGTTGCTCGGGGCTTACTGGATCGACCCGCGCCGGCACCCGGACTTCGCCTGGGCCTGGCTCACCCGGTTCCTTGCTTCCCTGGCCATCGGGATGGGGACGCTGTACCTGCTGTACTTCCTGCGTGACCAGGTCCACTACCGCCACCCGGCGCAGGGCTTGTTCGTCTTGATCGCGATCTACACCGGATTCGTTGTCGTCACTGCCATCGTCGGCGGTGTGATCTCCGACCGGATTGGCAAGCGGAAGATGATCGTCACGGTCTCCGGCTGCCTGATGGGAGCGGCTGCGCTGCTGCTGACGTTCGTCGAGACCTGGACCGCTGCCATGGGCGCAGCGGTGTTGTTCGGCGCGGGCTTCGGCGCCTACCTGGCGGTCGACCAGGCGCTGATCACCCAGGTGCTGCCGGCCGCGAGGGACCGCGCCAAGGACCTCGGGATCATCAACATCGCGATTGTCGGACCTGCCGCCCTGGCCGGAGCGATCGCCGCCCTGCTGGTCAGTCTCGGCGGCTATCCGGCGCTCTTCGCCGCCACTGCCGTCGTCGCGGCGATCGGATCGGTACTGGTCTGGAAGATCAAGAGCGTCCCGTAATCAGACGGAGGATTCATGGCCGAGCAGGCGACTGAGGCCCCGCAGCTGCCGCATGCTCTCGCCGAGCCGACGGTCCCGGTCCGCAAGCGATGGATCACCCAGCTCGGTCTTGCCTGCATGGGCCTGTGGATGGCATCGCTTACGCCGCTGCAGATACTGCTGCCCAAGCAAGTGCAGAACATAGCCCCGCACGACAAG
>DATELR010000036.1:0-13966 GCA_035276345.1 Streptosporangiaceae bacterium | reverse complement strand
GCCGGTTCGGCGAGGTTGACGCAGCCGGAACATCGCCGCTGTACAAGCGTGTCGCCGTCGCCCTGAGTGAATCCGATGCGGCGCTGCAGGCAATCGAAGCGGTCCCGGCGCGCAAGCGGCATCCCACGATCATCCTCACCGCGCTCCACGACCTCGTTCTCGCCGGACGAGCTCCGGCGCTTGCTGCGGCCTATGAGGCTGCGGACGGCGACGCTGCTGCTCGCGCGGCGATCGACACGCTGGTGCGAATGACCGAGCCGGTGGTCGCCATCGCCGTTCGCCGGCGGGCGCGGCCTAACGAGACCGGACGCTGCGCCGTGCTGTATCCGGCGATCGCCGAGGCGGCGCACCGAGCAGGCGCGAAGGCGGTCGGGCTGATCGACGTCGGTTGTTCCGCCGGCCTCAGTCTCAATGTCGATCGCGTTGGCATCACCTTCAGCAACGGACAATCGCTGGGCGATCCGTCATCTGCCGTGCAGCAGTCGTCTTCGCTGGTGGGAGAGCAGCCCATACCGGCGCGGGGAATGCCCGAAGTCGTTGCCAGGATCGGCGTCGATCGCGATCCGATCGACGTGACCAATGAAGATGACGCCAGGTGGTTGCGCGCCTGCCAGCAGCCGGACCAGCCCGAGCGGGCCGCGAGACTGCAAGCGGAGATGGCGCTGGCGGCGACGGCCCCTCCGCTGTTGCTGCGAGGTGACGTCGTCGAGGTGCTGCCTGACGCTTTCGCCCGGGTACCCGCGAGCTCTCTGCCCGTCGTCACCACGACGTGGGCGCTGTCGCAGCTTGCGCTCGAGAGCCGCCTGCGCTTCCTGCGCCGCCTCGAAGAAGCCGCGGCCCACCGAGCGGTGGCTTGGGTGTCGGTTGAGGGGGTTGGAGTCGCGCCGGAGATACCTACGCTTGGCGATCGCCGCGCCTCTGGCCACAGCATCATCGGCCTGGCGGTGTCCGAAGAGTCAGTTCTGCGCGCCGAGGCCATAGGCCGGTGCTGGTCGCGGGGCCGCTTTCTGGCGTGGCTGGCGGGCTCGTAGCGCGTGTCACAAACGGGCCGACCGAAAGGTCGCCAGGGGCTCAGGCCGGCCGATCACCCTGCTTGGGCGATGCGCCTGGGGCCCGCGGTCTGCGACCGTGATCCGGTACGCGGAGCAAGAGTTGGCGGGCCGGAGAAGGGGGCAGGCGTGAGCCGGTATCCGAACATTAGCGATCACGGTCTGATCGGCGATCTACAGACAGCAGCGCTGGTGACGCAGGATGGCACGATCGACTTCTTCTGCTGCCCGCGCTTTGACTCACCGAGCGTATTCTGCTCGCTGCTTGACGCGGAGAAGGGCGGCTATTTCCGGATCAGGCCGGCCAGCGACGACTTTGTCACCAGGCAGCTCTATCTCCCGAACACGGCGATCCTCATTACCCGGTTCATGACCCCCGATGGCGTGGGCGAGGTGCAGGACTTCATGCCGGTGATCGAGGGCGGGCCGACGGACCGTCACAGGCTGGTCCGTCAGGTGCGGGTGGCGCGGGGACAGATGCAGTTCGTCATTGAGCTTCAGCCGAGGTTCGACTACGGCCGGGCCAGCCACAACGTGGATATTACGGACGCTGGAGCTGTGTTCCGCACAAGCGGCGGCATGGAGCTCACGCTGCACACGTCGGGCCGGCGGACAGCCGCCGAGGGCGGTACGACCCCTGAACGCGCCGGTGACGGGCTCCGCGCAGTGATTAACCTGCGCGAGGGCCAGACCGGCGGCGTGATTCTGGAGTCGATGGGCGGCCAGCCGCGAGCCATCGCGCCGGAGGAGGTGCAGCGGCTGACTGATGACACGGCCGCTTACTGGAAGGCCTGGCTGAACCGGTCGGCATACGAGGGCCGGTGGCGAGAGATGGTCACGCGGTCGGCGATGACCCTGAAGCTGATGACCTACCAGCCGTCGGGTGCACCGGTGGCAGCGGCCACCTTCGGGCTACCCGAAGAGGCCGGGGGCGAGCGCAACTGGGATTACCGGTTCACCTGGATCCGGGACGGGTCATTGACCATGCACGCCCTGTCGAACCTGGGTTACCTCGAAGAGGCAGCCCGGTTCGGCGCCTGGATCCGCGACCGGGTAATTGAGGGCGGCGCAAGCGCGGACGGTGCGAGTCCGCTCAAGATCATGTACCGGGTCGACGGTTCCTCGGACCTTACTGAGGAGACCCTCGACCACTTCGAGGGGTGGCGGGGCTCAAAACCGGTGCGGATCGGTAACGGGGCAGCTGACCAGCTCCAGCTCGATATTTACGGCGAAGCCGGGGATGCGATCCTGGCCGGTGACAATGCAGGTGTGCCGATCGCTTATGAGGGCTGGCTCGCGCTCACCAAGATCGTGGACTGGGTAGCTGACAACTGGGACCAGCCCGACGAGGGTGTCTGGGAAACTCGCGGCGGCCGCAGGGACTTCACCTACGGCCGGTTCCAGTGCTGGGTCGCTCTGGACCGGGCGATCAAGCTGGCCGAGCGGCACGGGAGGCCCGCCAACGTCGCCAAGTGGGTGGTCGCGCGCGACGAGCTGTACAACCAGGTGATGAAGCGCGGCTGGAACCCCAAGGTCAACGCGTTCACCCAGCATTACGACACCGAGGTGCTGGACTCCATTCTGCTGTTCATGCCGATCGAGGACTTCATCTCGCCCACTGATCCGCGGTGGCTGTCCACCCTGGATGCGATGAACAAGGAACTGGTCTCTGACAGCCTGGTCTACCGTTACAACCCAGCGGCCTCCCCGGATGGCCTGCACGGCAGCGAGGGCACCTTCTCGCTCTGCACGTTCCTGTACGTTGATGCGCTCGCGAGGGCTGGGCGGCTCGACGAGGCGGTGCTGACATTCGAGAAGATGTTCACCTACGGCAACCACCTCGGCCTGTTCTCCGAGGAGATCGACTCGACCGGCGGGCAGCTTGGTAACTTCCCGCAAGCCTTCACCCACCTGTCTCTGATCAACTCCGCCATCACGCTTAACCGCGAACTCAACCGAAAGGCGGCCGGACGCCTGGCGGCATCGCCCGCGATGGCGCTCTAGCCCTGGGCCAGTCGCACCTGGTTCACGTTTGCCCTGTTCGCACGGGGTAGCGGCATGTCGTCAGGCGTGCATAGGTGCGGCGGCCGAGGCTGGAGGTTGAGTGATGACTCACGAGCAGAGCGCCCACGAGCCCCAGGTACTGGCAGACAAGGCGGTCCACGCCCGATGGCGATCGCAGATGCTGCGCGCCGAAATCGCCAAAGTAGCGGGCGAGGTGGCGGCCACTGAGGAATCGATTGCTGAGACGCTGGGGCGCATGGCATCCCAGCATCCTCACCGCAGGTCACGGCTGCTCGGCCTGAGCCGAGCAGCCGCGAGGCACGCTGCGCAGGAGCGGCAGCACGCGAATGGCCTCGCCGGAGCTAAGTCGTAGGTTCGAGTGTGGGCACCGGTTCGTCGTCTTCGGATGGCGGAGTTCCCCGGTGTTCACATTCCGGCGATCAGTTTGTCGACCCGCTCGTCGACGGACCGGAACGGGTCCTTGCACAGGACCGTGCGTTGCGCCTGGTCGTTCAGCTTCAGGTGCACCCAGTCGACGGTGAAGTCGCGGCGCTTCTCCTGCGCCCTGCGGATGAACTCGCCGCGTAGCCGTGCCCGGGTGGTCTGCGGCGGCACCGACTTGGCCTCGAAGATTTCCAGATCCCGGGCCACCCGCTCGACCGACCCGCGCCGCTCCAGCAGGTAATAGAGCCCCCGGCCGCGATGCACGTCGTGGTAGGCCAGGTCCAGCTGGGCGACCCGCGGCGAACTAAGCGGCAGGTCATGCTTGGCCCGGTAACGCTCGATCAGCTGGAACTTCGTCACCCAGTCGATCTCACGGGCGACAAGATCGAGGTCCTGGGTCTCCACAGCGCGCAGCGTACGCTCCCACAACTCCAGTACCCGGGCGATGACCGCGTCGCCGCCGCGCCGCTCGACGAAGTCACTCGCCCTGGTGAAGTAGTCGTTCTGGATCTCCAACGAACTCGCCTCGCGCCCGCTGGCGAGTCGCACCTTGGTGCGACCAGTCATGTCGTGGCTGACCTCGCGGATCGCCCGGATCGGATTATCCAGGGTCAGGTCACGCATCACCACGCCCGCCTCGACCATCCGCAGCACCAGGTCGGTCGCGCCCACCTTCAGCATCGTCGTCGCCTCGCTCATGTTGGAGTCGCCGACAATCACATGCAGCCGCCGGAAACGCTCGGCGTCGCCGTGCGGCTCATCACGGGTATTGATGATCGGGCGAGACCGGGTGGTCGCCGACGACACGCCCTCCCAAATATGCTCGGCCCGCTGCGACACGCAATAGACCGCCCCACGCGGGGTCTGCAGCACTTTGCCCGCCCCGCAGATGATCTGCCGGGTGACCAGGAACGGAATCAGCGCATCTGCCAGCCGTCCGAACTCTGCATGCCGCCCGACACAGTAGTTCTCATGGCAGCCGTAGGAGTTGCCAGCCGAGTCGGTGTTGTTCTTGAACAGATAGATATCCCCGGCGATGCCCTCCTCCCGCAGCCGCTGCTCGGCATCGACCAGCAGACCCTCGAGGATCCGCTCGCCCGCCTTGTCGTGCACCACCAGGTCGACGACGCTGTCGCATTCGGGCGTCGAGTACTCCGGATGGCTGCCGACGTCCAGGTAGAGCCGTGCCCCGTTACGCAGGAACACATTGCTGCTGCGCCCCCACGACACCACCCTGCGGAACAGGTAACGGGCCACCTCATCGGGTGACAGGCGCCGCTGCCCGCGGAAAGTGCAAGTGACGCCGTACTCGTTTTCCAGCCCGAAGATGCGCCTGTCCACACCTTGAGCCTAAGCCGCGGAGACCCGCTTCCCGGTTTTGTTCCTCGGGCCAATGAGCGGAGGGTGTGGGATTCGAACCCACGAGGAAGCTCACGCCCCCTAGCGGTTTTCAAGACCGCCGCCATCGGCCACTAGGCGAACCCTCCTGGATGCCATCAGGCACAGGCGATCGTAGCTTCTCATATCTCCGCGTCGGACATCGCGGGCGAACTCTTGACTGCGATGCCGAACATCCCGATCTTGTCCTCGGTCTCGCAGACGATCGTCTGATACTCGGGATGCTGCCTGGCAAAGGTTGCGAAGCCCAGATGCGACTTTATGTCGTCGATGAGCATGACGCCTCCCGGAGGCATCACGGAGGCAGCCTGCTCCATCTCGAACAGCGTGTTCTTCGCGGTGTGCAGGCTGTCGTGGATGAACAACTCGACATGTCCGACGTCCAGCACCAGGCGCGGTAGCCGCTGCCTGCTCGCCCCTTCCAGGTACGTCCAGCGCGCCCGGCAGTCCTCCGTCACCGCGACTCCGGTCTGGGCGTGCAACCGGTGATCCAGCGGATGCGGCAGGTCGATGCTCCACAGATGCCCGCGGTCGTTCCTGTTCAGCGCCTCGAGGACGATTCGCGTCGTGACCCCGTGTGCCACGCCGGTTTCGATGATCACTTCAGGGCGAATGTGCTGCGTGGCGCACCAGACGGCCCGGCCCAGGGTGATTTCGGCATCGCTGTACCAGCCGTAAGTGCCGCGGCCTGTGGCCAGGCCATGACTCTTCAGCCGCTCGCCGATGTCGGACATCAGCGAGTCCAGGCGCTCAGTTTCGGCGCATGGCCACGGTGCGCCGAGCAGCTTGTGCAGGTGCTGATACCAGTTCTCGTCGACCTCGGCCGAGGAGTATTTGATGCTCCCGTGCTTCTGCAGGAACTCTCCCGGCAGCGAGCGCGAAACACCGACCGGATCGGCGGCGAACGTGCGCACCAGCCTGGTTGCCTTCTGCGCAAGCGACTCAGGAGAGCCTTGCGTTAGCGCCATTCCAGCAGCCTAATCAGTCAGATTGCGGAAGGTGAGCCTTTGACCCGCTAGCCACCGGCCCGGCGGACAGGCCGGAAAGCGCCACATCATGCTGCTAGGTAGGCTCGCTGGCGAAGGAGGTTCGATGCTTCCCCCGTTCGGCTGGCACGCGGTACTGACTCAGTGGCAGGCAGCACCGGTCGTTACCGTGTCCGTCGTGGTGGCGGCGGCCCTCTACCTCTGGGGTGTCGTGCGGGTTGGCCGCGAGCACCCGGCGCGCCCCTGGCCGCGCTGGCGGACGGGGCTGTTCCTCGGCGGGCTTGCGATCATCGTGATCTCGTTGCAGAGCGGTATCGGTACTTACGACGACGTCCTGTTCTGGGATCACATGGTCCAGCACCTGCTGCTGATCATGGCGGTGCCGCCGCTCCTGATCTTCGGGCAGCCGCTGACGCTGCTCCTGCACGCCAGCCGCAACCCGCTGCACACCTGGGTGAAGGGGGTCCTGCGCTCGCGGGTCGCGACGTTCCTCACCTGGCCGGTCTTCGGGTTCGCCGCCTACGCGGTGGCGATCGTCGTCCTGCACCTGACGAGCGCGGCGAACCTGATCGCCCGCAACGACGTCGCGCACGAAGCCGAGCACGTCGTCTTCCTCGTGGTCGGCTACCTGTTCTTCCTGCCGATCATCGGGTCTGAGCCGATCAAGTGGCGGCTGTCCTACCCGACCAAGCTGATCCTGCTCTTCCTGATCATGCCGGTGGACACGTTCACAGGACTGGTTCTCGGATATGCCAACCGCGGCACGCCGGGGCTCACGCTCGGCCCCCGGCCATCCTGGGCCGGGACCGCGACCGCGGACCTGCACGCTGGTGGCGCTGCGATGTGGGTCGGCGGCGACGGGCTCATGTTCGTGATGATGATGGTCGTCTTCCTCATGTGGAGCACCGATACGCGCACCGAGACCCGGACTCGCGGGTGGCTCGAATCCGCCAGGCGAGCGACCGTCGCCCCCAGCGCGATGGCCGCTGACGCCGACATCGACGAAGACGACGAACAGCTAGCCGCATACAACGAGTACCTCAGCCAGCTGCACCGCGCGCAGCCTCGTCCTGACCGGTAGCTCACGACCTGGGACATGTGCCGCGACACGCCGCTAAGTCTTTCTAAGCCAATCTAGGGATCTCGCTAGACCGGCCCATAGGCTGCTATGGCATGGATCCCGTACGAAACCCGTATGCACCGGGTGCCGGGCAGCGCCCGCCCGAGCTGGCGGGCAGGGACCGGGAACTCGCGCAGTTCGAGGTGGTGCTGGAGCGGGTAGCCAAAGGCAGGCCGGAGCGCAGCATGGTGCTGACCGGTTTGCGGGGCGTCGGGAAGACCGTGCTGCTCAACGCGTTCCGCTCGATGGCCATGCAGCGGCTGTGGGGCACCGGCAAGATCGAGGCCAGGCCCGAGCAGTCGATCCGCCGCCCGGTCGGCAGCGCGTTGCACATGGCCGTCCGCGAGCTAGCGCCACGGCACCGCGCACCGCAGCGCATCGATGATTTTCTCGCCGTTCTCAAGGCCTTTCTCGCCAGGGACCCGCGTGCACCCAAAGGCGGCGCCGCAATCAGCCAGCTTGGCATCGATGTGCCGATGGCCAGGGGCCGCGCGGATTCTGGCGACCTGGAGATCGACCTGACCGAACTGCTGACCGACGCGGCCGCCATCGCCGCCGACCTCGGGGTCGGCATCGCCCTGTTCATCGACGAGATGCAGGACATCCCTGCGGCCGACATCTCCGCGCTGTGCGCGGCATGTCATGAGCTGTCACAAAGCGGCGGGCCGCTGATCGTCGTAGGCGCCGGGTTGCCGCACCTGCCATCAGTGCTGTCGGCGAGCAAGAGCTACTCAGAGCGTTTGTTCCGCTATGTATCAATTGACCGTCTGGACCGGCAGGCGGCCGACGTCGCGCTGCTGGCGCCGGCCAGGCGGGAGGGCGCCGACTTCGATCCGGCGGCGCTGGATGCGCTCTACGTAGCCGCCGACGGCTATCCCTACTTCGTCCAGGCGTACGGCAAGGTGACCTGGGATGTGGCGGCGACGAGCCCCGTCACGCCCGCAGACGTCGAGGTCGCTGCTCCGCTCGCAGCCAGCGAGCTTGCCGTGGGCTTCTTCGGCAGCAGGTACGAGCGCGCTACGCCGGCCGAGCGGGAGTACATGCGTGCGATGGCGCTGCTCGGGGACGAGCCAGTGCCGACCGCGCAGGTTGCTGACGAGCTCGGCCGGAAGCCGTCGAGCGTGTCGCCAGCGAGGGACAACCTGATCAAGAAGGGACTGATCTACAGCTCAGAACGCGGCCTGATCGCGTTCACGGTCCCGCATTTCGGGCGCTTCTTGCGCGCGCAACCTAGCTGACGTAGCTCTCGGGCTCTATTGCGATCTCTAGCACCTGGCCAAGAGAAGGCAATAGAGATGCATAACTCAGCTCGCCCGGCTGCTCATCAACGTCGGGTGCTCTTGGCTAAGGGCTGTCGTGTGGGCCTGACCAGCCAGTCGGCCAGGCGCGGGGCGCTCGCCCAGCCAGGCGGGAAGCTCGGGCTGTGGTGCAGCGTGCGTGCCCCGGCGAAGCAGTCTTGCCCAGCGCCATCCGACCGGCCGGCCCGAGCTGACCGGCCACGGAATGACGGCGCCGGTCATGGCATCAACCAGTACGGACAGTACGACCGGGCGCCGGTTCTGCAGGTAAATGGCGAAGACGAGGTCGGCCTCCCGGCCGTTGTACCTGCTCGGGAAGGACATGTAGCGCCAGCAGAGCTCACGCCAGACATCCTGCGGCTCATCGGCGGCCAGGAGCGCCAGATGCCGCCGCCACTGACTGCTGCGGCGGAGTGCGCTGAGCGTGTGGTCAGTGGTGGGCATCCGTAGCTCGCACGGCGCGGAGTACCCGATGCGCACCAGCAGCTCTCGTACCTCGGGCGACAACGCCGCGATGATGACGAGCTCTATTGCCAGGATGGCTAGGACCTGCACCCAATCGTTGGCCAAGCCGTGCGGTCTTATTGGCTTGACCGAGACAGTACCGAGCGCCGCTGCGGCCAGCAGGATGGAGCGGGTCAGCGTCCGCCCTGTAATCGGGGTCGAGCTGAACTCGCCGAAGCAGCCACATCCGATGTCCGGCCTGATGTTGCGCAACTCGACCAGTGCCAGGGTCGCGACAACGAAGAGCAGGCAGGTGCCGATCCGGATCAATGTGGCCGCAGGTGTTCCCCCGAGGCTGCCAGCGGTCACGATCAGCCCGATGCCCATCGCGAGTTCGATCGCACTGAGCGTAGCGGCTGCGACCGGTCGCAGCCTGAGCGGGAACAACGCCGTCGGCCCGAGCCCCGCGTCGATCGAGCGGCGCCTGATCCCCCGTGCGAACTTGGCGGCGCAGCCGCCGAGCAGCATCGCCGCGAGCAGCGGTATCTGAGCCTGTCCCAGGGCAGTGAGCAGCATGTCATCGGCCTATCGTCAGCGTCGCGCTAAAGCAGCCAGCTTCGAGATCGCCACCAAGCGCCACGAAGCTGGCAATCGTCAGATCGGCAACCCGCCCTCGCGGCGAGGTCGCGCAAGCGATGCAGTGGTCATTGAATAGGCGCGCCATCGGCGCGCAGCCCGTGACCGGCAGGGTCCACGTGATGCTCGTGCATTCATTACGCACGTTCAGCGCGGTGCCGACAGCGAGGTATGGCAGCTGACGAAAGGCTGGTGCATGGCCAGGCGGGAAGCGAGCGGCGAGGTTCTCGGCGCAGTCAGCGGCCGGATCGATGGCCGGATAGGAAATACCGAGTACCCCGTAAGGTTCCTCGGCTGAGTCATGCCAGATCGCCGAACCGGCGATCTGCTCGGGAAAGCGGCTCCCCGCAGCCTTGTCGGGCACCACCCGGTCTGAGTGGTAGCGCGGCTGCGGGCTCACTGGAACCAGGCCCTCGAGATAGTCGGGGTGCCGGATCCCGATGATGTCTATCAGGTAGCCAGGCTGCATGGTCGGAAGCATGACCTCCACGCGGCCGCTGGCGTTTCTCGGTATGACGACCTTCTGCATGCTCTTCGTCGCGCCCTCGTTGACGACCAGGCTCGCGGAGTCGCACTCCACGATGACGCCGGTGACGCGCCCGATATTCGCCCAGATCTTGTCCGCGACCCCGGGCCGGGAAGGCAGCAGCCTGATGATGGCTTCATCTCCCCTGCTGAGGGCTGCGGGATCTAAGGCGCTGCCACGCCAGGCGGTTGCGTTGGCGGTGAGCGCGAACCTGCGCTCTCCGCCTTCGTCTCCGATGGCGATGACCTGCGGGCTCACATCGAGGATCTGCCCGGTAACTGCACGGTACAGATTGCCTGGCGCGGGCCCGTAGCCTGTCGCTGACGTGACGAATTCGTGGCCGAGCGTTCCGTGTCCGTTGCGACCGTCGGCAGAGGCTGGTGATCCCTGCGCTGCGGGCGAATGCCGCTCAGAAACACCATTCGCACTACGGCCGGAGGTCGCCGCATCGGCGCGGATGCCGGGACGCGTAGCGCCCGTTTTGCCCCGGGCAGCACTAGTGCCTCGCGTCCCTGGAGCAAGTCCGGCCTGCGGCTGGAATACGGCCGCCTTCAGCAGCCGACGCTTGGCTATGTGGCGGGTATTGGCCAGGGTTGCACCGGGGCACCGCTCACAGCACACCCCAGCCGGCCTCACCGACACCCGCCTCCCCGCGGTGTGATCGCTCCTCGCGAATCACACTCTGATGTTCGACATTTGCTTAGTGATCGAACAGGCGTCAAGTGGTTTTGTCGATCTTCTTGTAGTCAAGTCTGGCTAGGACAGTCATGGGCCCGGAGACGGGTGGAACCGACGTTCCGTCTATATGCCTACGACCTGCGGCGCGTTACGATGCGTAATTAGTCATGAACGCAGTGTCATAGGTACCGTTGACTTGTGAGCGTCGGGGGCGATCACGGTGGCCAGAAGTACGAGAAGCAGGCCGGGGTTAGCCGGCGTGCCGGCCGTGGTCCGGGGCAGCAGCAAGGCCGCTTCAGGCACGCCCCAGAACCGGGCAGCGAGGTCGTTCCGCGTCAGCTCGACGCGGCCAGAGTAGACGCCGAATTCCGCGAGTTCGTCGGTACGCGAGGACGGGCGTTGCTGCGATCTGCCTATCTCCTAACCGGCAATCTGGCCGACGCTGAGGACCTCGTGCAGTCGGCTCTGGCCAAGACCTACCAGGCCTGGGACCGGATCGAGGACCGCAAGGCGCTGGACGGTTATGTCCGGCGCGCCATAGTGAATACACATATCTCCTGGTGGCGGCGCCGCCGGGTGGATGAGTACCCGACCGATGACATCCCGGATCAGCCGGCGGTCGACACCTCCGGCAATAACGAGCTGCACGACACCCTGCAGCGCGCGATCGACAAGCTGCCGCAGCGGATGCGCGCGGCGGTAGTACTGCGCTACTTCGAGGACATGAGCGAGGCAGAGGTCGCCGACATCCTGGGCGTCAGCCAGGGCACGGTCAAGAGCACGGTCTCGCGCGCGGTCGCCAAGCTGCGTACCGACGCTGACCTGATGGCTGAGTAAGGACGGCCCGGCCGGAACCTCCGGCGTCGGCGGGACAACCTGGCGATCATCTGCCAGCCGACCCGGTGACGTTTCGCCGCCAACGTGGGACTATCCACCCCAGGGATATTTCCGGCGCCCCTGGCCGACAACGGCGGGCAGGCGGCAGGGATAGGCAGTCCGCAGGAGGTCTCTGTGCGCAGCACGATGATGGACATTCCGCTCACCGTCACGAGGATCATGCAGTACGGGTGCAGCGTGTACGGCGGCCGGGAAGTGGTGACGTTTGCCCCCGATGGCCTGCGCCGGCAGACCTATGCGGAGACTGGCGCCAAGGCTGCCAGGCTCGCGAACGCGCTCCGCTCGCTGGGCGTGGACGGCGACCAGCGGGTCGCGACCTTGATGTGGAACAACGCCGAGCACCTCGAGGCGTACCTGGCAGTACCGTCGATGGGTGCCGTGCTGCACACCCTGAACCTGCGACTCGAGCCGCAGACGATCGGTTACATCGCCGCCCACGCCGGCGATGACGTAGTGATCGTCGATCCGAGCCTGGTTCCGCTGCTAGCCCAGGTTCTGCCCCACGCGGAGCTGATTCGCCACGTGATCGTGACCGGATCACCCGGCGATACAGATCCATCGGCGCTGGACGCCGTCGCGGGCCCAGGGCGCGAGGTGCATTCCTACAACGACCTCCTCGCGGCCCAGTCCGACCGCTTCGACTGGCCTGATGTGGACGAGCGTTCCGCCGCGGCAATGTGCTACACGAGCGGCACCACGGGCCACCCGAAGGGCGTCGTCTACAGCCACCGGTCCATGCATCTGCACTCGATGGCCGTCAACACCGGCACGGTGTTCGGCATGTCCGAGCGCGACCGCGTGCTGCCGGTGGTGCCGATGTTCCACGCCAACGCCTGGGGCTTGCCGTACGCGGCCGTGATGGCCGGGGCCAGCCTGATCATGCCGGACAAGTACCTGCAGCCAGAGCCGCTGGTCAAGCTCATTGAAGCCGAGCGGCCAACGGTAGCTGGCGCGGTCCCGACCATCTGGAACGCATTGTTGCAGCATGTGCGCGCGAACGGCGGCGACCTCAGCTCGCTTCGCATCGTGCCGTGCGGAGGCTCGGCGGTGCCGCATGCGCTGATGGAGGCCTACGAGAAGGAGCTCGGTGTCACGATCTTGCAGGCGTGGGGCATGACCGAGACCTCGCCGCTGGGCAGCGTCGCGTATCCGCCCGTCGATGCGACCGGCGATGAGGCCTGGCATTACAAGGACACTGCTGGCCGCCTGATCTGCGAGGTCGAAGCCAGGCTGGTCGGGGACGAAGGCGCTGAGCTACCGCTCGACGGCAAGGCGGTCGGCGAGGTCGAGGTACGCGGCCCGTGGGTGACGGGCGCGTACTACAAGGACGACGATCCGGCCAAGTTCAGGGACGGCTGGCTGCGCACCGGCGACGTCGGGACCATCGACCCGCTCGGCTACGTCGTGCTGACCGACCGTGCGAAGGACGTCATCAAGTCCGGCGGTGAGTGGATCTCGTCGATGGAGCTCGAGAACGCGATCATGGGGCATCCCGACGTACTCGAGGCGGCCGTGATCGGTATCTCAGACGAGAAGTGGGGCGAGCGGCCGCTGGCAACCGTTGTCCTGGCTCCCGGCGCCACCACGACGGCTGCCGAGCTGCGCACGTTCCTGGCCGACCGGGTGCTGCGCTGGCAGCTTCCCGAGCGCTGGGCTTTCATCAGCGAGGTACCGAAGACTAGCGTCGGCAAGTTCGCCAAGACCAAGATCAGGGATGCGTACGCGCACGGCGACTATGAGGTGATTGAGGCGCGCTGAGCTGCTCGAGCCCGCGACTGGTGCTGCTTTGCAGCGGTCCAGTCGGTCCCGGTACCCTGATTCCGCGATCGGCGCCGCCCAGCTGGGCTCGTCCGCCAGCAGCTGCGCATGATCGCATCACGGTACTCTGAGGACGCCTCTCCGGCGATCCCGCAGAGGCCAGGAGGCTTCGCCTAGTCCGGTCTATGGCGCCGCACTGCTAATGCGGTTTGGGTTCACGCCCATCCGGGGTTCAAATCCCCGAGCCTCCGCAGGAAGGCGCCCTGGCGCCGACGGTACTCGTCGCCAAGGATGCCTAGTTCATGTCGGGGCGGTGGTCCAGGCCGGTGCGGAGTGCGTCGCGGATGGTCATGGCCACTGTCTGGTAGGCAACGACCTGCTCTGGAACTGCTCGCGTGATCATCACTGGCTTGCCGCGATCGGCATCCTCAGCAGCGGCAGCGCTGAACGGGATGCTGACGAGCTTGGGAACGCGGGTCCAGATCGCGTCTTCGGCGGGAGCAGCAGCGAACAAGGTCGTGAGGTCGCCGCAGCTCGGGCAGATCTGGCCAGCCATGTTCTCGATCCCGCCCAGGATCATGGCCCTGCTCCGCTCCAGCTCGTGCAGCAACCGGTGGGCGTCACGGTGGGCGACCAGCTGCGGCGTGACGACCAGAAGTGCGAACGTCGGCCGGGTACCCAGCGCAAATACCAGCTGCTGGATGTCGGCAGTGCCTGGCGGCAGATCG
>DATELR010000035.1:0-2757 GCA_035276345.1 Streptosporangiaceae bacterium | reverse complement strand
ACCGCCGGGTGGCCCGGTGCTTGGCAGGGGGCCAGTGTCTCCTTGATCAAACGGGGCGCCCCGTTCTGGTGCCATTGCCGACGTGCGAATTGCGGCCGTGCCAACGGCCCTGACAAAGCCAAGGTCAGTTCTGCGAAGCGCACCCATTAGATCGCGCTCGATGGCATTGAACAGCGCGTGCGACTTGGCCGTGGCACCGTGGAAGTAGCCGGCAAAGGGGTCCGGTGCGATCCGCAGCAATAGTGAGAGCTCGCGGGTTCTCACTGTCACCGGCGCGGTCTTGCCGTCGATCAGACCGACGTACGAGAACGCTTGCCCGGGACCGGCGAGACCGATCGGGATGCGCTGCCGGCCGCGCTCGATCGTGATCTCGACTGCGCCGTTCAGCGTCACGTAGCAACCGCGAGGCGCATCCCCTTCGTGCTCGAGGACGCGCCTGCGCGGAATCATGAACAGCTGCGAGCGTTCGACGAGCGACCGCAGGTGATCAGCAGCGAAGTCGCGGAAGAACGCGAGGTTGGTCAGGTAGTCGTCCGATGGCGCCGACTCCGTCAGCTCGGCCGCCGTCGGTGGCTCTGACGCGCCAGACGGCAAGCCGGGAGGGAGCGAGTTAGCGAGCTGCTGGTATCGGTCGCGCAACCGGGTGCACGCGACGGCGCAGATCCTGCGCCTGAGCGCCAGCGCGGTCGGGCTTCGCCGCAGCGTCAGCGCGGCGAAGTCGACCCGGCTGAGCGACCACAGCCGCGCTCGGTCGAGGACGCGTGCGGTTGCGCTGCGCGTCCCGCCGTCAATCAGCGGCACCTCCCCGAGCACTTCCCTCGGCCCGAGCGTGGTCAGCCGGACCTCGGTTCCGCCAGGCTGCCGCAGGTAGATGCCGATCCTGCCCTCGCTTATTACGTGAAGCGCGTCTGCCGCCTGGCCTTGACGCCAGAGCAGTTCGCCGGGCGCGAGTTCGATCGGCTGCATGCCTGCGACCAGGTCGTGCAATTCATCCGCCGTCAGCCCGGCAAACAGCGGCACCTGCCGCAGGAAGGCGACGGTGGCGGAGCCTTCCCGCCCACCGCCGCCGGCACCGGCCTGGTTAGACATCGAGATCAAGCGCCTGAAACCTCAGCGCATCGTCTTTGATCCACGCCGTCAGCATCGAATACTCCGGCACCTCCAGCCACGTCGAAACGTCCCTGGTCAGCGGCTCTGAGGCCAAGATCAGCGAACTCGGCCTGCCGCCCGCCGGCGTCATCATCCACTCCCCGCCGCGCTCCAGGTACTCCTCGCCGAGCGTGTACCAAAGACTCTTGTAGGCCAAGTCCAATTCTAGGAACGTCCGATCCTGGGGCGGATACCAGCCGTAATCGAACGAGAACCGGGTCACGATCACGCATTGGCCCGTACTGACGAACAGATTGACCGGGGATGAGACGCGAATGTCGTGGCGCTCGCGCACGCGCCGCACGATCGACAGCGTCTGCGCGACCGCGGCGGCGAGCTCGTCGGGGCCGGGGAGACCGCACGGGTCGTCGAGCTGAGAAAGCAGCAGCACGTAAAGCCACTCCGAGTCGGTCGTTCCCTCGATTCGCTGCGCCAGCTCAGGCCTGATGAACTCCAGCAATCCGTGGCGCATCCTGCCGAACTCGCGCAGGAGCCCGTTGTGGGCGAGCGCGACATGGGCCCCGCTGTAGAGAAACGGGTGCACGTTCTGCTGCGAGACGACCGCTTCGGGGCTGTTCGGCACGCCCCTGACGTGGGCCAGCAAGCACCGCGGGGTGATCTTCCGCGCCAGATTCTCCAGATTACGATCGAAAACCGGCAGCGCGGTGACCCGATAGACGAACGGCGCCTCGGGCATCCGGGATTTCGGGTCCCACGCCACCATCCCGAAGCCGGCGAGGTTCAAAAACGAAGCCATCATGCGCGGGCTGTACGCCTGGCGCACCAGTGAGCTGTCCGTGGTGAACAGGACATGCTCGACGTTCAGCGGCGGACCCAGGTAAGCAAGAACCCGGCACATCAGACGAATACGGCCAGCGGCCGAGCGTCACCGCAATAGCCGGCGAACAGGCCCGCCGTCGCGCGTGAGCCCGCGCGTGCGCGGGCAACGCCGGACTGCCCGCGGACCAGCGCGCCGAGCCACGAGGGTATCAGCGCCGCTGCCAGTCCAAGCAAGCCACCAGCCTCTCCCCGCGATCCCTCCACTAGGCAACCATATCGGGACCGGCTCAACGGAGCTTCGACAAGTTGCTGACAAGCAACCGGCTCCCGCGCGCATCCGCCGGACGGCCGGCTGCACCGTGCAACGCCCGTTCGGGCTGGCATCGGGTCAAGGCCCGACCGCCAGCTGCCAAAGGCGGCCTGCCCGACCGATCAGCGCGGATGGACCAGGCCGCCAGCGGGCGCTTCGCCGAGCGGCGGCTCGAGGTCATCGACTCGGGCCGCCGGACCGTGACAGGCCCGGCGGGTCCTGGGTCGGCATCGGCCGGCCGCACCGTAAGCTGGCCCACCGCGGGACGCGGCTGGGCCTGGTGCACGTGTCCGGGTCCACCAACTGCCGGGTCTGGCCGAGAAGGCCCGCCGCCGCGCTGTGCGTGGCCGGAGTGACTGCCCATGCGCTCAGGCACCTGATCTGCGCCGCCGGAAGAAGGCGCATGGGCGGAGCTCTTCCCGTTCCCCTGCGGGATCCGGCGGCATCCCGATACCGACCGTGCACCCCCGCTGGCCTGACCGCACCGGATTGTTCATGCACATGCCGCTGCGGGAACG
>DATELR010000034.1:0-25786 GCA_035276345.1 Streptosporangiaceae bacterium | reverse complement strand
ACCAGGGTGAGCCGGGTCTTGCCCTCCGACCCTTCGAGCTCCCAGCTGTCGGTCATGCCGTCGGCATAGCGCAGGGTCGCCTTGCGGCCCGGTTCGAACTCGACGAACTTGGCCCCACCGGGGTCCAGATCGAAGCCGCCCATCGCGAAGCGGCCGCCGACGTACGGCTCGATGTCGACGTTGGCACCGAACCACTTGCAGAACTGATCTGGCTGGGTCATCGAGTCGAACACCTTGTCCGGGGCCGCGTCGATCACGATTGAGGCGCGCAACTCGGCCGACGTGAAGTCGCACTTGGGTGTCAGCTCACGACCGGATAGATAGTCCGCAAGGTTCGAGATCGCCAGCGACCAGAACGTCTGCAGGGAGCCACGCGGTCCGGCCGTGTCGGAGATGACCTCTTGAAAGCTCGGCAGGTCAGTCTGGCTCAGTATGACCAGCGTGCCGTCCTCGTCCTCTGCCAGCTCGATTTGCGAAGTCGTCTCGACGCCGTCCACGGTCCAGGCGAGCCGGATGGTGCGGTCGTCCACGTGCAGCACGCGCTGATGCGGCTCGGCGCCGTCCGGCGTGAAGCGGCCCCAGAACTCGTACTTGGTGGGCAGGTCGACGTCGGCGTGCTCGGCCAGCCACACGCGCAGCGCGGCCGGGTCGGTCAGCGCCTCGTACACGACCTTCAACGGGGCCGGAACCACCGCGCTCAGGCGCAGGTCAGGCTCGATCATCGGGATCTCCCTTCGGATAGCAGGCGACAGCCAAGCGGAACGCATCGCCTTCGGCACCGCCGTAGCGGGTGAACAGGTTCTGCAGCGTCTGCTGCAACTCATCGAGGAACGCCTTGCGCTGCTCCGGGCGCACCCGGATGGCTCCTGACACGCCGATCGACGGCAAGTCGGGCCTGGTGAGGTCGAGCGCGGCGACTTCCGCCTGAACGTCCTCCATCAGGTCGACCAGGTAGCCCAGGCTGAGCCGGTCGCGGGTCTGACGCAGCCCGATCCGGCCCACCAGGCTCGGGGACAGCCAGTAGGACCGCCCGGCCGCCTGGTAGATCCCCTCGTGGATACCCCGCACCCGGCGCTCGGCCACCTGGCGGACCAGGCCGGGCTCCAGCAGGCGCTTCACGTGGTAGTAGACCCGCTGCGGGGTCTGGTCGAGCTCGATCGCCACCTCGGTGCACGACCGGGGCTCGGCGAGATGCCGCAGCACTTCGATCCGCTGCGGCTTGAGCAGGGCCTCAGCCTGCTCGATCTGGTCGAGGTAGACGACATCTCTCATGACGAAAAGCAGTCTTTACGTAAAAACTATTTTTGTCAATGGCCTCGGCGAGATCGCACTAGCCAGAGCTCGGACCGGGCGGTCCGTCATCACTCGTCTCGACCCGCTGGAGGATCCGCTCGGAGGTCCGGCGTAGCTGACGCAGCTGATCGCGGGTCAAGGCATCGATCACCAGTTCCCTGACCTTGGCGACGTGCGCGGGCGCGCTGGCCACCAGAAGACTCAGGCCGGCGTCGGTCAGGATCGCGTTGGTGTAGCGGCCGTCCGCAGGGTCAGACTCGCGCCGCACGAGGCCTCGGAGCTCCAGTCGCTTTATCAAGTGCGAGAGCCTGGACAGCGAGGCGTCTGTGACCTCGGCGAGCGTGCTCATCCGCATCGTGTTGTCAGGATTCTCCGACAGCCTGGCCAGGGCGTGGTACTCGACGAAGCTGAGCCCGGCGTCCCGCTGGAGCTGGCACTCAAACGCCCACCGCAATTTAATCGTCATGCTGGCGAACGCGCGCCACGCCGCCTGCTGTTCGTCGTCCAGCCAGCGCGGCTGAATCGGCTCCTGATCCTGGGTCGCAGCCACGAGCACGATTCTAGATCACTTGACGGTTCAAGTGATGACCGTTAAATTGACTTGAACATTCAAGTCAATCCGAAGCGCTCGCCTCCTCGGCGGGGCGGCTAGGCGATAGAGGCGGAACTCGATGAGCACGACTCATGTATCCGATCGCTTTACAGCACTCCCAGATGACCAGACCGTGAACAGCACCGTCGTCGCGCTTGAAGAGCACGGCTTCAGCGTCGAAGTCGTCGACGACCTCGCCGAGGCCAGGGCCGCGGTCCTGGCTCGCATACCTGCTGGCGCCTCGGTCATGACCAACACGTCGGTGACGCTGCAGGAAACCGGGATCGCAGACGCCATCAACGATGGCGGACCGTACGACTCAGCGCGGAACAGGATGTTCTCGCTCGACTTCGCGACCCAGGCCCAGGAGATGAAAGCGATCGGCGGCCAGCCTGACTACGCCCTCGGCAGCGTCCACGCGGTCAGTCGTGACGGAACGCTGGTGATCGCGTCGTCGTCTGGCAGCCAGCTCGCTTCGTACGTGTGGGGAGCAGCCAACGTGATCTTCGTCGTGGGCGCCCAGAAGCTCGTCCCGAATCTCGAGGTCGCGCGGGAGCGCATCTTCACCCACAGCCTGAGGCTCGAGGACGCGCGTGCCTATGCCGCATACGGGCAGAACAGCTCAGTCGGAAAGCTTCTCGAGATTCACCAGGAACAACCTGGCCGGATTCACGTGGTCCTGATCCGCAGGGTGGTCGGATTCTGAAGGTGGTGGCGCTTCAGCCTGACAGGCGGTGCTGGGCCATGACGAGCTGTGGTTCCGCCGCGCGGTGCCCTTGATCGTCACGCTGATCGCCATGCGGACCTGGCCGGTAGCGACGGAGCCGGTTGGCGTTGCCGACCACCGACAGTGAGCTGAGCGCCATCGCGGCAGCCGCGATGATCGGCGACAGCCGGACCCCCAGGAACGGGTACAGGATTCCGGCGGCGACCGGGATGCCGATCGTGTTGTACGCCATCGCGAAGAACAGGTTCTGCCGGATGTTCCGCATGGTGGCGCGAGACAGTGAAATGGCGGTGACGACGCCGGAAAGCGATCCGGAGATGAGCGTGACGTCAGCCGCTTCGATGGCCACATCGGTGCCGGTGCCGATCGCCATGCCGACGTCGGCCGCGGCGAGGGCCGGGGCGTCGTTGACTCCGTCGCCCACCATCCCGACCGTGCGCCCATCGGCCTGCAGGCGGCGAATCTCATCGGCCTTGTGCTCGGGAAGCACCTCGGCCAGCACCCGGGAGATGCCCGTCTCCGTCGCGATCGCCGCGGCGGTGGCGGCGTTGTCGCCGGTCAGCATGATCACCTCGATGCCTTCGCGGCGCAGCGCGGAAACCGCGGCGGCCGAGTCGCTCTTGACGGTGTCGGCGATCGCCAGTACGCCTGCAGGCTGCCCGTCAACTGCCGCCAGGACCGGAGTCTTGCCCTGCCGGGAAAGCTCAGCGGCGTCGGCGTCCAGGACTGCAGGGTCGATCCCCGCGCCGGCCAGCAGCGCGGCATTGCCGGCGAGCACCGTTCTGCCGGTCACGGCCGCCTGCACGCCCTTGCCGGTCAGCGACTCGAACGCGGTCGCGGCCGGGACCTGAACGCCGCGTTCGCGTGCACCGCCGAGGATCGCCCCCGCGAGCGGGTGCTCACTGCTCGACTCCGCCGCGGCGACGAGCGCGAGCAGCTCGCCCTCACCCCAGGGCCCGGCGGGACGGACGTCGGTCAGCGCGGGTCCGCCGACCGTGATCGTGCCGGTCTTGTCCAGCACGATGGTGTCGATCTTGCCTGCGGTTTCGAGCGCCTCAGCGGATCTGAGCAGGATCCCGGCGCGCGCGCCCAGGCCAGTACCGACCTGGATCGACAGTGGCGTGGCCAGCCCGAGCGCGCAGGGACAGGCGATGATCAGGACCGCGATCGCCGAGATAAGTGCCAGCGCGAACGCCGGCTGCGGCCCGGCAGTGAACCAGATGGCGAACGTCAGGACGGCGATGGCCATCACGGCCGGCACGAAATACCCGGAGACGGTATCGGCCAGGCGCTGGATCGGCGCGCGCGACGCCTGAGCCTGCTGCACGAGCTTGATGATCTGGGCCAGCATGGTGTCCGCCCCGACCTTTGCCGCCTGTACCTGCAGCGACCCTGTGGTATTGATCGTCGCGCCGATCACGGTGTCGCCTGATCGCTTGGTCACAGGCATCGGCTCGCCCGTCACCATCGATTCGTCGACCCCTGACGAGCCGGAGAGCACGACCGCATCGACCGGGATCTTCTCACCAGGGCGGATCAGCAACTCGTCGCCGACAACGACCGCCTCAACCGGGATCTCCATATCGCGGCCGCTCCGGATCACCCGGGCGGTTCGCGGCTGCAGGCCGAGCAGTTCGGAGAGCGCCTGTCCGGTGCCGGCCTTAGCGCGCGTCTCGATCAGCCGTCCAAGCAAGACCAGCGTGAGGATGACCCCCGTGGTCTCGAAGTACGCGCCGCGCATTGACGCGGGCACCAGCCCCGGTGCGAGCGTGACGACGACGCTGTAGCCGAAGGAGGCCATCGTGCCGAGTGTGATCAGGCTGTTCATGTCCGCTGACCGGTGCGATAGCGCCAGCCAGCCAGTGCGATGGATGGGCCAGCCAGAGTAGAACATCACCGGCGTGATCAGGACGAACTGGACCCACTTGTTCAGCAGCACCGGCGGCGCCCAGACTCCGAACACGTCGCTGGCGAACACCGCGTACAGCACGGGCAGCGTCAGCACGGCGCCAACCACGACGCGTCTTGCCAGGTCCTTGATCTCGGCCTGGCGCTCGGCTGCCTCCGAGTCGTGCGGCACCGGCTCCGGCCCGGTGGCCTCAGCGGTAGCGAGACCCGCGTCATCTGACGCATGCTCACTGTCGACGCTGGCCGCCAGCTCACCGTCCGGGGCGGCCTCGACGACCAGCGAGCCGTGAATCATGTTCATCCCGCACGCGAAACCGAACTCACCGGCATCGGCGGGGTCGAGCCGGACGGTAGTGAGCTGATGAGCTGGCAGCGCCGCGCTGACCTGGAAGTCGGGGAACACGACTCGCGAGGTGCAGTCGCCCGTCTCCTGCCGGTCAAAGGTGAGCTCGACGGGAACACCCTGGCGGACTCGCAGGATCTCGGGGCTGTAACCACCCTTGACCGTCACCGTCGCGCGCTGGACTCCGCCGCGTAGCTCAGCCGCCCTGGCCTTACGCGGGCCGAAGAAGAACCAGCCAAGCCCGGTCAGCGCGGCAAGAGCAGCCAGCACCACCACGATGTCCGCGACGCGCATCAACACCTCCCGGCGGCCACTTCAGGCCGCGCATCAAACCCAATATACCCCCTAGGGGTAGCACGATCGCGCGGGACGTCACGACGTAGGACGTTCGCGGCCTGGCAGCCTTAGCCGTTTGAGCAACAGGGCGTTCACGGCAACGAGCACGCTTGACCCGGACATAGCCAGGGCGGCGATTTCTGGCCGCAGCACCAGGCCGAAGGCCGGCTCGAAGGCCCCGGCCGCGATGGGCAGGGCAACCGAGTTGTACCCGATGGCCCAGCCGAGATTCTGGCGCATCTTGCGGAGGGTCCCGCGTCCGATCCGCAACGCTGTGACGACGTCAAGCGGGTCCGAGCGCATCAGGACGATGTCGGCGGTCTCGATCGCGACGTCGGTTCCGGCGCCGATCGCGATGCCGAGGTCCGCCTGGGCCAGGGCCGGCGCGTCGTTAACCCCGTCCCCCACCATCGCGACCGTCTTCCCTGCCTGCTGCAGTTGAGCGATCTTGCCCGCTTTGTCGGCTGGCAGCACCTCAGCGATGACCGAGGTCACCCCGAGCTGCTCGGCGATGCGGCGGGCGGTCGCCTCGTTGTCCCCGGTCAGCATCACGACCTCGACGCCGGATTCGGTCAGCGCGGCCACCGCGGCTGCAGAGGTCGCCCTGACCGTGTCCGCTATCCCGATTACCGCAGCCGCCTGGCCGTCGATGGCCACGGCAACGGCGGTCCGTCCCGCCGTCGTCATCTCCTGCAGCGGTCCGGAGAGTGCGGAGATGTCGATTCCTTCCCGGTCCATCAGCCGCGCGTTCCCGACCACGACCTGCCTCCCGTCCGCTTTCGCGATAGCGCCGTGACCAGGGACGTTCTCGAAGCGCTCGGCGCGGATTCGCGGAATGCCGATGCGATCGGCATAACGGACGACGGCCTCGGCCAGCGGATGCTCGGACTCACGTTCCACGGCGGCAGCCAGCGGCAGCACCTGGTCGCGCGCGTGGCCATGGGCCGCGACCACATCGGTGACTTCAGGTTCGCCCTTGGTAAGAGTGCCGGTTTTGTCCATGACGACCGCCGTGACCCGGGCAGACGTCTCAAGGGCCAGGGCGTTCTTGAACAAGATCCCTCGCCTGGCGCCCAGGCTCGTGCCGACCATGATCGCCGTCGGCGTTGCGAGGCCAAGCGCGTCCGGGCAGGTGATCACGACGACGGTGATGGCGAACAGGATGGCCTTCGCCAGCGATTGACCGACCGCGAGCCAGATCACCAGCGTCGCAACCCCGCCGGTCAGCGCGGCCAGCACAAGCCAGAAGGCCGCGCGGTCGGCCAGTTGCTGCCCAGGGGCCTTGGAGTTTTGCGCTTCCTGCACGAGCTTGACGATTTGCGCCAGCGCGGTGTCGGAGCCGACTTTGGTGGCCCTTACGCGGAGCGTCCCGTTCTTGTTGATGGTCGCTCCGGTGACATCCGAACCGCGCGCCTTCGATACGGGCAGGCTCTCGCCGGTGACAACCGACTCGTCGACCTCGCTCTGCCCCTCCTCGACGACGCCGTCGGCGGCGATTTTGTCGCCAGGCCGTACCAGCAGCAGGTCCCCTTCCCGCACCTCGGCAGTGGGGACGTCGACCGTCTCACCGTCCCTGATCACCGTGGCCTTCGGCGGCGCGAGGTCGAGCAGTGCGCGGATCGCGTCGTTGGCGCCGCCACGGGCGCGCATTTCGAGCCAGTGTCCGAGCAGGACGAACGCGGCCAGGACCGTAACGGCCTCGTAGAACGTGTCACCGCCGCCGGTCAGCGTGATAGCCAGCGAATAGAGCCATCCGGTACCGATCGCGACGGCAACGAGCACCATCATGTCCAGCGTGCGTGCGCGCAGTGCCCGCACGGCGCCGGCGAAGAAGATCCACGATGAGTACGAGATAACCGGCAAGCTCAGCAGCAACAGCCACACGTCGTCACGCAGGCCAAACGGCGCTGGCGCGGTAAAGCCCAGCACGTTGCGACCGACCGGGGACCACAACACAATCGGCACCGACAGCACGACCGCCACCGCGAACCGGTTGCGCATGTCGCGGACCATCACGTCCATCGACATGCCGGCCGCGCCGCCGTGACCGCCGTGACCATCCATCGGCTCCCGCAGGTGAGATGGCGTCGACTGGCCAGCGCATTCACAGCCACTTGCCAGGACGCAGCGCTGGAGATCTGCGACGGAGGTCATGGCGGGATCAAACGTGACCGTGCCGGTCTGCGCTACCGGGTTAGCTTCAACCGCCTGGACGCCGGGCTGGCGTCTGAGCGCTGATTCAGGCACCGCCTTCTCGCTGGCCCAGTTCAGGCCGCCGACATGCAGGACCACCGTCTCGCCACGTCCAGCACGCCGGGCCTGGTCGCCGCTCCGGTCGCTAGGGCCAGTCATTGTGCGAACCTCCCGCGCAAGCACTCGCGGCAAACTTACCCGGTACCTGGTGGGGGTATCCTTACGGGAGGTGACGTGAGGGGGCGCGGTGTACGGCTACGCCGAGAACAAGGACAACTACCAGAGGCGCCTGCGCCGCATTGAAGGCCAGGTCAGGGGCTTGCAGCGGATGGTCGACGAAGACCAGTACTGCATCGACATCTTGACCCAGGTATCCGCCGTCACTAAAGCTCTGCAGGCCGTTGCGGTCGGACTACTCGAGGACCACCTAGGTCACTGCGTCGCAGAGGCCATCGCTGCCGGCGATGACAGCGCGTCAGCGAAGATCAGCGAGGCTGCAGAGGCAGTGGCCCGGCTGGTGCGATCCTGACCTAGCGGGCACCGCCCGAGCGTGCGAGCAGGCGCACCGGGCATAGGTTCTGTGTTGAGGAACCGAGGCCGATCGTGACGGGGCGCAGCATGAGCGAGCCGGAACTGGTTGTCGAGAATCGTGAGCACCTTTGGGACCTGCTGATCGAGGCGTCGCAACTCGAGCACCTGATCATGTGCCAGTACCTGTACGCCAGCTTCAGTCTCAAGACTGAGCCAGATGAGGGCCTGACCTCCGAACAGGCCGCGGCGGTGGCCAGATGGCGCGATCAGCTGGCGGGCATCGCCATCGAGGAGATGCTGCATCTGGCTCTCGTCTGCAACGTCAGCACGGCGATCGGCGCCGCGCCATCCCTGTCCAGGCCGAACTTTCCCCGTCGCTCGGAATACCTGCCGCCGGGCGTGCGGTTCGCCCTGCTCCCGTTCGGCGAGGATGCGCTCACTCATTTCCTGTACCTGGAGCGGCCTGAGGGCATGGCGCGGCTGGACGCGGCGGAATTTGTTCCCGGCGCACCGCCGCCGGATCCGGTCCAGCCCAGCGAGGTCATGCCCCGGCTGCAGGATTTCTCGAGCGTCGGGCATCTGTACCGGGGCATCATCAACGGCCTGCACCACCTGGCTGACCGTCTCGGCGAGCAGCGACTGTTCGTGGGGCCTTCCCGCGCTCAGGCGACTCCGGAGACGTTCCAGTGGCCGCAGCTCATCGCCGTCACCGACCTGAAGTCCGCGTGTGCTGCTATCGAAGAAATCATCGAGCAAGGTGAGGGCGCCCGAGGCGACTGGCAGTCCGCTCACTATGGCCGGTTCCTGGGGATCTGGAACGAATACAGCAGGCTGCGCGAGCAGGACCCGTCCTTCGACCCGGCTCGTCCGGTTATCCCGGCCTTCTCCAGGCAGCCTTTCGACATCATCGAGCCGCAGCCCCTGCTGACCGAGCAGGCCACGCGCACGGTCGCCGAACTCTTCAACCTCGGATACGAAACGCTGCTGCAGGTGCTGACCAGGTTCTTCACCCATACCGACGAAACCGATGAGCAGCTGGGCGTGCTGACGCAGAGCGCCCTGGACCTGATGGCACATGTGCTGGCGCCGCTCGGGCGGGCGCTGACCCGCCTGCCTGCCGGAGCGGAGCACCCAGGCAGGACCGCAGGTCCCACGTTCGAGATGTACTACCAGATGGGCAACTTCATCCCCGCTCGCGAGGCCGCGTGGGCGCTGCTGTCCGAACGCCTCGCCACGATGGCCGACCGCTGCGCCGTCGCCAGTTCCGGTGATGCCGCTCCGCCGGTCGTCGAGGAGGTAACCGCGACCACGGCGACGGTGGCGGCACGGCTTGCCAGCCATCTGCCGTCCAAGCTGCGTCCAGCCGCTACCAGCGTCCCCGGCGGTAGCTAGCTGCGATCCTCAGGCGCCAGCGTCGTCCGCACGTGAATGAGCTCCTCGCAGCCCGCTGTCAATGAACCCGGTCATCCACGCGAACGTGTCGTCGGGGTCTCCGCTCCACTGGAATCCGCCCTCGGCCTGCAGGACGGCGAACCCGTGAATAGTGCACCGCAATGTCCTGATCGCGTGGTCCATCTCGCTGTCGCTGATGCCGTAGCCGCGCAGCACAGCGGCGATCGAGTCAATGACCCGGGTGCCAGCAACGAGCAGCGGGTCGGCCGGGCCGGAGAACTCGGCACCGATCGTTGCGGCGTATCTGCCGGGGTGCGCGGCGACGTAGGACCGGGTAGCGGTGAGCAGTGCGGTCAGCGCGTCAAATCCTGACCGGCCTTGCAGTGCTTCCCGGATCGCCTCCCCGAGTTCGGTCATGGCGCGGGTTGCGACTCGATGGCGCACGTCGGCTAGGTCGTCGACGTGCTTGTACAGCGAGGGGGCGCGGACGCCTAGCCGCTGGGCAAGCTGGCCCATGGTGAGCTCCCGGTAACCGATTTCATCGGCCATCTCGGCGGCGGCGGCGACCACGTCCTCGGTGGTCAGCCCTGCCCGCGGCACAGCCGTCTTCGTGTGCTCGCCGCGGGACGGGCCATGCGCGCTCTAAGCAACGATGTGCTCCTTCAGGAACGGGACCACCAGCGATGCGACCTCGTCAGGGCACTGCGCGTGGGGATAGTGGCCTGCGCCGTTCACCATCGTCACCGTTCCGAGCCCGGCCGGCATGGCGGCGATGATGGCCTCGCCCTCGGCCTGAGGATAGGCGAAGTCGGGGTCAAGGCCGCCCATGAGAATCAACGCCGGGCAGCGGACGTTGCAGAGCTGAGCCTGGGCGTCGGCCGGAGTGGACTTGCCCGTCTTCATGAACTCGGCCATCCGGCCTGGCTCGGTGAGCTTGGCCCGCAAAGCTGCCATGTACTCGTCATAGTCCGCGGGCTTGGACGGGTACGCCACGTCCAGATAGCTCATCCAGAGCCTCAGGCTGCGAAGCAGCTGAGTCCCAAGCAACCGGGGCATGCCCCGGCGGTAGCGCTTGATCCGCAGCAGAGCGCCAACATTGATCTTCTGCTTGAGCGTGAACGGGTTGATCTCCACTATGCCGCTGATCAGGTCCGGCGCAGTCGCGGCGGCAATCGTGGCGGCACCGCCCGATATTGAGTGGCCGATGATGACCGCTGGCCCGCCAAGGTGCCTGATCAGCGCAACCAGGTCGCCTGCCACGTCGGTGCGCGTGATGGCGTCCTTGCCGGTGACTGACGTCCAGCCCATGCTCGACTCGCCATGCCCGCGAAGATCTGCGCTGGCCACCCGGTAACCGGCTTGGGCGAGTTTCGGCGCCAGGAACCGGAAGGCCTGCCGGTGGTCTCCGATGCCGTGTGACAGCACGACCAGCGGTCCCTGCCCGGTTACCTCGTAGGCGATCGTGCCACCCTGGATGTCCAGGTACTCGGTCATCAGCCCTCCCAGACTCGTTTGCTACTAGTCATAGCTTAAAAGCTAATCAGATTAGCCGCTTCTGTCAAGCCGTCACGCTCATGAGCCCGCGCGGGCCAAAACCGCACTTAAATGGTGGGGCTAGCTCTAATGCCGCCGGCGTGCTTCAATGCCAGCATCCGAAGTGACGCACTGTGTCCATTCGGTGGCAATCGTGGCAGGCGCCCGCAGTCGCATGTGGTCGGCCGTCGCGACAGGGGTTGGGGTAGCAGACGCCGTTCCGCCGAACCGTTTGCTGAGCGCAAGGACCGCTATGAAGACTGAGCCGGCCAAGCTAGATATCAGCCTTTCGGGCGGCCCGGATGCTGACACCGAAGCCGTCGCCGAGGCGACCCGGCAGCTGCGCCGCGAACTTCTCGAACTTGACGTGGACTCGGTAGACCTTCCCCGTTCCGCAGATCCCCCTCCGGGTTCCCGCGCCGTTGACGTGACTGCGCTTGGCGCACTCGTGGTGACGATCGCGCAGACGCCCCTGCTGGGAGCAGTTGTCGATACGGTGCGGTCCTGGCTCGCCCGATCCCGGCATGGCACCATCAAGCTTGAGCTCAACGGCGACGTACTCGAGCTGACCGGCATCTCGTCCGACGAGCAGCGGCGTCTGACCGATGAATGGCTGCGCAGGCATCAAGGGGTGGCTGGGTGACCGGCGCTCGCAGCGCACTGATCGTTGCTTGCGACGGGTACGCCGATGCCGGTCTCGGGCGTCTTCGCGCTCCCGCGAGCGACGCACGCGCTCTCGCGGGCGTTTTGGAGAATCCCGCTATCGGCGGATTCGACGTCCGCACACTGCTGAACGCCCCCGCCTATGAGGTTGCTCTTGCCATCGAGGAGTTCTTCGCCGACCGCGTCGCCGACGATCTGCTGCTCCTGCACCTTTCCTGCCACGGCGTCAAAGATGAGGACGGCGAGCTCTATTTCGCGATGGCGAACACGGCGCTCCGCCGCTTGGCGGCGACAGGTGTGGCCGCCGAATTCGTCAATCGGAGGATGAACCGGAGCCGCTCGCGACGCGTGGTTCTGCTGCTGGACTGCTGCTATGCCGGGGCGTTCGAGCGCGGGATGACGGCCAGGGCTGGTGCGGGCGTCGGCATTGAGTCTCAGTTCGGCGGTCGCGGACGCGCAGTGATCACGGCGTCGAGCGCGATGGAGTATGCGTTCGAGGGCGACGAGCTCGCCGACTCGAATGAGCTCGCTCCTTCGGTGTTCACCAGCGCGCTCGTCGAGGGCCTGGAAAGCGGCGACGCCGACCGCGACCAGGACGGTGTCGTCTCGCTCGACGAGCTCTACGACTACATCTATGACAAGGTGCGAGCCACGACGCCGAATCAGACGCCCGGCAAATGGGCCTTCGGCGTGCAAGGCGAGCTCGTTATAGCCCGTCGCGCGCTGCCAGTCACGCAGCCTGCACCGCTGCCCGCCGAGGTTCAGGAGGCCGTTGACTCCCCACTCGCCGCGGTACGCAATGCCGCAGTTCAGGAACTGTCGCGATTGCTGCGCGGGAAGCACGCGGGCCGCGTCCTTGCCGCGCGCCAGGCACTCGAGGAGCTCACCAGCGACGACAGCAGAACGGTCGCGGCCGCGGCGGCCGAGGCGCTTGAAGGCCACCCGATCAAAGAACCGGCCGACCCTGGACCGGCCGACGGTGAACTGGCACTGCCAGCGCCGATGCCGGAGCAGGCACCAGTAGTCGAACTGGTGGAGCCGGAGTTGCGAACGGCGAGTCAGCCAGCGGCGGTCATGCCGCCAGAGCCCGAACAGCGAACTACGCCAGAGCGCGAGCTACAAGCCAAATCTGAGCCGGAGGCGGTAGCGAGCGAGCCGCCGCAACAGTCCTCCGTCGAGACGGATCAGCCCATTGTGGCCTCGACGCTGAAAGACCAGGAGGATGCAGGGCGCCAGCCTGGCGATGGGTTGCTGGTAGCGGCGGGGATCATCGCCGTCGTGGGAGCGATCATCCTATTCATATCCATATTCCCGGCGTTCCTGGGCGGATATGCCTTGACTGCGAGGTCCGCTAATACGTGGCAGAACGTGATCGAGGCCGCGGCTGCGGCCGTCGCCGGTATTGCCCTGGTTGCCCAGCCCACTAGGAATGTGATTGCTCCAGGATTCTTGTTCGGAGCCATCGCGACTGCGCCTAGCGGAGGCGTGTACGACCTGCTGGTCGGAAACCACTACGCCGATTCGGGCATAGGTCCTGGCTTGCCGATCAACCTCGCAGCCTGCGCCATTCTCACGCTGGCAGGCGGGCTCGCCTGGCGTGCCGTCGCGAAACAGCGCCTGGTCCAAGCCGGCCGTAGGTCAGGGATCCTTCCGTGGCTTGTCGTCCTTGTAGGCCTTGCGAGTGCCGTTCTGCTCGTAAGCCAGGTGCTTAGCCAGGACACAATCGCCGGCACCAACTACCCGGTTATCGGCTCAGACTTGTTCGCGCTGTACTGGACCGCAGTCATGGCGCTTGTGCTGCCGACAGTGGCTGTCTTCGTAACTCCGCCGGCCTTCGGCGTCGCTCTCCTCGCTGGTTGGCTCACAACCGGGATCGCAGAAGGACTCTTCTACGCCAGCCTCCCGCGCAGCTATTTCCTGCTCACCCTGCTTGCGATGCTCGCCGTCACCATTGCATACGCAGCGACCGCATTGCGACCACAACAGGCGGTTGACGCCGACACCACGTCCGGCCTTGCCTGACGTCAAGAGCTGACGTGTATCGAGGTGACATCCATCACCGGCATCCGCAATGACTGTCACACCGATACACGTCAGCCTTGCGTGCCTGTCCGCCGTGGCGGCATGCTCGACGGGTGCGGCATGCGACGGCCGAGGATCTTGATCGCCTGGAGCCACTGCTGGCGGAGCTGCGCTCGCTCCCGCAGTTGCGGGAGCGTAAGCGCGGCTCTTTCTCCCGAGGGTCCAGAGCGTTTCTTCACTTCCACGAGGACGCAGGCGACCTTTACGTCGACGCTCGGTTCGAATCCGCGTTCCAGCGGTTCCCGGTGACCGACGCCGCCAGCCAGGCCGACTTCATCGCACGCGTCAAAGCTGCGCTTGAGCCGGCGTAACCAGCCCGTCAGACCCGTGCCGGGTACTTGTCGTGCGGGAGCACCCAGAGCTGGGGCTGATCGCCTTCGTCGCGGCCAGCCGGGGTCCGGTCGAGGAATGCGTAGTAGCCCATCATGAACTCCAGCCCTCGAGCCGTCGTCGAGTACGTCAGGTACACCTTTCCGTCCTCGATCGCGTACGTGCTCATCGCCGGCCGCTCGGCCACATACCCGATCGGCTCGGTGCCGCAGATGTCGGCGTTTCTGGCAACGATTGGCGGGACGCCGCCGGCCAGCCAGCTTCGAACCGTCTCTTCAGAATTAGAAGTCTCCCGGTCGAAGTTGAAATCGCTGTTGAACGAGGACGCCCAGGGGAACGTCCAGCCCATCCGCTGCTTATACGCCTGGATCTTGTCGATCGGCGCCCGCGAGATGCAGGTGAACGTCACGTCGTGAGCGTTCAGATGCGGGACGGCCCCGTCGAAGGAATCGGCCATCGATGAGCACGTAGGGCAGCCCGCTTCGTAGTTCGGGCCGAACATAAAGTGGTAGGCGATCAGCGTCGGCCGTCCGTCGAACAACTCGGCCAGCGTCCTGGGCCCCTCAGGTGTGTCGAAGCTGTACTCCTTTTCGACCGGCAGCCACGGCAGGTCGCGTCGCTCCGCTGCGAGCTGGTCACTGCGCCTGGTCAGTTCCTTCTCCTTGACGAGCAGCTCATTGCGCGCGGCGAGCCACTCCTCACTCGTTCCGATCTTGTGGCTTGTCATGGTTTCCTCACTCACATTGATGGGATTAGCCCGGGCACCGACGATGGCGCCGCAAGGATCCAGATTCCGAGTCCGATGATCGCCAGCGCCAGAGGCACGTCGATGAACGCGTTCGCGGGCAGCAGCTTCTGAGCAAGCACGAGGACGGCGATCATGGCCATCCACGGGATGCTCATGATGCCGACGACTACGAGCACGAGCATCAGGCCGATGCTCGAGCCGATGCAGCAAAGCCCAAAGTCCCAGCCTGAACCGGCCCGTTCCCGGCAGAGCCGCCGGAAATGCCGCTTGACTGGCGTGAGCTCGTAGACGCCGGCCACGATGACGAGCACGCCAGCCGCCATGGCGCCGTGCGGCCGGTACAAGGCGTAGACGGCGCCGCCCACGAGCGCCCATACCGCGAGGTAAGACCCCACGAACAGCGGTACAGCGACCGCCCGTCCGCTGATGTGGACCTTCCTTAGGACGGCGGGGATCGCGCCAGGCAGCATCATCGCCGCCATCATCGGCACCCAGACGGCGGCGAAGAATGCGAACGAACCGAGGCTCGTCGCCACGCCCATGTTCATCCCGTTCATCTGGCGGACCGTCACGACCCAGCAGGCAGCGGCCAGTCCCAGCGTGACCGCCAGGGCCACGGCGGTCTGGCTCGTGCTGGGCCGCATCGTTGTCGCGGCCGAGTTGACCTCCGGCTCAGCCATCGCGATCACTGCCGTCCTCGCCGTAGGCGTCATGCCATCTCCACCAGCTGTACGGCGGGGTCTGCGGATACCCCTCAGGCGAGTCCTCCCACTGCTCCTGACGTCCGAGCGCGGTGAGGTCCAGATAGGTCCAGGTGCTGCCCATCGCCTCGTCGCCGCGGTTGTTGACGAAGTAGGTGCGGAACACCTTGTCGTCTTCGCGGATGAACGCGTTGGTGCCGTGCCATTCATCAACTCCGAAGTCGGCATCGAAGTCGTCGGTCATCGAGTACCACGGCCACGACCAGCCCATCCGCGTCTTCAGACGGGCGATGTCAGGCTGCGGTGCCCGTGACGCGAAGGCGAGCGTGGTGTCACGCGCGTTCAGGTGCGCGACGTGGGCGACCTGGTCGGCCACCAGCGAGCATCCGGGGCATGCGTGCTCGGGCCAGCCGTACACGCCGGGCTCGAAGAATGCCCGGTAGACGATCAGCTGGCGACGGCCCTCGAACAGGTCCAGCAGGCTCGCCTTCCCGTCAGGGCCATCAAACACATACTCCTTCTCGACCGCCATCCACGGCATCCGCCGGCGCGCGGCGGCCAGCGCATCGCGTGCGCGCGTCGTGGCCTTTTCCTTGACCAGCATCTGCTGGCGTGCTGCTTCCCAATCCTCCGGTGAAACGATCGACGGTGTTTCCATCGTGATTGCCTCCCTCTCTAGGTCAGATCCGCGCTCACGCGCTGTTCTCCAGGTGTTCCTTCAGCGCGTCCAGCGAGCTATCCCAGTCGCGGGCGAGCGCAGCGAGGAACTGCTGCGCTACGCGCATCGGCGCCGAGCGAAGCCGGTATCGCACGCGTCGGCGCTCCCCCGGCTCGGCCGTCACCAGTCCGGCCTCGGCAAGCAAGGCCAGGTGCTTGGCGATCGCCTGCCGCGTGATAGGCAGGCGATCGGCCAAGTCAGTGGCAGTCGCGGGACCCTCCGCCGCCAGGGCAGCCAGGATGGCGCGCCGGCTCGGGTCCGCGAGAGCACTGAAGACCTGCTCGGCAATCGCCTCGATGTCAGGCGGCATCGAGGTAGTCGACCAGCTCACCGAGCTCCTTCAGCCAGCCCTCGGAGTTGCCGTCGTAAGCCTTCTTGTAAGCCTCCTCTGAGAGTTGCGCGAACCCGGACTCGACCACCCGCAGCCGCGTGCCCGCACCGGCTGGCTCAAGCGTGAACTCGACATAGGTACGCCGCGGGTCCTCATCGGCGAGGCCATATATCGGCCAGGTGAACGCGAACACCGTCGGCTCCTCGACTCGTTCGACCCGGATGTCCACCGTGGGCCCTCCCGTCCACTTGAGCTGAGCGGCACCGCCCGGCCTGAGGTCGATCGTGGCCTCGTTGCCGAACCATGCGCCCAGGCCGTCAGCCGTTGTGATAGCGGCCCAGACCTTGGCAGGCGGGTGAGCGATCTCCACGGTCCGCTCGATCCGATCAGGAAAACCCATGTCAGCCTCCACAAGTAGCAACCAGTTAGTTGCTACATTATTGCAACCGTCTGGTTGCGTCAACTTCGCCTCTGTCAGTCGTTGGGTACCCCTGGCCGGCGCGCGGCAGTACGCTGAGCCGGGACTCGGTGTCCGGCCGCGGCGTACGTTGCCAGGTGGCGGAGGAGGCAGGCCATGAAGGCCGTTGTCTACACGCGCTATGGGCCTCCTGATGTTCTCCGGCTCGCGGATGTGGCGAAGCCAGTTCCGGCTGGCAACCAGGTGCTCGTGAAGATCCGCTCGGTATCGCTGAACGCGTCGGACTGGGAAACGCTGCGGGGCAAGCCGCTCTACTCGCGCATCGGCGGACCGTTCCGGCCCAGGCACTCGGTGCTCGGGTCAGATATAGCCGGTCAGGTTGAGGCGGCGGGCAGCAAGGCAACCCGGTTCAGGCAGGGTGATGACGTTTTCGCCGACATCCTCAGCCACATGGGCGGATTCGCCGAGTACGCCTGCGTGCCCGAGACAGTCCTTGAGCCACTGCCGACGGGCATGTCCTACGAGCAGGCCGCCGCCCTGCCGCAGGCGGGAGCGATCGCGCTGCAGGGCATCGCCGAGAAGGGGCAGTCACAGCCCGGCGAGAAGGTGCTGATCAACGGGGCGGGCGGTGGCTCTGGCATGTTCGCGGTGCAGCTGGCGAAGCTGCGCGGGGCAGAGGTCACGGGCGTGGACAACGCCGAGAAGCTAGAGTTCATGAGCTCGCTGGGCGCCGACCACGTCATCGACTACAAGCGCGAGGACTTCACCAGTAGCGGGCGCGCATACGACCTGATCCTGGATGTGGCGGGATACCGGTCAGCACTCGCCTACAAACGTTCGCTGGCGCCTGGCGGGCGCTATCTGTATGTGGGCGGATCGGTGGCGACGCTGCTGCAAGCTCTGCTTGTCGGTCCGGCGATCGGCAGGCCCGAGGGCAAGAAGATCCGCCTGTTGCCCGTCCGGCTGGGCGCGAAGCACCTGGCGCCGCTCGTTGAGCTGTGCCAGGCGGGCACGATCACGACCGTCATCGATCGTCGCTATCCGCTGAGCGAGGTGCCAGAAGCCCTGCGCTATCTGGGCGAGGGGCACGCCAAGGGCAAGGTCATCATCACGGTCGAATAGTCACGATGGGCCCGCGCGCCTGGCCAGCCCGTCGACGAAAATGTCGATCAGCATCTCGAACCGCTCATCCGGGTCGGCAAACGCGAACTCCTTGGCCAGGCCAACCATGTTCGGGAACAGCTCGGCTGGGAGCGAAGCGATGTAGTCGCTGGCCATGTCCGCAGTCTCCTGGAGGTTGCCGCGATCGCTCGCGCTAAGCCCGGCTGCTGTGCTGTCCCGGTCCTGCCCGTCGCCGTCTTCCACGCCGGTTTCATCGACCGTGAAACCGTTGACCGTGGCGATGAGCAGCAGGTATCCCTGCACGGCTAGCCGCGGCGGCAGGCCGCCGGCCCGCAGGATCGCCAGGACGCGCTCGGAGTAGAGCAGCGCATTGGGGCCCATCGGGATTCGCCCGATGGAGATCCGCACGATGTACGGGTGGCGCAGGCTGATCCGGCGTTGCGTCCTGGCTACCTCTTTGAGCTGCTCCTTCCAGTGTGCCGGATCAGGATCTGGAACCTCATTTTCCCCGATCACCTCGTCGAGCACGAGATCGAGCAGACCGTCCTTGCTGCCGACATGCCAGTAGAGCGACGCGGCGCCCGTGCCGAGTTCCTCCGCCAGCCGGCGCATGCTGAGCGCCGCCAGGCCCTCGTTATCCAGCAGCCGCACTGCCGCGGTCACGATTGCCTCGCGGCTGATCGGCTCGCGGCGGCGGCGCGTCTTCCTGTGGGGCAGCCGCTGCCACGGCGGCGCAGGTATCTGCGCGCCGCTCCTGGCCTCTGCGTCACCGTTGTGCGCTTGCCCCTCCGCTCTCATCGCGAGCTCCTTCCCGCGCAAGCCGAGTCACAGTCCTCGAACAGTGTACCAGTCGACGAACACCGTTTGACTCGACCGCGGATCCATGTTAGAACACTGTTCGATCAACGAATTCAGTTCGAGGGAGATTGCGGGATGAGTACTCAAGCCGTCTTGGCAGAACGGCCCACCGCGCAGGTCAGCTATCGCTGGCGCTGGCTCGCGGCGATCGTGATGATCATCGGTGCGCTGATGGACATGATCGACGTCACGATCGTCAACGTTGCGCTCCCCACGGTCCGCAGAGACCTGGGCGCAACCGCCACTCAGCTGGAATGGGTGGTGTCCGGATACATGCTCGCGTTCGCTGCGGCGCTGATCATCGCCGGCAACCTCGGCGACCTGTTCGGGCGCAAGCGCGTGTTCTTGGTTGGTGCCGGCTTGTTCGGCGTGGCGAGCCTGTGCGCGGGGCTAGCGGCATCAGCGCCTGAACTGATCGCCGCCCGCGTGGTGCAGGGGGTTGCCGCTGCCGCTATGGCACCGCAGGTCCTGGCCACCTTCCGGGCGATCTTTGCCGGAGGAGAGCGAGGCAAGGCATTCGGGATCTACGGGGCGATGCTGGGCTTCGCTTCGGCTATCGGCCTGGTTCTCGGCGGCTTGCTGACCGAGGCGAACGTCTTCGGCTGGAGCTGGCGCTCGGTGTTCTTCGTCAACGTGCCCATCGCAGTCTTCGCCCTGATCGCGGGCATGCGCTTCGTCCCTGAGACCAAGGACCCGGCCGCACGCAGGCCGGACGTGCCGTCCGCCGTGCTGCTAGCCGGATCATTGGTGGCCATTGTGTATCCGCTGCTGGAAGGCCGTCAGCTCGGCTGGCCGGTCTGGGTGTGGCCGCTCGCCGGTGCGGGCGTGGCTGGCCTGTGTGCGCTGGGCATCCTGGAGCACAGGCGGCGCAGTCGTCCTGTCGCACCACTCCTGCGCGCAGGGCTGTTCCGTGTTCCTGCGTTCGCAGCTGGTCTCGGCGTCCAGCTTGCATTCGCGGCCGGCATGCAGGGTTTCTTCCTGGCGTTCGCGCTGTGGCTGCAAGCTGGCCAGCACTTCACGCCGCTCAAGGCCGGCCTGACGGCCGTCGCCTTCAGCGTCGGGAGTTTCTTCAGTGCGCCGGTAGCGGTTCCGCTGGCGCAGCGCTACGGCCGCCGGGTCCTGGCCATCGGCGCGGCGGGGATGGTCGCAGGCATCCTGGGCATCGCCCTGGCCGCCGGCGACATCGGCGTGAACGGTAGCCCATGGCCGATCGTCCCTGGCCTCGTCGTGGCAGGTGCCGGCCTGGCTCTGCTTGTCGTTCCGCTGGTCAACGTGGTGCTCGCAGCAGTTCCAGCTAGCGTGGCTGGCGGTGCGTCTGGCCTGTTCAGCACCGCCCAGCAGCTCGGCGGCGCGCTGGGTGTGGCGCTCATCGGAACCGTGTTCTTCGGTTACCTGGACGGTCACACGTTCCAGGCCGCCCTAGTCCACGCGGCGCCATATGCGATGGGCGCGTTCGCGCTGTGCGGTCTTCTCTCGCTGCTGTTGCCAAAGACGGCAGTCTCCGAGGAGGCGCTGACCGAGTCCTGAGCGCACGGCCCTTGCCTGGTGGCCGGCTGCACGGCAGTGCGCCGAGCAGCCGGCCATCTTTCCCTGCGCTACGCGGCTGCCAGGCGCTTGAGCGCGTCGGTGAAGTCAGGTCGCCCGTCGGCGCCCTTGATCGACCAGAAGATGAACTTGGTCGGCTCCATGAAGGGCTTGAGCGAGCTCATGATTCCGATGTGCGGTGACGTCCGCATGAATTCCGTGAGCGCCGCGCGGTCCTGCCACACCGATAGCGTCCAGTAGTCGCGGGCCATCGGCTTGGCCCGCAGCGTGTACCCGACGAGGCCGTCCGTGTGGGCTAGCTGGCCGCGGATGGCACTGACGGCGCGGAAGAACCGGACCGTCGATGAGATCTTGCTGAGCGGCAGATGCGAAGCCATGACCAGGTATTCGGAACCGGGCTCCATCTCTGAGCGGGATGTCCATGGCAGATCAGGCATGGCGAAATCCTCTCGGTAAGCGCCTTCTGACCTTTCCTTGCGAGCCTTTCCACGTCAGCATCATGGCATCTCGCCGCTAGACTCCGGGTATGAAAGATGCCAAATGTACCCAATGTGGTGCCACTGGGCTTCAATCGGGGGTTTATCGAGGACACGGGAAAGGTCGCCAAAGGGTACGCGCGCCTGTAGCACCTGTTCGCTTTAGCTCCCAACTTCTGTCTGGGCGTCAGGCAGAGTCGGCGCATCCGTCGGATAGAGGCCGGCGACGAAGCCGTAGACCTGGTCGCCTGATCGGGGAATCTGGGCGAACTTGCGGGCGATCTCCTGGACCTGGGTCCAGAAGGCCCGCACCTCTTCAACCGGGATGCGCGCGTGCACCAGGGTGCACCGCAGGTCGTCCGCAGCGTGGGCCGGAATCGCCTCGGCGGCTGCCTCCGCGAGCCCGTTAATTGCCAGCACGACCTGCTTGTCTTCGGCACGGCTGAGTACTCCGATATAGAACGTCCGGGCAATCCTGCCGTAGTAACGCTCGTCAATCGCCCGCACCCGGCGGGTGCGGACCACGCGCAGCAACCCTGCGTCGACGAGAAGGTTCACGTGGTACGCGATAGTGCTCTTCGGGCGGCCGACCGCTTGCGCCATTTCGGTGACCGTGGCGGCCCGCTCGAGTAGCAGCTCCATGAGGGTGGCGCGAAGCGGATCGGCGACTGCGCGCAGCTGCTCGGGTGCGGTGATCACGAGCATCTCGTCGAGGTCGTAGTCTGGGATCTGCGCATTGACCGACATGTGTGGACCGTTCTAAGGTTATGGATCATTCGATGATTGTCGTCCGATGATAGGAGTGTAGAGATGGCGGAGGTAGTCCTGTTCCACCACGTGCAGGGACTCACCGACGGAGTGCGCGAATTCGCCGAGCAGCTCCGCGCTGGCGGCCACACGGTGCACACGCCTGACCTGTTCGATGGCGAGGTAGCGGCGACTATCGAGGACGGTCTCGCACTCACCGAGCGCATCGGGGAGAACGTGCTCGGCGAACGCGCCGACCGGGCAGTGGCCGAGCTGCCCAAGGAGCTCGTATACGGCGGGTTCTCCTTCGGCGCCGCCTCGGCCCAGCGGCTCGCGCAGACCCGGCCTGGCGCTCGCGGAGCGCTGCTCTACGAATCGTGCATCCCGCTCACCGGCGACTGGGCCTTCGGGCCATGGCCGGACGGGGTCCCGGTTCAGATCCACGGCATGGACAAGGACCCGTTCTTCGCGCTTGAGGGTGACATCGACGCGGCCCGCGAGCTGGTCCAGACGGTCGGGCCCGAGCTGGGCGAGCTGTTCGTCTATCCGGGCGACCGGCATCTGTTCGCGGACAGCTCGCTGCCGTCGTACGACGCCGACGCCGCGAAGCTCGTCGTCCAGCGCTCACGCGAATTCCTCAACCGGGTCAGCTGACTCGGCCGAGGGTTCGTTCCCGTTCAGCCGCCGCCTGGCACCTGGCTATTGGGCACCGGCTTGGTTATCGTCGCCCCGTTCATGCAGGTGAACGTGCCCGTCCAGTGTTTTCCGTCAGTGCTGTCGTAGCTCGGTGGCACCGTGAGGTCGATACCGCCTTTGCAAGTCGACGGGCTGACCGCGCTCATGATCGAGGAGAACGCGACGATCGCGATCACCCATCCGGTGGCCAGCCAGCCGCCTGATGCGATCGCCCAGTTCTTCAGTTGCTCGCGGCGCTGGGGCCCGTTCTCCTGTGCACGCAGTACCAATGCGGCGATCAGCGCAACGAACGGCAGGAAGATCGTCAGCAATATCGCGCCGATCATCGCCTCGCCCGGATATGGCACATCTTCGCCCCGGCCAATCACGGGAGATCCCGATAGCGAGCTTTGGAATCCAGAGCCGCTCGACGCGGCGAGAGCCGCGCCGCAGACCCCGCAATAGTTCTGGCCTGGCTGGGCGCGGGCGCCGCACTTCGCGCAGTACGTGCCGATCTCGGTCACGGGCTCATCACCCCATCAGGTAACGCCGGGTCGCGGTTTGCTATGCACCTGGTGGAGTGGCGGTCTGGCTGGTCGGCGGGATCACGATCCGGACCGGCTGGTTGATCGCCTTCACAGTCACCATCGTGTCAATGGTCTCGCCGTTGATCGTCTCGACGGTCGTCGCCTTCCGCGTGTAATGCTGACCGTCGATCCAGACGTGGAAGCGTACAGACGTGTTGCCAAGCGCCTTATATTCCGGCGCCAAGACCTTGCGGTAAGCAGGTGACAGCGCCTTGAGTGCCGCATTGGCGTGGAAGGTACCGGCGTACTCAGTGGTGGCGACGCCGTCAATTGTCTGTCTTCCAACTACTCGCGCATTCTTGGTCGCCGCGAACAACTGGGTCATGTTGAGGAAGTTGTTGCCCTGCAAGCTGTGCACAAGCTGGCCGATGCTTCCCAGCGCCCCATTCTGCTGGCCGGACAGATCGATCTTTATCCATGGCTTGCCGAGCTGACTGGTGAGCGCTGGTTCGCTCAGGTAAAAGGCCGCATCCGTGAGGACTGCCTTGAGCTGGGTGCTCTTGCCGTCCGCGGTCACCTTGAGTGTCTCGCCAATCAGCGGCGACGGCGTGCGACGGAATTGAATCACTCCGGCCGTCGCTGCCGTTTGGGCGCCCGTCTCGCGAACGTTAAGCGTCTCGACGGCGGAATTCACCTGACGCGTGCGACTGGCGGTAGCGAGCAGCGCTTTCTTTGCGGTCTGCGGTGCGCCGGCCGACCCGTTGGCGCCGGATGAACAGCCCGCGGCAACGAGCAGCGTCACAGTCGCCAACCCGGCGATCGTGAACGGCTGAATCAGGCGGTTTCGGCACGCAATCCCGGTGTCGGCCATTTCCGGTCCTTTCAGATGTCGGCCCAGTTGTTCCTCATCTGGCCGGTGACCATATGACGTCTGGCCAAGTATGCCGGTTCACAGGCGCTCAAGGCGCGCCCGCCGCGTTGAGCGTTACTGTGAAGGAGCAGGATCCTCCCGCCTGCGTTCCGCGATGCGGGAGGTGCGCGGGAGGCACGATGTCCGAGATTCGGCATTGCCGTCATTGTGCGGGTGGCTGCCTCGGTGAGTGCTTGCTGGGCGACGCCGGCCTTTGCATACACGGCTGGAACGAGAAGCCGCATCGGCAGTTCAGATGGCAGTTGCTGCTGACACGCAGGTTGTGGCACCGGGTGTTCTGGGGCTACCACTAGGACCCGGCGCCGGATCAGCTGACGTAAAGCTGGCCGTCTGATCCCTCCGCGATCGCAAGTTTAGTCAAGCCGCTTGTCGCAGGACCCCGCTCGACGGCACCTGTGCTGGCGCTGAATTCCGAACCGTGGCAAGGGCAGACGATCAACTTGGCGGAAGAGTCAAATCCGACAGTGCAGCCGGCGTGCGGGCACACGGCATCGAAGGCCAGGAACGTGCCGGCGCTTGGCCGGATCACGATCGACGGATCACCAGTTTGCGGATCCTGGAAGGATGCCGCCTGACCGACGGGTACCTGGCTCGCCCGGCCGATCGCCGTCCCAGGTGGATGGTTTCCCGGCTTGCTCGTCGCATGTGGCGTATGTGAAGAACCGGAATTCGGCGAACTAGGTTGAGCTGGCAGACTCGGCGCGGCTGCGATTTGTGCCGTGCCTCCGACCAGCCTGCCGACTCCCGCGGCCACGCCTCCGAGGATCAGGCTCCCGGCTGCGGCAGCCGTGGTTGCCACTGCCTTGAGCGTTGCCTCGCGGCGGCTGACTTCGCTCGCGCCGTCAGCGGTTAGTGCGGAGTGCCGGTGGGTCCTAGCCTGCTGTCTCGCCCAGCCGGGGATTGCCGCATCCAGAGAGAGAAAAGAGCCTGCGCCGGCTATCGCCAGAGGAGTCCAGGCGAAAAGGAAAACAATGTCGGAGCCGGTGTAATAAGGACTGGCGTGAAAGCTGACCGTCAGGAACAACATCAGGGACAGCGCCATGCCGCCGATCGCGGCCGCCCGCGCCCACAGACCCAGCAACGTCGCCACTCCGATGGCAAGTTCACCGCAAGCAATGAGCACGCCGAGCAGCACCGCGATATGGGTGAGAGGCGAGATCAGTACGTGGATCGGGCTGAGCCTGACTGCGCCGGCTAGCTGCGACTGGATCGAGGCGGGATCAGCGGCGTTGAAAAATCGCGGGTTCGCAAGCTTTTGCAGGCCAGCGAAGCAGAACGTGAAGCCGAGAAATCCCCGCAGCGGGAGCAAGACGCGGCCAACCAGCTGCGGCGACGGCTGCGGGTCCAGGTCGGATCGCATGTGTCACCATACCCAGCAGCCGCAACATGACTGGATCAACTTTGATGCTCCTTATGGCCAGCTTTGATGGTCCTTATGGACAAGGCCGGTGCTTCAGCTGAGTCCACGATGCGCGGCCCACATGGCGCTGGCGCGACTGGCCGCTTCAGCAACTAGCTCAGCCAACTCGGGGCTTTCCGGCACGGGGAATGAGACGTAGGTGCCGCGACCTCCAGCGATCGGCCGGCCATAGGCTCTCGCGGCGAGGCGCCCGTCTGGCAGGAGCCGGACGTTAAGCGTGGTCAGCGCGAACTCCTCGCCGCGCCGGCGGTCAGTCCAGCGGAGATCCGCCGGAATCGTCACGTTGATGGCCAGGGCGCTCACGTCGACAGTGAGGTCGCTCGTCATGCACGCATGCTCTCATGGGCGTCCGGATGCCAGCCCATCTACGGGCATGAGGAAGCGGTGACCAGCGATGCAGTTGAGCGCGATATGGCCAACCGGACCTTCCGTGCTGGCGAGTGAAAACCTCAGCCTCACCTCGGCGGTCACGCCGCATTCGGGACAGGGTATGAGAGTGAGCATGGTTCTCCCCCCGGCGCCCCTGACTGCCCAGGCCAAGGACGTCATGCGGATTCTTGCAGGACCTCTTACTCACCCTCCCCGAGGACAGGCACCTCCATGCATGAGCTTGACGCGGCCCGTTAACTGAGGCCGCGCCACAAGC
>DATELR010000033.1:0-2249 GCA_035276345.1 Streptosporangiaceae bacterium | reverse complement strand
CGGCCTCAAGGTTGAGTGCGAGCACGTCGCGGCCGAGCTGTTCGGCGCCGGCCGGACGACGGTCGTCCGGCCGACGTACGTGATAGGTCCGCACGACTACAGTTACCGGTTCACCTGGTGGGTCGAGCGGATCGCCTACGGCGGCAATGTCCTCGCGCCGGGCCCTCCGGACGGGCCGATCCAGGTGATCGACGCCAGGGATATGGCCAGCTGGATCGTCTCGCTGGCTGAGCGCGAAATAACGGGAACCTTCCACGCGGTCAGCCCGCGGCCCCCATTCGGCTTTGGCGACATGCTGGAGGCGATCGTGGCCGAAGTAGCGCCGCCCAGTACGAAGCTCGAATGGGTCGACGCCGACTTCCTGATCGAGTTCGGCGAGACGGCAGAAAGTATTCCGCTCTGGCCAGGCGGCGACTCCGAGAGTGACATCAACACCGCGGACCCGGCCAGGGCGTATGCGGCAGGCCTCTCACCTCGCCCGCTCGGTGAGACCGTCGCGGATATCCACGCCGCCGAGCTCGCCTCGCCGACGCTGCCTCGCCCTGGCGTTGGACTGACCTCGGAACGGGAGGCCGAGCTGCTCGCCGCCTGGAACGCGATCGAGGCGGCCGGCCCGCACCAGTCCTGAGCTGAGGGGCGCTAGCCAGGATCGATCTCGGGCAAGATCTGGCGCGGGATCACCGGAGGCTTGGCACGGCGCCGCCATTCTCTGGGGTACCCGAGTGAGACCTCGATATGGCGTGTCCCGTTGTGCCAGATCGTCCTCGGAATGTGCAGGTGGCCGTAGACCACGGCTGCCGCGTTGAACCGCTGCGGCCAGTCGGCGGTGTGCACGGTGCCGCACCACTGAGCGAATACCGGGTAGCGCAGTACCTTGGTCGGCTCGCGCACCAGCGGGAAATGGTTCACCAGGATCGTCCGGCTTCCGCCCGGCAGCGCTTCGAGCCGTTCTGCCGTCGCGGCCAGCCGCGCGGCGCACCATGCTTCCCTGCTCGGGAAGGGGTCGGCGTGCAGCATCGTTTCGTCGTTGCCCACGATCCCAGTCGCGTAGGCACGCTCGAGCGCTTCGACTTTGGTTGCGGCACCGTCGGGCAAGAACGTGTAGTCATACAGCAAGAACAAAGGCGCGATCACCAGTGGTCCGCCGGCATGCTGCCACACCGGATATGGATCCTCAGGCGTTTGCACGCCGAGCCGCCTGCACATCGCGACGAGATGCTCGTAGCGCTCGACGCCGCGCAGCGGCAGCGTCTCCCTGCGGTGCGTCCACAGCTCGTGGTTACCGGGCACCCAGATGACCTCGGCGAATCGTTCCCGCAGAGTGCCGAGCGCCCACTCGATGTCGGCCGCGAACTCGCCGACGTCACCCGCGACGATCAGCCAGTCACCCGGCGACGGCGGGCGCAGCCCGGCCAGGATCTCCCGGTTCTCGGCGAAGCCGACATGCAGGTCGCTGGCGGCGAGCAACCTGGGCCCGCCGTCGTCGGCGTCAGCCAAAGCGCGCCGAAACGACGCGGCAGCAGGTGCGCTCTGACGCTCTTCGCAACACCTGATCATCATGGCAGCCGAGCGAGCGGACGCTCAAAGGACCTACCCGACCACAGGCAGATCTACATAGGAAGGACTGGTCGCGGAGTGCGTGATCCGATACGTGGCCTTGCCGTCCGCGGGCATCAGCTGGAAGGCACTGGGGTCGGCGGCGGCGATGGCTATCCGGATCCTGTCGCCGGCTCGGGTGCGGCGGTGGCCGGCCCCCATGCGCCGAAGGACCGGTCACCGCCTACCCCATCAGGCAACGGACCGGGTTGGGCCGCCTGGGATTTCTGGTGGCACTGCCACCTGGCCAACCCGAGCCCGTAGCAAGCGATCGCCTACCCGAGCAGTCGGGGTCGAAACGGCGCTATTCGGCACGAGAATCGGTCGGACAAAAGTTATCGATGGTGTCGGGTTGCGCACCGATGTCAGCGGCACGGGCTAGGTTCTTCGTCAGCTGTCACACCGGCGCGGCAGAATCAGCTCGTGCGGGTTGCTGTCGTGCCTGGGCCCGGCGATTCAGGCCTGCTGCGTGAGCTCCAGGAAGATGGCGGCCCGGCGGGACCGCTTGTTCAGGTGGATGATCTCGCCGCGGCCGTGCGCGAGTTTGAGCAGCGCAAGGATCCGCGGTGGGTCTGGCCGTCCGCGCTCGTGTACCAGCGGCTGCTACGGGCGGGCGTGCGGGTGGCGCGCTGCCACGACGTGGCCTTGGCCGA
>DATELR010000032.1:0-8720 GCA_035276345.1 Streptosporangiaceae bacterium | reverse complement strand
GTGCCATCACGAGCCTAGGAGTGCTGTCGGACATCGCGTCAGTGCCTGCAGCTGAGCTGCGGAGGACCATTCGCGTGGGAGATCCTTCGCGGCAACGGACGGCGCGCCTACCATTCCGGATGTGATTCAGGTACGGCTGACCGTGAGCGACCTGGCCAGGACGCGCTTTGCGTTCTCGCCGCTCGCCGAGGTCGGCGAGAGTTTGTACCTGCTGTCATCAGGCAGCATTTACGGCCTGCACCGGGGCTGGCACGCGGACGTATCGCCGCGGCTCGCAGCCGTCGACATGGACCTGCTGCTGGCCGTCGTGCCGCCGCGCCCGTGGATCGCCGACTTCTTGTTCATCGGCGCGGAAGACGCTTCCACCACCATCGATTCGCAACTCGAACGGCTGCGCGCGATTTCATTTGAGGCGTTCGCGGCGGAACTGCGGTCGATCTGGCGGGGCGGGCAGCCGATCGCCAAGAAGCGGATTGACCTGCACCAGGATGAACATCTCGTCGGGCAGGGCATCGTGCTCGTGCCCTCGGTGTTCGTCTGGCCCAACGTGGTCTTCGCCGTCGACCCGGCACGACCGCCGAGCCTGACGTATCCGGCCCGCGGGGTCGGGAACCTGTGGGTCAGGCAGGAGCCAGATCTTGCCGATTCCGACCCGCTCCCGGCGTTGCTCGGCAGGAGCCGGGCCGAGATACTGACCGCCCTGCATCTGCCGTGCTGCACAACAGACCTGGCCGCGAAGCTCTCGCAGAGTCCGTCGGCCGTCAGCCAGCATCTCTCGGTGCTGCGCCGCAACGGCCTCGTCAGGTCGTGGCGCGTCGGCAGGCGCGTGCTCTACCTGCGGACAGATCTGGCGACAAGCATCGTGACCAGCAGGGCAGCCGGATTCGCCGATAAACGAATCGTGGTATAGGCGATCAGCCATTCCTACGGTCGGGAGCAGGTTTCGCTACTCCGACCCTAGGAACGCTCATGAGACCGACCTTTACCCTCCGTACGCGCGCGGCCCTGCGCTCGGCGGCCGCCCTGTCCATGATCTCGGCGCTCGCACTGACCTTCGGGCCAGCGGCGAGTGCGAGCGCGCACACACCCGATCCCCGCTCGGTTGCCTTCGCGCGCGATGCCCAGCCTTACGGGCTCCCGATGGCGACGTGGGGGCAGCTGATCAGCCAGTGGATCTACGCTCAGCCGTTCGACGTGAACCCGGCCTACGACCAGACCGGAGCCGACTGCGCAATCGACCAGCACGGGCCAGCCTGGTTCATCCCGCCGATCTTCGCGCCTCCCGGCACGCACCATCCGATCATCCAGAATGCGAGCCGGACGTGTACTGTGCCTGCACATCGCGGCATGCTGCTGGACATCGGCTCCATCGTCGACGAGTACCCGTGCCCGGATCCGACCTTCACGCCGCCGCCAGGAGAGTCGCTATATGACTTCCTGATCGCCGACGCGAAACCGGTCATGGACAGCGTGAACGAGCTCGACGTCAGCGTGGACGGCACCCCGCCTTCAGGCGGTCCTCGACGGATGCATTACCGGGACATTCCAGCCAGCCATCATCGATGGCTTCTTCCTGATGGTCAAACCGTTGCAGCCAGGCGTCCACACCATCGTCGTGCACGGGACGAACACGATCGGCGATGATCGCACCTACACCTATCACCTGACCGTCGCCAGATAGCGGACTCGTCAGGAGGACTTCAGCGCCGCAGCCCAATCGGTCGGGTACCGAGACGGCAGCAGCCCGGACGGGCTGTCGGCGCGGTTGTTGGCCGCGGGAACGCCGAGGACCTGAAGCAGTTCCTCGAAGTTCAGCCCGACATTGGTCGGGAACGGGCCAGCGCCGCTGATGCCGCCCGCCTCAGTTAGCTGTGATTCGGCGGTGAAGCCGCTGGGCATCGCCCAGCCGGTCTCGATGCCGCCACCGCCGGGGTACATATTGGCGATGACCGTGTCGGCGGTCACATGCTGTCCGGCCGAAACGGTTGGCCGCACGTACTCAGCGACGAAGACCATCAGTCCTTTCGCTGGGCCGTCGGTGAGCTGATAGGTAATCCAGCCGCCGCCGGGCCAGCCGTAGTTGGTCGCCGTCGCGCTGGTCACAACGGCGTCGCCGAGCGCGTAGATGGGTCCGGTGCCGCCGAAGTCGACTCCCTGGTCGATGCGCTCGGGGATCAGGCCGGAGATGTCACGAAGCGGGTTCTTGTACACAGCGGCCGCCTGCCCCTGCGCCGATGCCTTGCTGGCAGCTGGTTTGCTCCCGCCACCGTGATGGGCTGACGGCCTACCCGACGCTCCTGGCAGCTTGGCATCGTGGCCGCGGTCCAGCACGGCAGCCTGGCCTACGCCGACGTCACCCGTCCAGTGCGTCGCGACTGGCGCGGCGGCGGCGATCAGCACGGCACCGGTCACAGCTGCCGCGGTCTTGCCAGGGTGATTCTGCAGGGCACTGGCAATCGGTGATGGCTTGCGATGCCTTGAGGAATTGGTACGCCTGGCGGCGCCGCGTTTCGGCTTGCGGTGCTTCGCGGAGCGGCTTGACACGAGTGGCCTTTGATCGGGGCGCAACGCCTGCGCGCACGGAGTCGCCTGGTTGCCACCGTCGGGGTCTGGGACTGGCAGCATTTCGGGCGCCGTGCACGCCGGTCCGGGAAGTACGGGCTTGCGGCCGTCACGCACGGTACGTTGTCGGTCACCAGGATGCACGGTCGAACGTCTCAGCATGGCTTAAATACGAAAAACAGCTAGTTCTCGACTGATTTAGTCTGACGAAGCCGGTTGGCGGCATGAAGGGCATGGGCCCCGATATATTTGATTTCCTTCATATCGCTCATATGTGGCGCCGGGCAGGGTCACACCGGCGCGGGCCCGGCCGGCGATACAGTCGGCGTTGATGCGTCTCACCGTTCTCGGGGGCTGCGGTGCCTGGCCAGAAGCGGGCCAGGCGTGCAGTGGTTATCTGGTCGAACACGACGGCTTCCGGCTGGTCGTGGACCTGGGGTACGCCACATTCCCGCGACTGCTCGAGCACACGGCCGCGGCGGACATCGATGCGGTCCTGATCAGTCACGGGCATCCCGATCATTGCGCCGATCTGAATCCGCTGCTGCGGGCCAGGGCGCTGGCCGATGACCCGGTCGCGGCATTGCCCGTCTATGCCCTGCGTGGTGCGCTCGACGCGGTGCTCGCGCTCGACCGGCCAGGGATGTATACCGATGCGATTGATCAACAGGTGATCAGGCCGGAGGAGATGCTGCAGATCGGGCCGTTCCGGGTCGCGACCAGGCTGCTGCCGCACTGGCTGCCGAACGTGGGAATCCGGCTTGAGGCTGCCGGTTCGGCGTTGGCATACACGGGCGACAGCGGATCGGTGCCGCAGATAGCCGAGCTGGCAACCGATGCCAGCCTGCTGCTCGCCGAGGCCACCTACCTGGAACAGGTTCCTGAGGACAGCGCCAGGTTCCTGTCCAGCGCGACTGCCGCGGGCAGATGGGCCGAGCAGGCAGGCGTCGGCCAGCTGGTACTGACGCACCTGTGGCCGGGCTCGGACAAGAACGCCGCCGCCGCGATCGCGCGCCAGTCTTACGCCGGGGAGGTTGCTGTCGCCACCGCCGGCATGGAGATCGAGCTCAGCTAGCGTACGTTTGCTGGTATGACGGTTAGCTTCGCGAATATCCGGGTGATCCTCCGGTGACGGCGAGCCAGGACGTCACCGGGCTGGTCGAGCGGTCGGCTGCCGCGTACTCCCGCGGCGTTCCAGAACATCCTGCGGACGACGGCTTCTTCGGCCCGGCCAGCGTGACCTGGCGGTCGGCTGGCGACCTGTCGGCGCCAGTGGCCGGGCTGCGCGCCCTGATGCTGCAGGCCTTGCATCCCCTGGCGATGGCCGGCGTTGACCAGCACAGCGACTGGCGGGAGGACCCGGTCGGGCGGCTGGCCGCCACGCAGGCTTACCTGGCCACGGTGAGCTTCGGCGAAAGGGCCGCGGCGCAGCGGGTGGCGGAGCGAGTGCGGCGGATCCACACCAGGGTCACCGGTGTCGACGGCGTCACCGGCAAGCCTTACGCAGCCGGCGATCCGGCGCTGCTGCTGTGGGTGCATGTCGCGCTCGTCGACTCGAACCTTGCAGCACGTTCACTGTTCGGTGTGCCGCTCTCACCGGCTGACGCCGACCGGTACGTCGGCGAGATGACCGTGGCGGCCGAGCTGGTCGGAGTCCCGCGGGACATGGTTCCCGCCAGCGTCCCGCAGCTCACCGGCTACATCGAATCCGTCAAGCCGGAGCTCGCCTGCACTCCGGCCGCCAGCGAGTCGATGGCGTTTCTGCTCGAGCCGCCCGGGCTGGACGAAGACATCGCCGAGATCTGGCAGGACATCAGGGACGGCGCGGTTGGCTCGCTGCCGCAGTGGGCTGCCGAGATGTACGGCTACGAACGTGAACCGCTGACGGCGGCTCGCTGCACCGAGATCCGCCAGGCGCTCGGGGTGCTCGACGCCGTCTTCCTTGGCGAGCCAGGCGTGCTCGAGGCACGGCAGCGGATCGCCGCGCGGGTGCGCGCGGCGCAGCGGGCGTGAGGCAACCGGGGCGCGGGTCCGGCGCGACATCGGCGCGGACCCGCAGTGGGAGGCTGCGCCACGCTGTCGTGATCGCTGGCGGCGCCGCCCTGGCCGGTCTCGGAGTTGCCGCAGCGCGCAGGCGGGCCAATCCGCCGGACGGGCGGCGCGGGCTCGACCTGGCAGCCGTCGGGCGGACGATCGGCAAAGTGCGACTGCAGCGCGGCTTTGCCGCGCTGCAGCTCATTGCGCGCGGCGGCGCGCGTTACGCAGGCAGCGCACCACGGCTCTTCGCCGCCGCTGGGGAGCAGCGCCAGCAGCTGCGCCAGGATCTGGCGCTCGAGACCGCGGAGGACGTCGCCCAGACGCTCGGGGCGATGAAAGGCGTCCTGATGAAGATCGGCCAGATGGCTAGCTACGTCGACGAAGGTCTGGCGCCCAGTGTCCGGCGGACGCTCAGCCGGCTGCAGGACAGCGTTCCGCCGATGAGCGCGGAACTCGCAGCTGGAATGGTCGAGCAAGAACTCGGAATGCCGCCGGACCGGCTGTTCGCCGAATGGGACCCGGAACCGATCGCCGCCGCCTCGATCGGGCAGGTGCACCGTGCGATCACCAGGGACGGCCGCGCTGTCGCGGTCAAGGTCCAGTACCCGGGCATCGCCGAGGCGATCGCAGCGGACCTTCAGAACGTCGCCCTGCTGCGGAGGATGCTGCGCATAACCGCGCCAGCCCAGGACGTCGACGCGCTGCTCGACGAGCTCAGAGAGCGAGTGCTCGAGGAGCTTGACTACCGGCGTGAGGCGGCGAATCAGAGCCTGTTCGCTGAGTTCTACGACGGCCATCCGACCATCCGGATTCCGCGTGTCATCGGCGAGCTGTCGACGAGGCGGCTGGTGACCAGCGAGCTCGCCGTCGGTTCACGGTTCGCCGAGCTGGCCGAGCTGTCCCAGCATGAGCGCGACATCGCCGCTGAGACGATCTACAGGTTCGTGTTCCGCAGCCTTTATGAGCTGCACGCGTTCAATGGCGACCCGCATCCAGGCAACTACCTGTTTCACGGCGGCGGCGAGGTCACTTTCCTGGACTTCGGGCTAGTCAAGCACTTCACCAATGACGAGCTTTACCCGCTGATGCAGATGGCCAGGAACCTGTGCGTCCGGCAGGACCCCGAGGAGTTCCGGCGCAGCATGGAGGTCGCAGGGTTCCTGGTCCCTGGCGCGCCGCTGAGCACGGACGCGGTGGTCGAGCACCTGGCCGTGTTCTACGCGACGATCAGGGAGCCAGGCGCGGTGACGATCAAGCCCGATTACTCATCCGCCGTCGTGCGGCGGTTCTTTGACGTCCGCAGCCCCGTGGCCGAATACGTCTCCATCCCGCGCTCGTATGTGATCTTGCAGCGGATCAACCTCGGCTTGTTCGCCGTACTCGGCGAGCTGTCGGCGACCAGGGACTGGCGGTCGATCGCTGAGGAGATCTGGCCGTTCGTGCAGGGGCCGCCGTCCACGCCCATTGGTGAGGCCGAGCGCGCGTGGCTGGCAGGCCGCCCTGGTTCGGCAGAATGGTCACAACCCGCGACTGGAGGCCGGACATGAGCAACGACGCTCCCGCTGAAGCGCTGACCGCGATCCTTAACGGCGGCGACGGTCCCGCGCTGGTGGTACCGGAGGACGGCCAGGTCCTGACGCACCGGCAGCTAGCCGACCGGGTCGAGACCCTGGCAGGGAGCCTGGCCGCGGCCGGAGTCGGGCGCGGCGACCGCGTCGCGCTGACACTGCCGAACGGCCCCGACATGGTCCAGATCCTGCTTGCCATCGCCGCGCTCGGAGCCGCCGCGGCGCCGCTCAACCCGGCGTACACGCGCAGCGAGTTCGTCTTCTATCTGACCGACATCGAGCCCCGCGTCTTCCTGATGCCGGCCAGCCGCCCCGAGGCGGCGGTCAGCGCGGCGGAGGAATGCTCGATTACCGTGCTGACCGCGCAGGCCGGCGGGGACGGTCCGCCTGCGCTTTTTGTTCAAGATAAAGAGCTGTCGCCTGCCCGCGGGTTTGACCGGGGCCAGCCGGACGACGCCGGGCTCGTTCTGCACACGAGCGGAACGACATCGCGCCCGAAGCAGGTCCCGCTGCTGCAGCGCAACCTGATGGCCTCGGTCAAGACCATCACCGCGCACTACGGGCTCGGCACCGGCGATGTCTCGTTCTGCGTAATGCCGCTATTCCACGTGCACGGGCTGGTCGCGTCGACATTCGCGGCGCTCGCTGGCGGGGGATCGGTGATCGTGCCTCGGCGGTTCACCCCGCAGCGATTCTGGCGGCAAGCGCGTGAGTACGGCGCTACCTGGTTGTCGGCCGGGCCGACGTTGCACCAGATGATCCTGGACCGGGCCGACGACGAGGGAGCACCAGTGACGCTCCGGTTCGCGCGGTCGTGCAGCTCCGCGCTGTCGCCGGCGCTGATGGAGCGCGCCGAGCGGGAGTACGGCGTGCCGATGCTCGAGGCGTACGGGATGACCGAGGCCAGCCATCAGATGGCGTCGAACCCGCTGCCGCCCGGCGAGCGAATTGCTGGTTCCGTCGGCGTCGCGACAGGGACCGAGATCGGGATCGTCGACAAGGCCGGCAATCTGCTGGCAGGCGGAACGGCCGGCGAGGTTGTCATCCGCGGGCCCGGCGTCATGCCCGGCTACGTGAACAACCCGGCTGCGACCGCCGAGGCATTCTTCGGCGACTGGTTCCGCACCGGGGACCGCGGCGTGCTGCGCGACGGCTATCTCTTCCTCGAAGGCCGGCTCAAGGAGATGATCCTGCGCGGCGGGGAGAACATCTCGCCCGCTGAGGTTGAGCAGGCGCTGCTGTCGCATGCAGCGGTCAAGGACGCTGTCTGCTTCGGCGTTGCCGACGACAAGTACGGCGAGCTGGTGTCGGCCGCGGTGACGTTGCAAGGCGAGGCCGAGACGCGAGAGCTGATCGAGCACTGCAGGGAACGGCTCGCCGCGTTCAAGGTTCCCGCGACGATCCATGTTCTCGACGCGATTCCTCGTACCGCCACCGGCAAGATCCAGCGGCGGCGCGTCGGCGAGTTCATCGCTAGCACCGCGGGCTCGGCCGAGCCATCGCAGGCTGGACAGGCATGAAGTTCGCGGTGGTCGGTGCCGGTGCGATCGGCGCCTATGTCGGGGCGGCGCTGGCGCGCGGCGGCGCAGATGTCACGCTGATCGCGCGCGGCGCGCACCTGGCAGCGATGCAGGAGAACGGCGTCAGGGTGCTCTCGCCGCGCGGAGACTTCACCGCGCATCCGCCCGTGACCAACGACCTCGCCGCCCTGGCGGAAGCCGATGTCGTGTTCGTCGCGCTGAAGGCGTACAGCCTGCCCGAGATGGCGCCGCGGCTTGGTGAGCTCCTGGCGCCGGGTTCGGCCGCGATCTGGGCGCAGAACGGAATCCCGTGGTGGTACTTCCAGGCACTGCCGGAGGCAGCGGACAGCTTCGGCGGGGTGCTCGAGAGCGTGGATCCCGGCGGGATCATCACGAAATCCATCGCGCCAGAGCACAACGTCGGATGCGTGGTGTTCTGCTCGACCGAGATCATCGAGCCTGGCGTGATCCGGCACATCGAGGGCACCAGGTTCACGATCGGCGAGCCAGACGGATCGGTATCGCAGCGGTGCACAGACATCTCCGCGGCCTTCAAGGCGGGCGGCCTTAGGGCACCAGTGGAGTCCAAGCTCCGCGACCAGATCTGGCTCAAGCTGATCGGCAACGTTGCGTTCAACCCGGTCACCGCGCTGACGGGAGCCAAACTCGGCGACCTGGGAACGGCACCGGAAATGGTCGACCTGCTCAAGGCCGTGTTCGCTGAGTGCGCCGCGGTCGCCGAGAGGTTGGGGATTACGTTCCCCGTATCGCTGGACCGGCGGCTCGAGGCCGGCATCGCGGTCGGTGACCACAAGACCTCGATGCTGCAGGACCTTGAGGCAGGAAAGCAGCTCGAGCTCGGCTGCATGACCGGCGCAGTGGCCGAGCTCGCTGGCCGACTCGGCGTTGCCGTTCCGCACGTCGAGACGATCCACGCCTGCGCGACCCTGCTCGACCAGCTGAACCGCCGGTCCTGAGGTCGTAAGCGGGCCCGCGCAGGGCTCTCGTTGGGGCGGCTTTAGAACACCAATGG
>DATELR010000031.1:0-15191 GCA_035276345.1 Streptosporangiaceae bacterium | reverse complement strand
TGAGCAGGCAGTTACTCCTACCGCCACCGTTGTGGCGGCGACAACAATGCTCAGCGCTCTGGCCTTCATGATTCCTTCAGCCCCGTAGCTTGTCCCGCAATTTATGCCCGCTGCCGAATGCTTAATCGCGCGCAGGACAGTAAATTGACGGTTGAATCAAATTGCGTCACGCTGTGCAGTGCGTAGATGATTATCCGATGACATGGATCGCACCAGATGTGCAGCGCACTGAACCGGACGGGCCAACGCCCGAACGAGCCGCCCTGCAGGGTTGGCTGGACTACCATCGCGCCACCCTGCTGTTCAAATGCCAGGGCCTGACCGGCGAGCAGCTCGTGCAGCGAACGGCTGAACCGTCCACGCTCAGCCTGCTCGGCCTTGTCAGGCACATGAGCGACGTCGAGCGCGCCTGGTTCTGCCGCCGGCTGGCGGACCAGCCTGATCTGCCGTCTTTGTACTGGAGCGAGGAGCACCCCGACGGCGACTTTGACTTGGCCGACGCCGCGGACGCCGAAGCGGCCTTCGAGACTTTCAAGGCCGAGTGCGCGAAAGCCGAAGCGGCGGCCGCAGGCAGGTCGCTTGACGACACCTTCGTCACCTCGGAGGGCACGGTACTGGACCTGCGCTGGATCTACCTGCACATGATTGAGGAATACGCCAGGCACAATGGCCATGCCGATCTCCTGCGCGAGCGGCTGGACGGCGTTACCGGCGACTAAGGCGGGCTGGCCGACGCTGCCTGCTGGCAGGCGGTGTGGGCAGCCTCACCGATTTCTCGTCCTAGCACCATTGAGCGCGTGCAGCCGGTGGCCTTTACCGCAATCGTGACCTCGGATATCACCGCGCCAGCGGCCCGGGCGACCGGCAATCCGCTCAGCGTTGTCGTCAGGCGGGGTCAGGCGGTCGTTCGATGCAGACCTCGCACCGGTCCGCGCCCTGCGCGGCCTGGACATGGCAGGCCCGGTGGCCGGCCTGGAGGATGTTGCCTTCATACCGCAGTCAGGCCAGGTCTGGGCGGTCGACGACGCTGATACGGCAACCCTGATCTGGCGCTGGGACGGTGTCGCATGGCACTGATGATCAGGGCGGCAGCACCTCGAGGCGGCCATCGGCGAGCGCCGCGTCGATGCTGGCGCGAAGGCTGGCGCAGCTTGCCGTCAGGGCTGACGACCCGCCTTTGGCGACGCGGCTGGAGAACTCCTCGCACATCAGCACCGACTCGGCGGTCCACTGCACGCTGGTGTGCTGCAGGCTGAACTTCGCTACCTCGACCACGGCTCCGCACCGCCCGCAGGCAACCTCGGAGTACTGCCACGCCCTCTCATCGGCGCAAAGCGCCGGATCAGAGGCCCACCTATGAGCCTGTCGTGGCGTCATGGCACCACCAGTGGTTCATCGGGCGCGCCGGATCTCATGATGAGTCGGCGCGGGCGGCGAGGTTCGCGGCGACTTCGGCTTCCCAGGACTTGATCGCGCGGCTGGTGTCGATCTCGTATTCGTGCCTGGCGACCATGTGCGGCGTGACGTCAGCGACGTCCACGTAGAACTGCTCGTACCACCGCCGCAGCTGGTAGACGGGCCCGTCCTCGGCGCAGAGCAGCGGGTTATCGATCTTGGTCTTGTTCATCCAGATCGCCACGTCCTGCTGGAAGCCGATCCCGATGAAGTCGGCGAACTTGGCTGCGATCTTGTCGCCCTGCGCGTCAGTGACGCCCGGGGGCTTCTTGACGATGGCGCCCCACTGCAGCAAGAACGAGTCCGGGCTGACCGGATAGTGGCAGTTGATCAGCACGCTTTCCATCGTCATGCCGTGATAGTCGTGCCACAGGTAGTCGATCATGTACGACGGGCCGTAGTAGGCCGCCTCCGATCGCAGCGTGGTCTCGCCGCCGTCGGCGTAGTTGGACCCGGCGTTGACGTCCGGGCGCGACTTCGTCGTCAGGTACTGCGCGGCGACGTGTCCCTCGAGGACGTTCTTGAAGTACGTCGGGAACGCGAAGTGGATGTAGAAGAAGTGCGCCATGTCGACGACGTTGTCGACGACCTCACGGCAGTGAGAGTTCTCGACGAGGATGGAGTCCCAGGTCCAGTTGGACCATTCGGGCGAGAACGCGCCGTCAATCCGCGGAATCGTGATGTGCTCGGGCGGCGGATTGCCTTCAGGGTCGTTCCATACGAACAGCTGCTTGTTCTCTTCGAGCGTCAGCCATGACCTGGTGCGAGCCGCAGCGGGTACCCGCCTGGCATAGGGAATCTGCGCGCACTTGCCGTCGCCGCCCCAGCGCCAGTCGTGGAACGGGCAGGCGACCTGGTCGCCCTTGATCGTGCCCATGGTGAGGTCGCCGCCCATGTGCCGGCAGTACCCGTCGAGCACATGCAGGTCGCCCTTGGAGTCCGCGAAGACGGCAAGCTTGGTGCCGAACGCTCGTACCGCGTGCGGGCCGCCAGATCGGAACCTGTCAGCCAATCCGAGGCAGTGCCAGCCACGCGCGTACCTGGCCGGGGGCGGAGCGGAGACGATGTCGCGGACTCTGGCGCGCTCGCTGGGGCTTCGTTCCCCCGGGTCAGCACCGTTCATCGGCCCTCCCGTCGGCGATAGCCCTAGACTAGAACATGTTCTAGTCTAGGGCCCATCGAACGCGGCTGCCATGCTGGTAAGACCGGTAGTACGCACACGGGAGGAGCAGCTAGTGGGCGACATCCTCGGGCAGTCGGTGCTCGCCGCCGTCGGTGACCTGCTGCCGGTGCTGCGCGAGCGGGCCCAGGAGGCCGAGGATGCGCGCGTCATCCCGGTTGAGACGGTGAAGGCTCTGGAGGAGGCCGGTGTCTTCCGGCTGCTGCAACCAGCACGGTACGGCGGGATCGAGGCCGACCCGCTGACCTTCTACCAGGCCGTGCGGATGATCGCCAGCGCGTGCGGCTCAACCGGCTGGGTCGCTTCGGTCGTCGGCGTGCACCCGTGGCAGCTCGCCCTGTTCCCGGCTGCGGCGCAAGAGGAGGTCTGGGGCGAGGACACGAACACCCGGATGTCATCGTCTTACGCACCTACCGGCAGGGCACAGCTGGCCGAGGGCGGGCACAAGCTGAGCGGCCGGTGGAGCTTTTCCTCCGGCTCTAGTCACGCCACCTGGGTGCTGCTCGGCGGCATCGTCACCAACGACGAAGGCGTCCCCGTTGACTTCCGTACGTTCTTGCTGCCAGCCAGCGACTACGTGATCGAGGACGTCTGGGACACGGTGGGGCTGCGCGGGACGGGCAGCAACGACATCATCGTGCAGGGCGCGTTCGTGCCAGCGCATCGCTCGCTCAGCTTCACCGACGTGACCAAGTGCGTGTGCCCTGGCCAGGAACTCAATACCGCGCCGCTGTACCGGATCCCGTTCGGCTCGGTGTTCTCGTACGCGATCACGACGCCCGTGATCGGGATGGCGAGCGGCGCTTACGAGGCGCACGTCGCGTATCAGCGCACCAGGATCAGCTCCGCCTACGCGGGTCACAAGGTCGCGGAGGATCCGTTCGCCCAGGCGCGGATCGCGGAAGCGGCGGCTGAGATCGACGCGGCGTGGACGGCGCTCGAGCGGAACATGACCGAGCTGATGGGCTACGCCAGGTCAGGCGAGCCGATTCCGATGCCGTTGCGGCTGCGGATCAGGCGCGACCAGGTGCGCGGTACCGGGCAGGCGATCAGCGCGGTGGACTTGCTGTTCGAGAATTCCGGCGGCCGCGCGCTGCGGATGGGCACGCCGATTCAGCGGTTCTGGCGGGATGCGCACGCCGGGCGCGTGCACGCGATCAATGACCCGGAGCGGGCGTTGACCATGTTCGGCCGTGGCGAGTTCGGCCTGCCGCCCGCGGCCGACGCCATGCTATGAGCTCGCTTGCTAGCAGGGGCGAGACCAGCAGGTTCGCCGAGACCGCGATGATGGAAACCCATTTTCACGTGGCGGCCCCGCCCTTGTGGAACAGCCTGGGTCCAGACGACGACCGTCCGGAAGACGTGCCGGTCGTCATGCTGCACGGCGGCGGGCCAGGCGCATCGGCCTGGTCGAACTTCGGCCGCAACCTGCCCGTTTTCGCCGAGCATCACAGGGTGCTCATGCCCGACATGCCCGGATTCGGCAAATCGGCGGCACCGCCGGTCGAAGGCAACTACTTCACCTTCGCCGCCCGCGCGCTGGCTAGCCTCCTCGACACGCTGCAGATCGAGAAGGTGCACCTGGTCGGCAACTCACTTGGCGGCGGCGCCGCCGTACGGTTCGCGCTGAACTACCCGGACCGGGCCGGCCGGCTCGTGCTGATGGGGCCAGGCGGGCTCAGCCTGAACGTGTTCTCGCCCGACCCGACCGAGGGCGTCAGCCGGCTCGCCGCGTTCGGGGCGCCGCCGGGGCCCAGCAAGGAGAAGATGGCCGCGTTCTTGCGCACGCTGGTCTTCAACCAGAAGCTGATTACCGACGAGCTGGTCGAGGAGCGATTCGCGGCAGCGAGCACGCCTGAAGCGCTCGCCGCCATGGTCTCGCTCGGGATGTCGTTCTATGACCCGGCCACCGCCGAGGACGGCATGCTCTGGCGTGATGTGCACCGGCTGCGCAACGAGGTGCTGCTGATCTGGGGTCGTGAGGACCGGGTGAATCCGCTGGACGGCGCGCTCGTACCGCTCAAGCAGATCCGCAGGGCGCAGCTCCATGTCTTCAGCGGCTGCGGCCACTGGGCGCAGCTGGAGAAGTTCGACCAGTTCAACCGGCTGGTTCTGGATTTCCTCGGCGCAGGAAGGAAGGCGGCGAGCAGATGAGCGGGATCCGGTCGCTGGGCTACCTGCGGATCGAGGCCACCGATACTGACGCGTGGCGGGAGTTCGGCACCAGGCTGCTCGGCATGGTGGAAGGCCGCGGGCCTGAGCCAGGCGCGGTCTACCTGAGGATGGATGATTTCCCTGCGCGCCTGGTTATCGTGCCAGGGGACACCAACCGGCTGGCAGCATCGGGCTGGGAGGTCGCTGACGAGGCGGATCTCGCCGCCATCGGCGCGGCGCTCGAGCGCGCAGGGGTACCAGTCAAGCCGGGCACGCCAGAGGAGCTGGCGGCGCGCCGCGTTGCCGGGCTGCTGCGGTTCGAGGACCCGTCGGGGCACGCGCTTGAGGCGTTCTGGGGTGCATCACTGGACAACCGGCCGATGTTCAGCCCGTACGGCAATCGGTTCGTCACCGGCGAGATGGGGATGGGCCACGTGGTTATCCCTGCCGTCGATGACGTCGCCGCGATGGCCTTCTACACCGAGGTACTGGGGTTCCGGCTGCGCGATTCGATGGGGCTTCCTGCTGAACTGTTCGGCGGGCCGGCCGGCGGGCCGCCGGCCATGATGCGCTTCCTCGGCTGCAACCCGCGGCACCACAGCCTGGCCCTGGCGCCGATGACCAGCCCCGCCGGCATCATCCACCTGATGATCGAGGTCGCGAGCCTTGATGACGTCGGGCGCGCGATGGACAGGTGTGCCAGGCGCGGCGGGACCATCAGTGCCTCGCTCGGCAGGCACGCCAACGACCACATGGTCTCGTTCTACGTGCAAACGCCCGGCGGCTTCGACATCGAGTACGGCACCGACGGGCTGCTGGTCGACGACGCGACGTGGGTGAGCAGGCAGACCACGGCCGTGAGCCTCTGGGGCCACGTCTTCGCGTCCGGTGGAGCGCATTAGGGTTGATTCGTCGGCGCCGTCAAGCATCCAGGCGAGGCTGCCGGGAATGAACTCCAGGCGAGAGGCGCTTGCGGTGACTGTGGGAGACGCAAGTCCGGCCGATGACGCCCGGACACCGTCGGACATGGTTCCAGTCAGCTACGATCCGGCGCCGCAGAAGTTCCGGCAGGTTCTCGGCCATTTCTGCACCGGCGTCACGGTCGTCACCGGCATGGATGACGGCGAGCCGGTCGGTTTCGCCTGCCAGGCGTTCGCGGCATTGTCGCTTGATCCGCCGCTGGTCGTGTTCTGCGCCGCACTGACCTCAAATACCTGGCCGCGGATCGCGAAAGGCAAGATGTTCGCGGTCAACGTGCTCACAGAGGACCAGCACGACGTGGCGATGAGGTTCGGCCGGAGCGGGCGGCGTAAGTTCGACGGCGTCAAGTGGATGCCAGACGGAGCCGGGTCGCCCGTCATCGACGGTGTCTTGACCTGGGCAGGATGTGAGATCGAAGCCGTCTACCCTGGTGGCGATCACAGCGTGGTCATCGGCCGGGTGCGCGAGCTGGGGGAGTGCGGCAGCCAGCGGCCGCTGCTGTTCTACCGTGGCCGGTTCGCGACATCGGCGGAGTCGGGTGGTCCGCCAGAAGTTGTCGAGACCTTGCTGGCCTGGCCGCGTCACGCCGACTGGATGTGATCGCGCACCGCCTCGGCCGCCGATTTCATTGACCTGGCGTCCATGCCCGCCAGGGCGTCGGCGCCGGTCTCCGCGTTGTGCGCGTGTGCGACATGATGAAGGCCGAAAGTCGAGTCCATCCCTGGCCGCATGCCCATCAGGTCCTCGCATTGATTCACTGCGCGCTTGACGAGCGACAGGCCGAACGGCGGCATCGCGGCGATCCGTTCCGCCAGCGCGAATGTCGTCTCGGCCAGGTCAGAGCGCGGCACCACGCGGTTGACCATGCCGAGTTCGTAAGCACGCTGCGCGCTGAACCGGTCCCCGGTAAACAGCGCTTCCTTCGCGAACCTGGGCCCGAGCACCCACGGATGGGCGAAGTACTCGACGCCGGGAATGCCCATCCGGACCACCGGGTCAGCGAAGAACGCGTCTTCTGACGCGACGATCAGGTCGCAGACCCAGGCCAGCATCAGCCCGCCAGCGATGCAGGCGCCTTGCACCATCGCGATCGATGGCTTGGGTATCTCCCGCCAGCGCCGGCACATGCTGAGGTAGACCTCCATCTCCCTGGCGTACCTGGCGTCGGCGCCCGCCTTGTCGGTGTGGTCCCACCAGATCACGGCCTTACGGTCATACGGCACGTGCACGTCACGGCCGGGGGTGCCGATGTCGTGGCCGGCGCTGAAGTGATCGCCTTCGCCGGCGAGCACTACGACGTGCACGTTGTTGTCGTCAACCGCGCGCTCGAAGGCCGCATCGAGGGCGTAGGTCATCACCGAGTTCTGGGCGTTGCGGTATCTCGGCCGGTTCAGCGTGATGACCGCGGTCTGACCACGTGTTTCGTAGCGAACGACCGGCTCGCCGTTCTCTTCGGCCAGCCTGGCGGCAGTCTCGTGCGCAGTCATCTGTGCTCCTTGTTTCTTCCTGGTAACCGCAGCAGCCGCTTGAGCGGCTTCCCTGCCGGGTTGCGTGGGAGGTCGGCGCGGAACTCGATCTCGCGGGGGACCTTGTAATTCGCAAGCGCAGTCCGGCAGAACTCGATCAGCTCGGCCGATGTCGGATCTTCGGCGGGTCGCCGGACCACGAACGCCTTTCCGACCTCGCCCAGCCGGCCGTCGGCTATCCCGATCACCGCGGCTTCGGAGACGCCTGGATGCCAGGCCAGCACCTGCTCGACCTCGGCGGGATAGACGTTAAATCCGCCGCAGATGTACATGTCCTTCAGCCGATCGGTGATCGTCAGGTAGCCGCGTTCATCGAGCATGCCGACATCGCCGGTGCGCAGCCAGCCGCCGGCGTCGATCGCCTCAGCCGTCGCCGCAGGGTCGTCGAGATAGCCGAGCATCACGTTGGGCCCGCGGAGCAAGATCTCGCCCGGTTCGCTGCCGTCGCCCGCGATTTTGATCTCGAAGGCGGCGGTGGCCTTGCCCGAGGTGGTCGCGACGGTATGCGGATCGTCGCCAGGCCGGCACATCGTGACGACCACGGCCTCGGTCAGCCCGTAGGCGGTCAGCACTTCGTCGAAGCTCAGCTCGGCCCGCATTCGCTCTACCAGCGCGACTGGCACGACCGCTGCGCCCGTGACGGCAAGCCGCAGGCTCGACAGGTCCCAGGAGGCACGGTCCCGATGGTCGAGGATCGAGGTGTAAATGGTCGGGGCGCCGGGGAACACGGTGATCCGCTCGTCCTCAATCAGCTGCATGGCCTGGCCAGCATCGAACACCAGCTGGGGAACGATGGTTGCGCCCGTCAGCAGGCAAGCGAGGATCCCCGCTTTGTACCCGAAGCTGTGGAAGAACGGGTTGACGATCAGGTACCGGTCGGCGCTCGTCAGCTGCGCGCAATCGGCCCAGGCTCTGGCTACGCCGATGGCCTGGCGGTGGGCAGACATCGCGCCTTTGCTCCGCCCGGTCGTTCCCGACGTGAACAAGATGTCACTGACGTCGTCAGCTGCCACCGCATCGGCGCGTTCATCGGCGGCAACCTTGGTCACCGCGTCGCCTCTGGCGAGGAACTCCGCCCAGGTGACTGAGGCTGCGGACTGGTTCTCCGATGGCGTCTGGAGCTCCAGCTCAACCGGAATCTGAACGACCATGCGCGGCAGGCCGCTGCCACGCTCAGCGGCGGCGCGCGCGAGCAGGAGATGCCGGTCGGCGCCGAGGAACGGCCCGGCTACGAACAGAACGCTCGCCTGACTCCTCGTCATTACATCGAGGGCCTCAGGCCCCGTGAAGCGGGTGTTCACCGGAACCAGGGTGGCGCCGGCGTACAGGGCGCCAAGCCCGGCGATCACCCAGTGGTGCGTGTTCGGCGACCAGATGGCGACCCGGTCGCCCGCCTCGACGCCTGCCGCGATCAGCGCTGCCGCTGATTCGCGCACGCGCTCATGCAGTTCGCTGTAGCTGAGCGCGGGACCGCCCGGTTCGGCGATGGCGATGACGTCGCCAAAAGTCTCGGCCGCTGCTCGCACGGCCGCCGGGATGGTCTGGATCGCGATCGCGCCGTCCAACCGACTCCCTTCCCGGTGTTTGGTAGGGAGCCTAACTGCGAGCGGAGCGCTCATACCAGGGCAATCTTCCGCGGCTGGCCATGACGGCCTTGTTAGGCTGAGCGCGCCGCGGGCGCCGTGGCAAGGTACTGCGGGAGGTGCCGGTGCAGGTCAGCGAGCCCCGCATCCCGCCTGGACGCGACCTGCTGGCGGGAAAGGTCGTCGTGCTCACGGCGGCAGCTGGTACCGGGATCGGCGGCGCGGCCGCGCTCCGTTGCCTTGACGAGGGCGCGAGCCTGGCGATCAGCGACGCGCATGCCGGCCGGCTTGCCGACAGCCACAGGCAGCTGGCCGCGCAATACGGCGCCGACCGGGTGTGGTCATCGCCGTGCGATGTCACCAGCGAGGAACAGGTGCAGGCGCTCATCAACGGCGCGGTCGGCCGGTTCGGCAGTATCGACATCATGATCAACAACGCGGGGCTGGGCGGCACTGTCTCGTTGCTTGAGATGACGGACGAGCAATGGTCACGGGTCCTCGACGTCACGCTGAACGGGACGTTCCGCTGCACCAGGGCTGCCATCCGCCAGCTGGTGGCCCAGGGCCGCGGGGGCGCCGTTGTCAACAATGCTTCGGTGCTCGGCTGGCGCGCGCAGCCGGGCCAGGCGCACTATGCCGCGGCTAAGGCCGGCGTCATGGCGCTGACGAGGTGCGCCGCATTGGATGTCGCCGAGCACGGGATCAGGGTTAACGCGGTGGCGCCAAGCCTGGCAATGCATCCTTTTCTCGCCAAGGTGATGGCGCAAGAGGTGCTGGACGAGCTAGTCACCAAAGAGGCGTTCGGCCGGTCGGCAGAACCCTGGGAAGTGGCTAATGTGATGGTCTTCCTGGCCAGCGATTATGCCTCGTATTTGACCGGAGAAGTGATTTCGGTGAGCAGCCAGCATCCATAACGACGAGCCCGTCATCGCTGAAAACTGGCCTGGCGAGCGCGGCGCGCTTTGCGTGCTCGCCGCCAGCGCCGGTACCGCTCGCGTCGTGGCCGACGGCTTGGAAGCTGGCGAGCTGCGCGCCACTGAACAGCCATCTTCCCTCACCTTCCGCGATCAGGTTCGGCATGACCAGGCGTGATGGCCAGCTCGCACCACACCACCTTGCCGAAAGGTTCCGGCCGCCAGCCCCAGCGTTCCGCGAGGGCGGCTACCACGGTGAGCCCGCGGCCGGACTCGTCATCGGCATCGGGGTCGTGATCAGGCGGCCACGACGGCAACGGCAGCGGCGAACTGTCGTGCACCTCGATCCGCACGACGGTCGCGAACCGCGACACGACAAGGGACACGCTGGGATGCGCCGGCGCGAGGGCCGGGCCCGCCAGCATGACGGGCTGGGCCGGATCTGGACGTCCTGGCAGCGCCATGAGCGTCGCCGAGTCGCTGAAGGTAACAAGCGGCCCTGGCAGGAAGATGTCTGCCGCGTTCTCCTGGCTGACCGCCCTGACGGCGTTCGTGACCAGCTCGGAGGTGGCCAGCACTGCCGCGTCAACGGTGGCAGGATCCAGTGATCCATGACCGAAGTCGCTGCCGGGCCTGGCAAGCTGGCGCGCCGTCCAGTGCCGTGCGAGGCGGACCGTCGACGGAGCGATCGCGAGCTCCAGGCGGGCGCGGTGAAACACCGGCATAACCTGCGATGCGACGCTTCCGCTCCCCAGCGAACCGTCCATTACCGGTCACGTCCAGTCCGATGTCAGTGCCGCCAGTCCATCCCGCCGGCCGGCGTACTACCAGGAACAAAGTTGGCCCAGTTCATAGCAAGTTGGTGACCGTGATCAGTTCCTCCCTGTTCCATTGGGAGGAACGGTCGCATAATGGGCTTCTGGCCAATGGTGCGGGCTACCTACTAATCAGAACGGAAACGACAGCCAGTGGCGCGACGAAGGCCGCGAAGGATGCCAGCGTGAAAGGCAAACCGCGCAGCATACGTCAGGCACAAGCGATTCAGGCCGCCCGGATGCGCGAGCAGGGCAGGAGCTGGGCGGAAATCGGCGTCGCTTTCCAGGCGGCATACCGCGTTAATCCTAGGGTGGCACTCCGCCAGGCTCATGGCTGGAGTCAGCCGCAAGCGGCCGAGCGCTGGACAGCGCTATGGCCGGAAGATCCTAAGACGTTCAAGAACTTCTCGTACTGGGAGCAATGGCCCGGCCGGACTGGTCACTCGCCGTCGCTTGACACCCTCGACCGGCTCGCCAGGCTGTATGAGTGCAAGGTCACCGACCTGCTGACTGATTGCCGGGACTACGGGGCAAAGCCGGCTGCCGGTACGGCGCCACCGGCGCGAGATGTCGCAGCCAGCAACGGCGAATCCGCCGACGCCGGGGCGCCTGTCGCAGAACCAGGATCGCCTGGCCCCAGGGCAGGTGAGCATCAGGGCGCCGGGCCGGCCGAACCCGGCTCGGTCGCGCCCTCTCAAGCAGAAGCACCCGGCTCGACGCCTGAACCCGCCGGGTTCGCGCAGGCTTTCGGCGAGATGCCCGCGATCTCCGCATCAACGCTGCAGGCGGCTTTGGAGGTCATCAGGCAGGCCGAGGCCACCGAACCTGCCGGGAAAGGCACCGATTCCGATGAATCAGCCAGGCGGCTACGGCGCCGGAATCTGCTGCTCGAAGCCAGCAGTGCCCTGGCTGTCGTCGCTGCGGCGCCGGTGCTCGAGGTCCCTCGGGTCACAGGCGCGGCCCGGCCATGGCGAGGCCAGACCGACGCATCAATCGTGAACTTCACCGGCGAGGTCGTCGCCGGGCTGCGGCGACTCGGCGGAGCGGTCGGTCCGCGGATCACACTGCAGCCTGCGATGGCATTGCGGTCGGCCATGGCGGCGCTGGCGAGGAACATGCCAGAGATCGTCACCAGCCAGGCGCTGACCACCTACGGCGACCTGACGCAGCTGATCGGCTGGCTGATGTTCAATCTTGGCGACCATAAGGCGGCCAGGTACTACTACGACGACGCCCGCGCGGCTGGCTACCGGGCCGGCAACTACGACCTTGTCGCGTACACGCTTTCGGCGGCCAGCCAGCTGGCTGCCGTGCGACACCGGCCGCGGCAAGCCGTCGACCACGCCCAGGCAGCGCTCCAGGCTGCGAGGGCCAGCGGCAGCCCTTATGCGCTGGCATACGCGGCCGATGTGCTGGCCCGTGCATACGCCGTGGCGGGCCGGGTCGGCCGGTGCCGAGGCGCACTCGACAAGGAGCGGGAAGCGCTGGGCCTGATAGCCGACGACACGCCACGTTCTCCGTGGTGGTACTTCTACGACCGCTCCTTCTACTGGGGCACCGAGTGCGAATGTGCGATCAGGCTGAACATGCCTGTCGACGCATGCGACGCGGCAAGCCGGTCGCTCGGCCTGGTAGCTCCGCTCAACTTGCATAACAGCGCCCTCACACTGGCGTTCCGCGCAGAAGCGCTGATCAAGCAGCGTGATTACGATGAGGCCTGCGTCGCGCTCGCCGATTCCGCGAGGCTGACCACGCTGAACAGCTCGCATCGCATCTCGCGCCGTGTTGACCTGCTGCGTCGGCAGTTGCGTGTTGTCGGCGACACGCCAGCCGTACGGGAGCTCGACGAGAAGCTTGACGAGTACCGGCGAGCCAGGGCGGCGAGTGATCCACCTGACCTCGCGCCGGCCGATATGGCTGGCGACCGCTGATGTCGAACCCGGAGTTTCCCGACGAAGTCGACAGAGAACGGCCTAGCGTAGCCCGCCTTTACGATTACTTCCTTGGCGGCACCCACAACTTCGCTGCGGATCGGGAACTAGCCCGCGAACTTCTGTTGGTAGAGCCGAACGCGAGGTACATCGCGGCCGAGAACCGCGCCTTCCTCGGCCGCGCCGTCCGGCACCTCCTGTGCGCGGGCATCCGCCAATTCATTGACCTGGGATCCGGCATTCCGACTCAGGAGAACGTGCACGAGATCGCTCTGAACGGCAACCCCGAAGCCCGGGTCGTCTATGTCGACAACGATCCTGTCGCCGTCGCGCACAGCAAGCACATCCTGGGGGACAACGCGAATGCTGCAGTAATTGAGGCAGACATCAGGGATCCGTGGTCCGTCATCGATCATCCCCTCGTGGCAAGCCTGATCGATTTCAGCGAGCCAGTCGGCCTGTTGATGCTGACCGTGCTGCAGTTCGTTCCGGACCGCGACGACCCTGTGGGTGTATGCGGCAAGTTCGCCAGCGTACTGGCGTCCGGCAGTTACCTGGCGATCTCACATGCCATCGACGAGGCGGCGCCGGGCGCTGCCGCCCAGAGCCGCGACCTCTACAACAAGGCCACGGCGTCGGCGCACATCAGGACAAGGGCAGAGATCATGAGGTTCTTTGACGGGTTCGACCTCGTAAAGCCCGGCCTGGTCTACCTACCGCTGTGGCGGCCGGACGGCAAGCAACCTGACCATCCCGAACTCGCTTGGATCCACGCCGGCGTAGGCCGCAAGACCAGCTAGTCGAGCTCAGGTCAGGCAGCGCCGTCGGAACGCGGCTGCCGCGGATGGCTGCACCTACTCGGTACCATGACCTGGTGGCCGGCCGGACCGATCGACGGGGCAAGAAGGGTCCGCGCGAGCCGTCGCCGCCGGATCTTCCTGCCGAGTTCTCGTCCGCAGCATTGCCTGAGCACGATCTGGATGACGGCGGAATCTACGAGTTGCTTGCCTTCTCCGACCTCGACCTGTCTCAGCGTGAGGCCGCAGGCGCAGAAATCGAGGCATGCAAGTTCAGCAATGTGAACCTGAGTCAGGCGAAGCTCAAGCGCGCCCTGATCAGGGACGTGGCGTTCGAACGCTGTGATCTCGCCAATCTTGGCGCCCTCGACTCCTCGTTCACCAGGGTCGCGCTGTCGTCATGCCGCATGACAGGGCTGTCCTTGATTGACGACGATCTTCGCGATGTGACCTTCGCCGGCTGCCGCGTGGACCTGTCCTCGTTCCGCTCCAGCAAGATCGATGACACGGTGTTCACCGATTGCCGGCTGGAGCAGGCCGACTTTACCGAGGCTGACCTGCGCGGAGCCCAGTTCGTGGGCTGCAACCTGACCGGCGCTCAGTTCACTGGCGCGCAGATGGCAGGAGCGAGGCTGAGCCGCTGCGACCTGACCGGGATAGGCGGCGTGACCAGCATGCGCGGCGCGATCGTGACGAGCTCCGACGCGGTCGCGCTCGCTTTCATCCTGGCAGCCGCCCTCGGGATCACCATCGAGGACGACTGACGCCCGGCTGCCGCTAGATCCGCTCGATGATGGTGGCGGTCGCCATCGCGCCGCCCGCGCACATCGACACCAGCGCCGTGCTCGCATCGCGACGCTCGAGTTCGTGCAGCGCGGTGGTGAGCAGGCGCGACCCCGTGCTGCCCACCGGATGGCCGAGGGCGATCGCCCCGCCGTTGACGTTGACCCGGTCCTGATCAGGCTGGTGCACGCTCATCCAGGAGAGCACGACCGATGCGAAGGCCTCGTTCACCTCGAAGATGTCAATGTCAGCGATGGACATGCCGCTGCGACGCAGCACCCGCTCGGTAGCCGCGATCGGGCCGTCGAGGTGGTAGTACGGCTCATCTCCGATCAGGCACTGTGCCAGGATCCTGGCCCTCGGCCGGAGCCCGAGCTGGCCAGCCCGCCTCTCGTCCGCCAGCAGGACGGCCGCCGCGCCGTCGGAGATCTGCGACGATGTGCCAGCCGTGTGCAGCCCACCTTCGAGCACAGGCTTGAGCCCGGCAAGCCCCTCGGCCGTTGTCGCGCGAAGGCCCTGATCACGATCGACCGTCGCAGTCTCGCCGGTCGGCTGCCGGTCGGCGTCCAGCACCGGCGCCTTGACCGGGATCACCTCGCGGTCGAAGTGACCGGCGGCCCAGGCGCTGGCCGCGTTCTGCTGTGACCGCAGGCCGAACGCGTCCAGGTCCGCTCTGGCCAGGCCGCGGCGCTGCGCGATCCGCTCCGCGGCCTCGAACTGGTTCGGCATGTCGATCGTCCAGCTGGCCGGCCGCGGCGTTGTACCGCCAGCCATCGCGGCTGTTCCGAGCGGCACTCGGCTCATCGCTTCGACGCCGCAAGCCAAGCCGACGTCAATGGCACCAGCCGCGATCAAGCCGGCGATGACGTGCACGGCCTGCTGCGCCGAGCCGCACTGCGCGTCGAGCGTCAGGCACCCGGTCTGCTGCGGCAGTTCGGCATGCAGCCAGGCGGTACGGGTGACGTTGCCGGACTGCTCGCCGGCCTGCGTGACGCAGCCGCCAGCGAGCTGTTCGATCAGCGCGGGATCGATGCCGGACCGCTCAACGATGCCGCGCTGGGCGGCGCCCAGG
>DATELR010000030.1:0-2912 GCA_035276345.1 Streptosporangiaceae bacterium | reverse complement strand
ACCGCGGAGATCGGCCGCGCCGAGCCGTCGTCTCCTGACAGCTGCACGTAGCCGGAGCCCGTCTCGGAGTCGAAGCCTCCGTGGCTCATGATGTGCAGGACATGCCAGGGATGCGACCTGATGGCTTCGGCGAGGTCGGTCCAGCGATCGTGGGAAAGCCATTCAAGGTAGACGTCACCAGGATTCAGGCGGCGCTTGAATGCCCCCGAAATGTCATGCCGTTCGCGCTGCATGTCGAGTTCTGGCAGGTCCAGCGGCTGGGCGCTCACTCCGAGGACCCGTAGCGGGAGCTTGACCCGCGAGGAGGGAGCGGACCCGATCAGATGCGGTGCGCGTGCCATCGATACCCGCAGCGCCAGGTAGTCGTCACGCGCGTGCGGGTCCACAATGAACTCCCACGGGATGGCCGACACCTGCGGACCATCTGGATCCAGGAGTATCCGCATCGGCGTGTTGTGCTCGCGTGCCTCCTGCCGGCATCGGTCGAACAAGCGGCGCACGTCGCCGGTGAGGACGGCGTCTGACAGCGTCTCCCCGAACTCGCGGACGTATTGATCTACTGGCGCGGCCCGCCTGGTCGTCACCGGGCTGTAGGACCTGATGAGTGCCCGTTCGATATCGGTGAGCGCCCTCTGCAGCACCTCAGGCTTGAAGGGAGCGGGGATCCTGGCTACTGCCTTCCCTTGCGAAGACATGCAGGTGACAACCCATTGATCGCCTATTTCGACGATATCCAAGCGGAATAGCATATCCGCCACCTGCGCCCCCATGATTCCTCTAAGAGGGGGTTTACACCTAAGCAGAGTGACGAGCAAGAGATTTGATACACAGGCAGTTGCGGCCGAACGAGCCCATTAGCTGATAAGACCATTTATAGGGTTATGTTCAGGAAGACACAACAGTTGATTTCCGAGCCATTTACGTTTCGGGCCCGCGAGCGCGGTCGTCAGTGCGACGGCACCACATACAAGACGAGCAAGATCGAGTGGATGAGCCAGCTGCCGTCCATGCGCGTCCGAGTCAGCAGCCTGACCAGGTCGGGCGGCGGCACGCTGTCGGGCGCGAGAGGGTGAACCCACTCCACGACCCAGACCCGGCGCACGGCGTGCAATCTGGAGGCCACCACGTCGGGTGCGGCGGGCGTGCCGAGCAGCGTTGCGGACCGGACCGGACCGGTTTGCAGGCCGATATCAGGGAGCTTGTCGAATCCATCGCGGTATGCCGTGCCGATCACAGCGGCCTTGCGCGGCAGATACAGGATCGCGTCACCGGGCCGCTCGTGATGCGCGAGGACGCTCGCGATCGTGCGAATGTCGTCGGCCCGGCTTTGCGGCAGCCTGATCCAGGCCTGCGGGCCGACTACCAGTACCACGATCAGCGCCGCGATCGCCGCAGACGGAACGAACGACAGCACGGTCGCCCGCCGGGAGGACCAGCGGCGGTTAATGAGGCGGCGCACCAGACTGACGAGCGAGACCAGCCCGGCTGCTTCCAGGATCACGAGCCCCGGCGTGCAGAACAGGATGTAGCGGTCCACGTACAGCGGATGCACGAGCGAAACGGTCATCAGCACCGCTGGTGGCACAACGAACCACGGCAGGCAAACGACAGAGAGCGTCAGGCCTCTGCCCCGCCGGATGCGGCCAGCGAAGACGCCCAGTATTGCGAGCACCGCCGCCGCCGCGATCAGAACTGACGTGCCCGCCAGGTCCCGCAGCAGGCCGAGGAGCCCGTCCAGGGTCGGCGGCTGAACCCAGTCCAGCTGCGCGGACTCGCGCTGGCTCAGAACGGCTATCGGGCTGATCAGGATCGCGACGGCCGCGCACGCCGCAAGCCATCGCCTCAGCATGGCGCGCGGAACAGCAGAGGCGTCGTCGCGGCGCTTACTGCGCATCGCGAGCAGCAAGCTGATGCCGTGCGCTGCTGCCAGCAGCACGGCGGCCAGATCGAAAAAGCAGGTCAGCAGCAGGCCAGCGCCGTAGAGCGCCCACCAGCGCCAGTTCCCGCGAGCCGTGGCCACCACCAGCATGTAGGTCGTGAAGACCGCGAAGAGCATGACGATGGCGTAGGGCCTGCCCTCCTGCGCGTACCTCGTCGTCACCGGGAGCGCGACCAGCTGCAGCCCTGCGATCAGGCCGATTGCAGGCGCGGCGGACAGTCCGATCCCCCGCGCAAGGCGCATAGCAAGCGCAGCAGTCAGCCCGGCGGCCAGCGACATCGCGATCAGCGACGGCACCCGCAGTGCCATCTCCGATTGGCCGAAGGCCGCAATGATCGGGTGCATTATCAGCAGGTAGAGGCCGTGGAAGGCGTCTTCGTGCTGCACGAGGGCGATGATCGCTCCGACCGGCCGGTGCGAGCCGGTAATTGTGTAACCCTCGTCCCGCCAGAACGAGGGTCCGGTGATCCGGTATCCGCCGACGACGAGTTCCACCAGGACGGGCAAAACGATGACGAGCCAGTCAAGCCATCCGCGGCGAGCTGGTCGATTGTCGTCCGCGCCCGCAGTGTCCGGGCGTTCAGGAGCCGCCGCATCCGACTGCAGGCCAGGCATCCGAGCACCTCTCAGTGGGCAGGGTCTGGGGGCTTAGCCCGCTGCACAAGCACGGACACCTCGCGAATTCTAGTTGTAAATACCCTGTGCCTGGCGACGATGGCCGCACCAGCAAACTGTCAGGAAAGGTGCCAGTTCATGATCGACATCCAGATCGCCTTGGCGGCCGCTGAACAGGACGCGGCACTGGCCCGCGAGCTCGCGGGCCTGGTCAACCGGGTGTACGCGGACGCGGAGGCAGGACTCTGGGTGGATGGCACGGAGCGCACCACGCCCGCGCAGATGGCCGGCCTGATCGTCGGCGGACAGATAGCGCTCGCCAGCGCGGAAGATCAGATCGTCGGTGCGGTACGGATCC
>DATELR010000029.1:0-9550 GCA_035276345.1 Streptosporangiaceae bacterium | reverse complement strand
TGGACCTGTTCATCGCCGGGGTCCGTGCGCTGGCGTCGCCGAGCTAACTAGCGAGCGCCTTGCGGCTCATCGGGCTCGGTCGATCGCTATCCGAACGCCGTCAGGTTCTCGCCTGCCGGAACGACCAGCAGCCCGCCACCGATCGCCAACCCAGCACCCGAACTGGTTGCGCCGGCATTACCAGTCCACACTTGGCGGCCCGTCTGCGCTGAGATCCCATAGACGGTTCCGGTGAGGCTCTCGACGTATACGACTCCCGCGTTGGCAATAGGGGGCGTCACTATGCTCCCGTTCGTGAATGTCCAGCGGTTGGGGCTGCCAGACGGGTCCACGGCCACGAGGTTCCGGCTCTGGAGCGTGTACATATTGGACTTGTCGAAGGCAGGAACCGTATCGGACAAGAACGAACCCGTCGATGTGCCGGATGACTTCGAGAGAATGAGCCCCGTTTCAAGGACAGCGCCGCCACCGCGTGCATAGACAGAATTTCCGTGCAGCGCGGCGGTGCTGCCGATCCCGCCTACACAAGATCCCGAGCTGTGCCACATCTGCTGACCGCGCAGGTTGATCCGGTAGTCGTTATGACAATCATATGAGACATACGCACCGGTGTAATCGACAGCCGGAGAGCTTATGTCGCCGGTCACCGTTGATGCGGTCCATCTGACGGCGCCGTCGAGCTCACCGACAGCAAACATCGTGCCGCCCGAACCTGCCCCTGAGACGTAGACAACGCCATCGTAGGCAGTCGGCTGGGCATTGAAGATGTACTGGGAGGGCATTAGTTTTGACCAGAGCTGATGCCCGGTGCTGGCAACGAACGAGGTCAAAACGCCGGCGCCGTCAAGTGCGAAGAGGCGGCGGCCATCGTAAACCACCGTGCTGTGGTTACCCAGGCCTGCTGACCAGTCCACCTCACCTGTCCGCGCCTTGAGCGCGTACAACGTCGAGCCCGTGCTGACGATATTGGGGACGGTCACAAAGACGCGGCCGGCTGCTATGACTGGATAGGAGACGTTTCCTGTGCCCTGTATGTTTCTGTCACCGAGAGTCACGCTCCACTTTTTGGTGAGCGAAGCGGGCGTCAACTTGCCGACGGACTGGTTGCCGTCATGACGAGCATCTACCTGGTATGCGAGAGAGCTTGATGCACCGTTGGCTACCGGAATGTCCATGGGCGCCGAGAAACTGGGGCTGAAGCTCGCGTCGCCGCTGTAATGCGCCTGCACGCGTCTGGCTCCAGGCGCCAGTGCCGCGGTGGTGAATGAGGCAACGCCGTTGCTCAGTACCTTCTTCGTCGCGAGGATGCTGCCATTGCTGATGTCAGTGAACATCACTGAGCCTGTCGGCGTTCCGGCAGGCGCGGTCACCTGGGCTGAGAACGTAACCGGCGAGTCATAGGTGCTCGACGGCACACTCGACTGAACGGTCGTGGTCGTTGAGGCCGTGGTGGCCATCGCGGCTCTGGCAGGCACTGCCAGGGACAGGCCAATGGTGACGGTGGCGGCGGACCCGAGGAACTTTCTTGAACTCCAGCGCATGAGCCAATCCACCTCGCAGTCGGGGCGTCAATCGTAGCGCCGCGGGTCAGCAGATGTGCCTCTTATCATGATTCTCGGTAAATCGGCTAGAAGGTGCCAAATCCAGGCGTGGGTCGCGGTCGAAATCTCGATCGCCAGAGGCGCGAGGCGCGGAATTGTTCATAGCGGGTTAACGCACCCGTTCCGGGCTGGCCTTACAGGCGGCGCACTGTGAATCCTTGCAATCGCTTGCATTCAGTGTGCCCACCGGAGGTCAGCACCCCATGGCAGGAACCGATCGGCTCAGTTCTCCCACCCTTCCGCACCGCCGAATGTCGCGGCGAAATCGGCTTTCGCGCAAACGCGCGGCGCTGGTGCTGGCACCGCTGTGCGGTGCGGCACTGGTCGCAGCCGGTGCTAACGGTGCATACGCTCGGGCCGGCGACGACGGCGGACGTTTCTTAATGCGGCAACCTGGTGGTGAGCCGCTCGGTTTACACGGGAACGCCTGGGCTGCTGCAGCCTGGCGCAACCGTCCTGCCGCCCGGCTGCACAAGCGGATGCGCCACCGCGACCAGCGACGGCACGTACCCCGAGGTTCTGGAACAACGACCTCGCCGACGCCAGCTTCGGGATCACCTCGCCGGTCTTCCTCGACCAGATCACGCCGTCAGGGCACCTGATCAACACCCTTCGCGTGCCGGACGGGTCGGACGGTGACGGGGGTCGCGGCGATCTGCTTGCGACGAGCTTCTCGTCGAAGTCAGAACTCGCGCTGAACCTGTCCACCAGCGGCCGCCACCTGACATTCATGGGCTACCAGTCAGGACCCAATGCGATCGACGTGTCGAACTCCAACACTCCGGCCGTGACCGACCCCACGAACCCCGTTCCCGAGACCAATTTCCGGCTGGTCGCTCAGGTGGGTGAGAACGGCAAGTTCCACTTCACCGAAACCAACGCCTACAGCGGCAACAACGGCCGCGCGGCGATCATGAACGACAGCGGCCCGTCGCCGCTGTACTACCTGGCAGGGAACGCGGGCAACGGCGGCAACCCGCAGCCCGACGGGGTGATCACGGGCGCCGGGGCGCAGATCGCGACGCCGCAGTTCGCCCCCGAGTGCGCGCAGCAGCCAGGCGCGCCCACGCCGGTTGGCAGCTTCAGCATCACCCAGCTCGGGGACAAGGCCGACAAGGTTGGCAAGGACACCAACTTCCGCGGGCTCACGATTTTCAACAACGTCGTCTACCTCAGCAAGGGCAGCGGCGAGAACGGCGTCAACACCGTCTACTTCATCGACACCACGGGCACGGCCTGCCCGAACGGCACTGGCCTGCCGGTGCCCGGCGCGGCGCTGCCGACGTCGCCGATTGCCTTCGACCCGGCCCTGCTCCAGACACAGGGCGTCGTCCCGTACAACATGTGCGTGCTCAAGGGGTTCCCGACAGCACTGAAGTCGACGACATCCTTCCCGTTCGGCATCTGGTTCGCCAATGCCAACACCGTTTACGTGGCCGACGAGGGCAACGGCGACAACACGTTCGCAACAGCCAGCGGCACGTATCAGACCGCGGCGGCGCAGACGACCGCCGGACTGCAGAAGTGGGTGTTCAACGGCACCAGCTGGAACCGGGCCTACACCATCAGTGCCGGACTGAACCTCGGTGTTCCTTACACGGTGCCCGGCTACCCGACCAGCGATAACCCGGCCACCGGGCTGCCGTGGGCGCCGGCGACGGACGGCCTGCGGAATATCACCGGCCGGGTCAACCCGGACGGCACGGTGACGGTCTGGGCCATCACGTCGACAGTGAGCGGCAACGGCGACCAGGGCGCTGACCCCAACAAGCTCGTTGCGGTCACCGACAGCCTGGCCGCGACCACGCCGGATGCGGGCGCGGCGTTCAGCCTGGTCCGCGCGGCCCGGTCCGGTGAGGTCCTTCGTGGTGTGAGCCTGACGCCAGGATCGGGCCGCGACCAGGGCTGACCCGAGGCGCAGGCGTCTGGCGGTCTAAGGTTTCCTGCGGCGCGAACGGGGATGTTGGCACGTCTGTCGCTTGGGAGGCTTTATGGACGCAGCAGGCACCATCGTCATCAGCGGCGCTGGTACTGGGATCGGCCGGTCCGTCGCACACAGGCTGGTCGCGAACGGATTCCACGTGACGGCGGTCGGCCGGCGCAAGGAGCCGCTCGATCGGCTCGCGGCAGAGGCAGGCGGTCAGATCAGCGTGATCGCGGCGGACGTGTCCACCGAACCTGGAGCCACGAGCGTCGCGACTCAGGTCGCGTCGGCAGGGCTGGCCTGTGCCGGCGTGGTCAACGCGGCCGGCGGGATCGCGGGTGCGGAGCCTGGCGCCGATGGCCTGGCGGGCATCCGCCTGGACTGGCAGGCCTCATTCGAGTCCAACGTCCTGACCGCGGTTCTGCTGACCGAAGCGTTGCGCGAGCAGATCGAGCGGGACGCCGGCCGAGTCGTCCTGATCTCCTCAGTGGCCGCGCTGCGAGGCAGCGGCGGCGGAGCATACGGGGCGATGAAGGCGGCCCTGCATGGCTGGGTCTACGACCTCGCCGCCGAACTCGGGCCGCACGGCGGTACGGCCAACGTGGTCGCGCCAGGGTTCGTCCCCGACACGGAGTTCTGGTCGGGCAGGCTGTCCGCCGAATCGCGGCAACGGAGGGCTGCGCAGACACTCGTCGGCCGCGAGGGCGCGCCGGACGAGATCGCGTCGCTGATCGCCTGGTTGCTTGGCCCGGACGGCGGCTGGGTCACCGGTCAGATCATCTCGCCGAATGGGGGAGTCGTTCTCGGCAGGTGACCGGCTTACGCGACGCCCGCACTGGCTCCCGGCGGGAGGTAGCGGTCGATCACGCTGAGGAACCTGCGCAGGTCGAACGGCTTCACCAGGTACTCGGCGGCACCGGAGGCGAGCATTTCCATCGCCAGCTGCGTGTCCGAGTCGCCGCTGATGATCACCACGGGGACATCTTCTACGGCCGGCTCGAGGCTCAGCATCCTGAGCACATCGCCGCCCCGCGCGTCGGGCAGCCGGTTGTCCAGGATGATCAGCCCCGGCGGCTGGGCAACTGCGGCATTCACGCCGTCGCTGGCGGTCCTGGCGACCCTCAGCTCGACGTGCGGGCGGCGCTTGAGCAGCGTCTCGATCAGCCGGACGGCACTCGCGTTGTCTTCGATGTACAGGACGGTCTGTGACATGTCATGGCTCTCACAATGCGTTAGTCGAAGGGGACTCTGTCATGAACCCGCCTTCCAGATCACTGCGCGGGCGCCGAGTGGACCCGCGGCTCGTACTGGTGATGGCTCGTAGGAATCGAGCAGCTCGCCCAGGCGGGCGAGGTCGAGCGGTTTGGTCAGATACGCGCAGGCACCAGAACTCAGTAGGCGGCGGATGACGCGAGGCGAGGCATCGGCCGAGAGCACGGCGACCGGTATGCCAGTGGTCTCCGGGTCGGCGAGCATCCTGTCGAGGACCTGGTCCCCTGTCATGTCGGTCAGGTGGAGGTCGAGCAAGACAAGATCCGGCTTGTGCTCGGCTGCGGCCGCGAGCCCCTCGGCCCCTGAGACGGCGATCAGCAGGCGCGCGTGCTCGCGGCTGGCCAGGTACCGGGCGACGACTTCGACGTTTGCGGGATTGTCCTCGACATAGAGCAGGGTCATGGCCGGCTTGCGCAGCCCCCAGGGCCGGTCGGCTGAAGCGGCCGAGGCCGACCGCGATATCTGGCCCGGCACGCGTGCCACGTCCGGCGCCCGCCGCAGGCTCACAGTGAACGTGGAGCCCTGCCCCACGGTGCTCATGGCCCTCAGCTCGCCATGCATGACTTGCGCGAGCGCGCGGGCGAGTGGCAGGCCGATCCCGGTGCCCTCGACGTCGCTCTGGTCGGCCGACAGTCGCTCGAAAGGAACGAAGATACGCTCGAGATCCTCGCCGGAGATGCCGGGCCCGTTGTCGGTGACCGAGATCGCGACCATACCGTCCTCGTCTTCGCGGCAGGCGACCGTGATCGCGCCGCCGTGCAGGTTGTACTTCACGGCATTCGAGATCAGGTTCACCATGATCTGCGAGAGCCGCTGCCAGTCGGCGTAGACGGCCAGGCCAGGTTGCCCGCACTTCTGCCGGAGATCTATTTCTCGATCGTCGGCAAGAGGCTGCATGAGCTGGCAGACATCGGCCAGCAGCGCGCCGACCGTCACCGGCTCGAGCGACACGCTGAGTTCGCCAGACTCGATCCTGGCGACGTCGATCAGTTCGTTGATCAAAGCAAGCAAGTGCCGTCCTGCCGTGAGGATGCGCTGCACGCTTTCCTGGTCCTCATCGGAGAGCTCGGAAAGTTCAAGGAGCTGAGTGAAGCCGAGGATCGAGTTCAACGGGGTCCGCAGCTCGTGGCTGGTGGCCGACAGGAAGGCATTCTTGGCCTGGTTGGCTTTGAGCGCCGCGTCGCGCGCGGTTACTAGCTGTGCGCTGCGGCTGGCCAGCAATCGCTCGGCGCTGGCGAGCGACTCGGCGAGCCGGCCGATCTCGTCGCGGGACCGGTCGGCCGTGACGATCGGCCGGCCTGCGCCCAGCCGATCCGCGTTCGCAGCGGCAGCCGCCACCCGGCGGGAAATCCCGGAGGCGAACAGGGCGATCCCTGCGACGCCCGCCAGAAGTCCGAGCAGCACGCCGACGATCGTGACAATGTCGATGCCGGTTGCCATCCGGTCCACGGCCGCGCGCTCGCTGAGCATGGTGTTGGTGGCGCGTTTTCGTGTGACCGCGATCTGCCGGCGCAGCAAATTCATCGACTGCCTTCCACGCGCCAGCAGCGAGACAATTCGGCTCCTTGGAGCCCGGTGAGCGACGGCTGCACGGATCAGCCCTAGCTGGGCGACCACTAGTCCGGCCGTCTTGTTCGCGGCCTGTGGCTGCGCCACGTCATCAGCCTGGATCGACGCGGTCCTGAATGCTTTCCGCGCGTCCCCCATCTGCACCTGCATCAAGCGATAGGGACGCAGAAACACCGTCTCGTCGGTTGCCGCATAGCCGCGTACTCCGGTTTCGCCGTCCAGCGCGTGGCCGAGGACCGTGTCGGCAGCGCTGATGAGGTTGAAGTTCGCTCGCCCAACCTGTCGCGCGTCTTGCTCGCGGATCTGCAGGCCCAGGCTCGCTGCCGCGGTGACGAGAAGTGCGATCAGGGGAACCGCGATCGCGATCATCCCTTTAGCGCGCACCGGGCGGTTGAGCCACCACCGGGAGAGCCCGCCGCCCAGGTATCCGGGCAGCCTTGAAGGGGTGCGTGAAGTCACAGCGTCCCCCCGGGCGATCACTTACGGTAATCAGCCTGTCGCAAAAGGCTACACCATGCGGAAAGTAGCCCCGCCGTCGCGACTGACCCGCGCAGCCGCAGAACCTGCCGTGCCCGAGCAGATCTTCAGCGGGCGCTGAGCGCCTCCCTGGCAGCGCGGATCGATGACCGTTTCGCGGAGTCAAGGTACTCCTCAATCCGCGTCACGTGGCCGTCCTTGACCTGCAGGTACATGGCCGCGTGCAGCGCGACCTCCTGGCCGTTCGGCAACATGCCGCGCAGGACGTGCTGCTGGATGACGCCATCCTCGACCGGCGCGCGGCGGATGATCTCGTAGTGCAGGCCGGATACGGCTTTGTGCAGCCCGGCGAGCACCTTCAGGTTCTCTTCGACCGGCTGCTCGACCAGGTCGTCGTTATGCCAGATCAGCGCGTCAGGTGCGTAGATCGCCCGCACTGTGTCGATGTCCCCGGCCTCGAGGGCCGCGAAGAAACGGATGATGGTGTCTTCGCTGCTCATGTGTTCTCCTAGTCACGGACCTCGGGGCTTCGGGCAAAGCTCGCGATCACGGCGTCGTAATTCCAGCCGGCCGCTCCGGCCGGCATCGGAAACAGGACGGGCAGGTCCACGCCCGCCGCCCGGTACTCCTCGATCCGCGCCGCGCAGGCCAGTGCGTCGCCGTGCGCGACGAAGCCGTCCGCGACACGCTGCGGCACCTGCTCGGCGGCGGCTGCCCGGTCCCCGGCCAGCGTCAGCTGCCGCGTGCGGTCCAGCCAGGGACCTTCGCCGAACAGCGGTGGTACGGCCGGGTGCAGCACGTACCGAGGGACAACGGCCTTCGCTGCCGTGGCGGCCGCTTCGGCGTCCTCCGACAGGCACACGTGGACTACGCACGTCACGGGCACCGAGGCAGGATCTCGCCCGGCCTCCTTCGCCGCCGCCCTGACGATCGAGGCAGCGCGCCCGGCTTGAGCCGGCGACATCAGGTTCAAGATCACGCCGTCGGCGATCCGGCCGGCCAGCGTGAGCATCCGCGGTCCCAGGGCGGCCAGGTAGATAGGCAGGTCCGCGCGCACAACCGGGCTGTCCAGCGGCACCGGGCCGGTCCGGAACACACGCCCCGCGTATCCGCTGGCGTCGCCCGCCAGGACCGCTCGCACGACGGCGACGTACTCCTCGATCATGGGTAGCGCGGCAAACGGCGCGATGCCGAAACGGCCGTTCATGATCGCGTTGGCAGTACCGAGCCCGAGAACAAATCGTCCATGGCTAGCGTGGTCCAGCTGCGCGGCGGTTTTCGCCGCGAGCACGGGCGGCCGAAGCGCTGCGTTGGCTATCGCGGTGCCGACCAGGACGCGGCTGCTCGCCGAGGCGACCGGGTGGCAGAGCGAGAGCGCGTCGCCATGCCCTTCGGCGACGAACACTGCGTGGAATCCGGCCCGCTCGGCCGCGGCCGCGAGTTCGCCGATCCTCGACGGCGGCAGCCCGCTGTGCGACGCGATGGAGAGGCCAAGCGAAGTCATGGGCGGGCACCATTCGTCTCTGCGGGGTCACGGGCTGCCTGGGAGCGGGTCCGCAGTTCGCGTTTGAGCACCTTGCCGGTCGTGGTCCGGGGGAGCGGGCCGCCGAACTCCACGCTCTTCGGGCACTTGAAGTGGGCGAGCCGGCTCCGGCAGAAGGCCGCGATGTCGTCGGCCGAGACCTGCGCACCCTCCGCCAGGCGGATCACCGCGTGCACGGCCTCGCCCCAGACCGGGTCGGGTCGTCCGATCACTGCAACCTCGGCGACCGCTGGGTGCCTGGCGAGCACGGCTTCGACCTCTGCGGGGAAGATGTTCTCGCCGCCGCTGATCACCATGTCCCTGGCACGGTCGAGGATGTACAGGTAGCCGTCATCGGTGAGCCGTCCGATGTCGCCGGTCCGGTACCACCCGTCGGCAGTGAAGGCGGCCTTCGTGGCCTGCGCATCGCGCCAGTAGCCGCTGAACAAGCACTCGCCGCGGATCAGGATTTCCCCGGTCGATCCCGTCGGCAGCGCGGTCCCCGCAGCATCGGACGGATCGGCGATCTTGACTTCCCAGCCGAACGACACCCGGCCCGCACTGGCCAGATGCGGATGCCCTGGCTGGTGATCTTCTGGCGCGAGCAAGCTGATCATGGACTGGCTCTCGGTGTTGCCGTAGATCTGACGCAGCCGGCAGCCGAAGGCGTCGATCGCCGCGGTCAGAGACGTCGGCGTGATCGGCGCGGTGCCGTAGGCGATCTCCTTCAGGCTGCGCAGGTCCGGTGTGTCCCCGCGGGAACCCCGGCTGCGGATCTCCGCGACCAGCATGTCGATCAGCGACGGTCCCGCGGTGAAGAACTCGATCCGGTCCCGCTCGATCGCGTCGATCACCGCCGGCGGGCTGAACGAGGTGTGGACGTAGATCGTGCCCGCGGTCAGCAGCGCCTGCATGGCCTGGCCGAAGCCGCCGAGGTGAAACAGCGGCAGGATCTGCAGGTGCCGTGACCCGGCCACCTGGTCGCCGATCTCGATCGCGAAGGCCGCGACGCTGGTGAGCAGCGCGCCGTGCCGGAGCGGGATCGCCTTGGCCCGGCCGGTGGTGCCGCTGGTGTGCACCAGCGCCATGACCGTGCCGCTGGACAGGTCCGGCCGGGGCGGCGCCGGGCCGTCCAGGGCCGTCCCGGCCAGCCAGCCGCCCGGGGTGGCGCCGCCGCCGATGACC
>DATELR010000028.1:0-23182 GCA_035276345.1 Streptosporangiaceae bacterium | reverse complement strand
GTCAGCTCTCGGCCGGCCGTGCCGCCGAGCTCACCGAGGATGCCGAACAAGTACGCGCCAGTGCCGCTTTGCTCATCGACGAGGACCCGAGGGCATACGCGGACGTACTCAAGGCGCGCCGCCTACGGTCTGACCAGCCAGCGGGCTCGGCCGATGCGGCCGCGGAACTGGCCGCCGCCTTGTCGGCTGCGGCCGACGTTCCGCTGCGGATCGTCGAACTTGCCGTACCGGTGTGCGCCATCGCCGCCACGCTTGCTGCCAACGGCAATCCTGGACTCCGCGGCGACGCGCTGGCAGCGGGCCTGCTGGCGCAGGCGGCGGCGCACGCGGCCGCCGGATTGGTAAGGATCAACCTGGCGAGCGCTCCAGACGACCCACGTCTTGCCCGCGCCGATGGCATGCTGGCCAGCATCGACGACCAGCTGAAATAGGCAGCCTGTGAAGGACCGGTGATGGCCATGCCTGAACGAACGCCCGGCAAGTGGCTAGTCATGCTCGGGCACGTCGTGCCCGTGCTTGCCGTCGTGATCGCGATGGGGCCGGTGACAGCGGCGTTCGCGCCGGTGCCTGCCCGCGCTGCGACATCAGCGGAGCACGCTCCCAGGAACGACGCTCTGGACCGCGTCTCCTGTACGAGAGCCTTCTGGTGCATGGCGACTGGCACCTTCATCGGCAGCGCAGGCAGGCACCGCGCGTTCGCCGAGCAATGGAAGGGCGGAATGTGGCGCAGGCTGCCTAGCCCGCCAGGGCGAGCACCTGCGGCGCTGTCATGCGCGACCCGTACCTTCTGCCTTGCCAACGGAGGGCCGACGCAGGCTGAGATCTGGAACGGCAGATCCTGGCACACGATCAAGGGGCCTGGCGTGCCTATGCGCGGACTCAGCTGCGGCAGCAGCACTACGTGCATGTTCATCGCTTCGGCCAAAGACGGCACGAGGGTGGTGGAGTCATGGAACGGCCGGCGATGGCATCTCTGGGATCAGGCGACCAACTTGTGCGCTGGGCACCCGCCAGGCGCGTGCGGACTGAGCCAGGTCTCCTGCGGCAATGGGAAGAACTGCATCGCCGTCGGCACGGCAACGCTTGACCAGGAGCCGCTTGTCGTCAGCTCCGCATTGTTCTGGAACGGCACTACATGGGGCGGCCCGCCGCCGCCGAGAAACGGCAACCCGGCCCAGATGAACGCGGTCGGCTGCGCGGCGAGCTTCTGCTTGGCGGCGGGCGGAGCATTTTCCGAGCTAGCCAACGGCAGCCTCGCGCTGGCGGCCACCTGGAACGCGTCGACCATGACCTGGACAGACATATCGCCCGACCTCGGCACCCTGTGCGCTGGATTCAACGACTGCGCCTGGACGTCCCTGATGACCTGCGGCAGCGCGACCAACTGCCTGGCCTTCTACAAGACCTTCCTGGCGTGGAACGGCAGCACGTGGACCTCTGCTCCGCCGGTCAAGGCCGGCAGTGGCATGGCGTTGTCTCAGGTGTCATGCGGAGGCGCCTCGTGCATGGCAGTCGGGCACGTAGTGGTCTCCGGCGGGCGGCGCTCCATTGCTGAACTGTGGAACGGGACGACCTGGAGAGTGCTGAGCCCGCCCAGACCGACCTAGCGGGCCGCCAGCGCTACCCGCCGCCGTTCGCACGTTGACATGATGAGCGTGTTCGGCGTGTGTCACACTTCAGTTCCGCGCTGACGGTTTCGGCGTAGGCGCCCAGCTAGCGACGTTATGCGGGCGGTCATGGGAGGGGTGGGCGATGGGACGGAAGGCGCATCTGGTCGGGTCAATTCCTGGCGCGAGCGCGACCGAGGCAATGGAGGCGGCGCTCAGCCGGCTAGGGCCGTATCTGCTGACGCTGAGCGACGGCGAGACCGGGCAGCGTGCCTGGTGGATCGGCGCGTGCATCGCCAATATCGCGGCCAACCCCGACGTAGAGCTGTCGGGAGGCGGCCAGCACAACTTCTCCAGCTATGACGACGTGCCGCAGTTCCGGATCAAGGACGGCGGCACGCTGTCGGCTGCGAACCTCGAGGCTTGCCTGCCTTACGAGCAGGCTTTCACCGCCAGTTTCCCGCTCTTCCGCGACCTGCGCGAGAAGTACGGACGGCCTGACCTGCCGTTCCAGGTAGGAATACCCGGTGCGCTGGACCTCTCGGTAGATGCGTTCGGCTTCGAGGCGGGCTTCGACCCGCGCTATTACCAGCCGTCATTTGAGGCTACAGCCAGCCAGGTCAACAAGATCGCCGCAGCTGGCGGTAACGACACGGTGTTCCAGCTTGAGACCCCGGCAGCGTTGATCGCCGTGGCGAGCGCTGACGATGCGGCAGCGATACCGACCGCGCAGCAGGTCGCGGCGCTGACTGTCCAGCTTCCCGCGGCCGTGCCGGCGGGGACCAGGTTCGGCGTCCACCTGTGCCTCGGGGATCTCAACCACAAGTCGATGGTCGGGATGCGTGACATCACTCCCGCAGTGCGCGTCGCCAACGAGATCGCCGCCGCTTGGCCGGCCGACCGGCCGCTGGAATTCATGCACGTCCCGTTTGCTGCCGCCGAGGAGCCGCCGTCCTTCGACCCGGCCTTTTACGCGCCGCTGAGCGAGCTGAACATCCCGTCCTCGGTTCGCTTCGTGGCCGGCTGCATCCACGAGAGCCTGTCTGGCGACAAGCAGGTCGAGCTGCTCAGGCTGATCGAGAGCCATCTCGGCCGCGAGGTCGACGTCGCGGCCGCTTGCGGCCTGGGCAGGCGGCCCGACGTCTCGCAAGCCTGGGACGCCATGGAAAAGGCGCTCCTTCTGGTGGAAAAGACCCCAGCCTGACCTCAGCGCAGCAGGTGCCCGTTGACAGCCCTGGCCGCGGGGGCGAGGTCGGCCAGCTGGATCACTGCGATGTCACGGGCCGCCAGCCACATCGCGCCGCCGTGCGGCACGAACTTAGGCGGCTCGAGCCATGCGATCACCACTCGCTGCAAACCGGAGGCGGCGATCAGCTCCGAGCAAGACACCGGCCGGGACGCCCGGCCCAGGCAAGGCTCGAGCGAGCTGTACAAGGTTGCCTTGGCCAGATCTGTACCGCTGGCGCGGCGCAATGCCACCTCTTCAGCATGGTCTTTCGGGTCGGTTTCGCGCGAGTAGCCCGTCGCCAGCACCTCGCCAGTCACCGATACCAGGATCGCGCCGACAGAGAACGCGAATTCGGATACCGGGCACTTCCTGGACAGATCGATAGCCTGGTCGAGCCAGTACCTGTCCGCTTCAACCTCGCCAGGAATCCGGGTCGCGCCGCAGTGTGGTTCGGTCAACCGTGCCTCCGCCTGATCAACTGCCCAACGGTACCTTCGCCTGGCCAGGCAGTGATTTACTTGCACCGAGCGACGCGGGAACTTCCCGCAGGTCCGCCCTCTTGATCCCCTGGTGATCTCCCGCTGTGAGGATGGTGCGTGAGGCGATGGTAACGACAACACGCAAGCCCGCCCAGTCTGGCTTGGTCAAGACCTTTGACTCGCTCAACCCCGCCACAGACGAGCCCATCGGGACGTTCCCCGTCTTCGGCGAGGACGAGGTGAACGAGACGGTAGCCAGGGCCAGGGAGGCGGCCGCCTGGTGGTCAGGTCTTGGCTTTGCCGAGCGGCGGACCAAGCTACTGGCCTGGAAGTCGTACCTGACCAGGTACATCATGCGGCTCGCCGAAGTCGTCCGCGCCGAGACCGGCAAGCCGACGGCAGACGCCCAGCTCGAGATCATGCTTGCGATCGTGCACATCGACTGGGCCGCCAAGCATGCGGGCAAGGTGCTGGGCCGGCACAAGATGCGCAGCGGCCTGGTGGCGTTCAACCACGCTTCGACAGTCGAATACCATCCGCTTGGCGTCGTCGGCGTGATCGGGCCGTGGAATTACCCGGTCTTCACGCCGATCGGCTCGATCGCCTACGCGCTCGCAGCAGGCAATGCCGTGGTGTACAAGCCCAGCGAGTTCACCCCAGCGACCGGCGGCTGGCTCGTCAACTCCTTCGCAGAAGTGGTCCCCGACTTCCCCGTGCTGCAGCTCGTCACCGGCTTTGGCGAGACCGGCAGCCACCTTGCGCGCAGCGGCGTCGACAAGATCGCCTTCACAGGCTCGACGAAGACCGCCAAGAAGGTGATGGCCGCCTGCGCCGAGAACCTCACGCCGATGGTGGCCGAGTGCGGCGGCAAGGACGCGATGCTGGTGGCGGCCGATGCCAACCTGGACTCCGCCGCTGACGCTGCCGTCTGGGCCGCCCTGTCCAACGCGGGCCAGACCTGCGTGGGCGTCGAGCGGATCTACGTCGCGCAGGACGTCTACCACACGTTCGTCGAGAAGCTGGCCGACCGGGTCAGCGAGCTACGGCCCGGCGATGACCGGGAGGCCGACTACGGCCCGATGACGATGCCGGGCCAGCTTGAGGTGATCGAGCAGCACATCGCCGATGCGATGGCCTCCGGCGGGCGCGCCGTGGTCGGCGGCCTCGGCAGCATCCGCAAGCCGTACGTCGGCCCGGTCATCCTCGCGGACGTCCCAGAAACCAGCGCGGCGGTCACCGAGGAGACCTTCGGCCCGACAATGACCGTCACGCCCGTCGCAGACCTTGCCGAGGGCGTGCGGCTCGCCAACGCGAGCCGCTACGGGCTCGGCGCCAGCGTGTTCTCAAAGAACAGGAGGGCCGGCCTGCGGGCGGCACGGTCGCTCAGGACCGGGATGGCGTCGGTTAACTCCGCGCTCACGGTGCTGAGCGTGCCTTCGCTGCCGTTCGGCGGCGTCGGAGAGTCAGGTTTCGGCCGGATCCATGGCGCCGACGGGCTGCGGGAGTTCGCCAGGTCGCAGTCGATCACCAGGCAGCGGATGAAGCCGACCGCCAACCTCACCTCGTTCAGCAGGACCGACAAGGACATGAAGTCGATCATGACCCTGGTGACGCTCCTGCACGGCAAGCGCTACAAGTAGCGCGTCCCCCGGCAACGCGGCGTAAAGCGTGCGGTGGTTAGCGCGCTGCGGCCAGGCTGAGGTCGGCCGGTTCGACAGCAGCAAGCGGCGCGCGACCGGAGATCATGTCTGCCGCGCGCTCGGCGATCGCGATCGTCGGGGCGTTCGTATTACCCCTCGGCAGGGTGGGCATCACCGACGCATCGACCACGCGCAAGCCTTCGACGCCGCGGACCTTGAGCTCGGTGTCGACGACGCCCGACAGCTTGCTCCTGTCGACCTGCGTCTCGCCGCTCATCGCGCAGGTGCCAACCGGGTGGTACACGGTCGTCACGTCGCGGCGGACGAAGTCGCGCAGGGCTGCCTCGCCGGGAGCCTCCTCTGCCGCCCACATCTTCCTGAGCGGCTTCACCGCGGCAATCTGCCTGACCATGCCGACCGCCTTGACGAGCGCCTCGAGATCGGCCGAGCTGGTCAGGTAGCCGGGGTCGATCACCGGCTTGTGCCGCGGGTCCGCGCTCCGCAGCCAGATCCGGCCGCGGCTGCGAACATCGACCAGCGTCACCAAGACCGAAAAGCCCCGGTCTGACGGGTCAGCAAGGCCGCCGTTGCGGAACGGAACCGGCAGCGCGTGCCACTGGATGTCAGGGGCTGGCAAGCTGGAATCGGTCCTGGCGAATCCGCCTGCCTGCGCGATGTTGGTCGTGAACGGCCCTGAGTGAGTCAGCTGCCACCGCAGCAGGTTCTTCGGCCCGGCCAGTTCGGCCAGGCCCCGGACCTTCGGGGTCGACCAGATCGCGGTCACGATCGGATGGTCGGAAAGATTCGCGCCGACTCCCGGGCTATCCGCGACCACGCTGATGTCGTGCTCTCGCAGGTGCTCGGCCGGTCCGATCCCGGACAGCATCAAGAGCTGCGGGCTGTTAACCGCGCCACCGGACAGGATGACCTCCGCGTCCGCGCGCGCGATGTGCTCGGCGCCCCTGTGGATGTACCTGACGCCGACGGCTCGCCCGCCCTCGATCACCACAGAGGTAGCAAGCGCGTCGGTCAGCACGGTCAGGTTCCGCCGGTTCTCCGCCGGGTGCAGATAGGCGTCGGCCGCGGACCAGCGCCTACCCTCCTTCTGTGTGACCTGGTAGAAGCCGACGCCATCCTGGGTCTGGCCGTTGAAATCGGCATTGGCAGGAGCCCCTGCGTTGACGGCCGACTCGACGAACGCCGAGGTCGTGGCCGACCTGAACTTCTGGTCGACGACCGACAGTGGGCCCGATGCGCCGTGATAGGGGGACGGGCCGCGTGAGTTTAGTTCTGCTCGGATGAAGTACGGCAGTATCTCGTTGTAGCCCCAGCCGTCGCAGCCGTACTCGTCACGCCAGGTGTTGTAGTCGAGCTTGTTGCCGCGAATGTAGATCATGGCGTTAATCGACGAGGAGCCGCCGATCACCCGGCCGCGCGGCCAGTACACCTCCTGGCTGGCCGCTTTCTCCTGCGGGACCGTGCGGAATCCCCAGTCGTAGCTGCTCTGGAACAGCATGTTCAGCGCGGCAGGAATGCGGATCTCATCAGCGGTATCCGGCGGGCCTGCCTCGAGCAGGAGGACGCGCGCTGACGGGTTCTCGCTCAGCCGTCCGGCCAGCACGCATCCCGCGCTGCCTGCGCCAACGATCACGTAGTCGTACACGGCCGCTCCCAGGCCAGTCGGAGTAAGAGCAAACAATACTAGTTCGTACATGCATTGCCGGATTCGGCCACGCAACAGAACGCGCTCCCGGCATGGCCGCCGAGAGCGCGTTAAGGGGTGCATCTGCAGTACCCGGCGGGCCCCCGATACCGCCGGGAAACTGCCGCGATGACCCCTGGGCGAGCGAACGGCAGGTGACGTCCAGCCAGCCACGCTCGCAGGTCAGGTCAACGGGCAACGCACGTACCGCCGCTGACTACTCCATGTTGATTACTCTACGTAGTGCAATGATGCCATGCTGTGCTCGATTTGTGAATAGTCCGTCTGGTGCGCCACATCCGCACCACCGGTGAGGGATGCGCCCCTGTGCTCGCCTGCCGGCCCGGACCACTACGGTTGGCTGCATGCCCAAGGATCAGGACACACCCGTCGTGCTCTCCCGGATTTACACCAAGACCGGAGACGACGGCACAACCACGCTTGGTGACTTCAGCCGCACGCCGAAGACCGACCTGCGCCTGGCTGCCTACGCCGACGTCGACGAGGCGAACAGTGCCCTCGGCGTCGCGGTCACGACCGGCGGCCTGCCAGATGACGTCAGATCCCTGCTGATCAGGATCCAGAACGATCTGTTCGACGTAGGTGCAGACCTCTGCAACCCGATCGCGCCCGATCCCCAGTACCCGCCGCTGCGAGTGGACGAGAGCTATCTCACCAGGCTCGAGGAGGCTTGCGACTCCTACAACGAATCGCTTCCGACGCTGCGCAGCTTCGTGCTGCCAGGAGGGACGCCGGGCGGCGCGCTCTTGCACGTCGCACGTACCGTCGTCCGCAGGGCGGAGCGGACCGGCTGGGCAGCGATTTCCGAGCACGGTGACTCGATGAACCCGCTCGCGGTCAAGTACCTGAACCGGTTGTCCGACCTGCTCTTCATCCTGGCGCGGGTCGCTAACGGGCCCGACGGCGACCTGCTGTGGAAGCCAGGCGGAGACCGCTGAGCGGGATCAGCCTTCTTCCCCGGCGGCCCGCAGCTGCGCGGTGAGGTAAGCGACGCGGGCCGCCCTGGCGGCCTGCTCGTCCTCGTCGCCGCCACCTGGTTCGCCGCCGGCCGAGTCCAGCTCAGACCGGATCGCTGACTTGTTGACGTCGGCTCCCAGCGATGCCTCACGGGCGAGAATCGACACGTTGTCGTCGGCAACCGAAAGGAAACCGCCGCCGACCGCCGCCTGGATCCAGTCTGAGCCGCCGCCGCTCTCGGGCAATATCCGGACGACGCTGCCGGCCGTGAGGATGCCGAGCACCGGGGTGTGCCCGGTGAGGACGCCGATGTCACCGTCGAGCGTCTTGGCGATAACCCGGTCGGCGTTCCCCGCCCAGACCTGGCCCTCGGGCACGACCAGCATCACGCGCAGCGTCACGGTCTTACCTCGCACGACTCCGTCACTGTGTTGCCTTCCACGACTGCGTCATGAGCGCTCGAGCTCCTTCGCCTTGCGCTCGACGTCCTCGATCCCGCCACACATGAAGAAGGCCTGCTCGGGCACGTGGTCGAACTTGCCCTCGGTGATCGCCTTGAAGGATGAGATTGTCTCGTCGAGGTCGACGAACTCGCCTGGCTGGCCGGTGAACTGCTCGGCCACGTACATCGGGTGGGACAGGAACCGCTCGATCCGCCTGGCCCGCTGCACGGTGACCTTGTCCTCCTCGGACAGCTCGTCGATGCCCAGGATCGCGATGATGTCCTGCAGCTCCTTGTACCGCTGAAGAATCCGCTGCACCTCGCGGGCCACGTTGTAGTGCTCGTCGCCGATGTACTTCGGGTCAAGGATCCGCGAGGTGGAGTCCAGCGGGTCCACGGCCGGGTAGATGCCCTTCTCCGTGATCGACCGCGAGAGCACCGTGGTGGCGTCGAGGTGCGCGAAGGTGGTGTGCGGGGCTGGGTCGGTGATGTCGTCCGCGGGAACGTAGATGGCCTGCATGGAGGTGATCGAGTGACCACGGGTCGAGGTGATCCGCTCCTGCAGCTGCCCCATCTCGTCGGCCAGCGTCGGCTGGTAACCCACCGCGGACGGCATCCGGCCAAGCAGCGTCGAGACCTCGGAGCCGGCCTGGGTGAAGCGGAAGATGTTGTCGATGAACAGCAGCACGTCCTGCTTCTGGACGTCGCGGAAGTACTCGGCCATGGTCAGCGCGGACAGGCCGACCCGCAGCCTGGTGCCAGGCGGCTCGTCCATCTGACCGAAGACCAGCGCGGTGTCCTCGAGGACCCCCGACTCGGTCATCTCAAGGAAGAGGTCGTTGCCCTCACGGGTCCGCTCCCCCACGCCTGCGAAGCAGGACACGCCGCCGAAGTTCTTCGCGACGCGACGGATCATCTCCTGAATCAGCACCGTCTTGCCGACCCCGGCGCCGCCGAACAGCCCGATCTTGCCGCCGGACACGTACGGAGTCAGCAGGTCGATGACCTTGATGCCGGTGACGAACATCTCAGTCTTCGGCTCGAGCTGGTCGAGCGGCGGTGCCGGGCGGTGGATTGGCCAGCGCTCGGTCACCTTCAGCGAGGCGGTGGGAACGTCGAGCGTCTCGCCGAGAGCATTGAACACATGCCCTTTGGTGACATCGCCGACCGGAACCGTGATAGGTCCGCCGGTGTCGGTCACGGTGGCGCCGCGGACAAGGCCGTCGGTGGGCTGCATGGAGATCGCCCTGACCGTGTTGTCGCCGATGTGCTGCGCGACCTCGAGCGTCAGGGTGGCGCTGCGCTCGCCGGTCTTGACCTCGACATGCATGGCGTTGTAGATGTCGGGCATCTCGTCAGCCGCGAACTCAACGTCCACGACCGGGCCGATGACCCGGGCCACGCGGCCAGTGAACTGGCTCTCGGTCTCGCCGGGGGCGGTGGTGTGCTCTGCGGTTGCGGTCATGATGATGCTCACTTACTCCCACTGATCGTCTCGGCGAGCGCGTTGGCGCCGCCCACGATCTCGCTGATTTCCTGCGTGATCTCGGCCTGCCTGGCCTTGTTGGCTTCCCTGGTGAGCGCCTCGAGCAGCTCGTTGGCGTTGTCCGTGGCGGACTTCATCGCCCGGCGCCTGGCGGCAATCTCCGCGGCCGCCGAATCGAGCAATGCGTGGAAGATCCGGCTCTCGACGTACCACGGCAGCAGCGCGTCCAGCACGGCCTCGGGGGACGGCTCGAACTCATACACCGGGATCGGGCCGACCTGATCGACCTCTTGCTCGACGATCTCGAGCGGCAGCACCCGGTGCACGACCGGCCGCTGGGTCAGCATCGACACGAACTCCGTGTAGACCATGTAGATCTCGTCGACGCCGCCCTCCTCCGCGCTCTTATCGAACGACTCGAGCAGCGCGCTGGTGATCTCGGTGGCGTTCGGATGCCTTGGCGTGTCAGAGAAGCCACTCCACTCCGCTGCCATCTCGTGGTTCCTGAACCGGTGCCAGCCGATGCCCTTACGGCCGGAGACAAACGGAACCGGCTGGATCCCGCGATCGCGCAGCCGGGCGTTCAGCCCCTGGGCCTCCCGCAGCACGCTCGCGTTGTAGCCGCCGGCGAACCCGCGGTCACTGGTCAGGATGAGCACGGCGGCCCTGGTCGGGTTCGGCGCCTCCGTGGTCAGCGGATGGTTGATGCTTGCTGACCGGCTCACCACGGCCTCGACGGCGGCCGTGAGCTCGCGCGCGTAAGGTCCGGCCGCCTGCGCCCGCTGCTGCGCCTTGATGATCCGCGACGACGCGATGAGCTCCTGGGCCTTGGTGATCTTGGCGGTGGATTTGACCGTGCTGATCCGCCGCCTGACCGCGCGAAGCTGTGCACCCATCGGCTACTTCTTCTCCACCCTCGGTACCCGCCTTGCCACGCCCTCGTGCTCGATGTCGCTTTCCTCCATCGGCTCGGCGGGCTCGTCCTTGACGAGCAGCTCACCGCTGCTGGTTTCGAACCCGCGTCGGAACTCCGCGACGGCGTCCTTCAGTGCCGTGCGGGTGTCGTCAGATAGCGCGCCCGTTTCCCTGATCGCGTCGTAGATCCCCGCGTGCTCGCGCTGAACGAAGTCGAGGAACTCGGCCTCAAAGCGGCCGACGTCCTCCACCGGCACGTCGTCGAGCTGACCGGTGGTGCCGGCCCAGATCGAGACCACCTGGCGCTCGGTCGGGTACGGGCTGTACTGACCCTGCTTGAGCAGCTCCACGAGCCTCGCGCCGCGGTCCAGCTGCGCACGGGACGCGGCGTCCAGGTCCGAGGCGAACGCGGCGAACGCCTCAAGGTCGCGGTACTGCGACAGGGCCAGCTTCAGGCCGCCGGCGACAGCCTTCATCGCCTTGGTCTGAGCGTTGCCGCCGACACGGGACACCGAGATGCCGACGTTGATCGCCGGGCGGACGCCAGAGTTGAACAGGTCGGTCTCCAGGAAGATCTGCCCGTCGGTGATCGAGATGACGTTGGTCGGGATGTAGGCCGACACGTCATTGCCTTTCGTCTCGATGATCGGCAGGCCGGTCATGGAGCCGGCGCCGAGCTCGTCCGACAGCTTGGCGCATCGCTCCAGCAGCCGCGAGTGCAGGTAGAACACGTCGCCCGGGTAGGCCTCGCGGCCGGGCGGGCGGCGCAGCAGCAGCGAGATCGCGCGATACGCCTCGGCCTGCTTGGTCAGGTCATCGAAGATGATCAGGACGTGCTTGCCCTGGTACATCCAGTGCTGCCCGATGGCAGATCCCGTGTACGGCGCGATGTACTTGTAACCGGCCGGGTCGGATGCTGGAGCCGCCACGATCGTGGTGTAGGCCATCGCGTCCGCATCTTCCAGCGACTGCCTGACCTGGGCGATTGTGGAGCCCTTCTGGCCAACGGCCACGTAAATGCAGCGAACCTGCCGCTCCGGGTCGCCAGACTGCCAGTTGTCACGCTGGTTGAGGATCGTGTCAATGGCGATCGCCGTCTTGCCGGTCTGCCGGTCGCCGATAATCAGCTGGCGCTGACCGCGCCCGATCGGCGTCATGGCGTCGATCGCCTTGATTCCGGTCTGCAGCGGCTCCTTCACTGGCTGGCGCTGTACCACCGTCGGCGCCTGCAGCTCGAGCTGACGCAGCTCGGTGTCCTCGATGGGGCCCTTGCCATCGAGTGGTTCGCCGAGCGGGCCGACGACGCGACCGAGGAAACTGTCACCGACCGGGACCGACAGGACCTCGCCAGTGCGCTTGACCGGCTGGCCTTCCTCGATCTTGGTAAAGTCGCCCAGGACGACGACGCCGATCTCGCGGACGTCCAGGTTCAGCGCCAGGCCGCGAGTTCCGTCCTCGAACTCCAGCAGCTCGTTGGCCATCGCCGAAGGCAGGCCCTCGACCCTGGCGATGCCGTCACCTGATTCGACGACGGTGCCGATCTCTTCAGTCGCTGCGGCGCCCGGCTCGTACGCCGCTACGAAACGCGCCAGCGCGTCTTTGATCTCCTCGGGCCGGATAGTCAGCTCCGTCATCTTCCTCGCGTCTTCCTCATCTGGTTCTTCATCGGCAGTCTTCGGGGGCTTCGCATCGCCGGGCCGTCACGCGACCATGCGGCGGCGCAGGTCAGCCAGCTTGCTGGCGACGCTGCCGTTGATCAGCTCGTCGCCGACGCGGACCGTGATGCCACCGATCAGCTCCGGGTCCACCACCACATTCAGGTAGACGTCACGCCCGTAGGCGGCCACGAGCGCCGCTGCGAGCCTGCCCCGCTGCTCCCTGGTCAGCGGGACCGCGACGTGGACCTCCGCAACCAGGCGTTCCCGCAGCTCGGCTGCGAGGTTGGCATACGCCTCAAGCCCGGTATCCAGGCTACGTCCACGAGGGTATCCGGCCGCCTGGGTGATCAGCCGAAGCGCCTGACCGCTGACTTTGCCCTGGACGAGCTCGCTCACCAGGCCCGCGCGAGCGGCGGCGGGCACGAACTGGTTGGACAGCGCCGAGCGCAGACCGGCATTGGCCTGCACGATCCGGCTGAACCTGAAGAGCTCGTCCTCGAGTTCGTCGAGCTGGCCTTCCTTGTCGGCGGCCTCGGCGATCGCGATGACCGCCAGTTCCTCTGCAGCATCGGCGAGATCGCCCGGCTCGGACCACCTGGCCGCGACAAGCTCAGTCACCTGGTCCAGCGCCGTATCGGAGATCTTGCCGGCCAGCAGTGCCTCGGCGAGGCCGGTCCTCGCCGCGCGCTCCCGCGATGAGTCGGACAGGCTCCGCCGCAGGCCAGTTTCCTGGTCCAGCAGGTTGACGACCGCGAACAGCTGGTCGCCGACCTCGCTGGCCTGCGCGGCCGTGGCGCCGTCCAGCGCGGCCGCGAGCCGCTCCTTGGCCGCGCTGAGCGATGCCCTGCTGGCTCCTCTCATCGAGCCGCCGTTTCCTGCGCCGATTCCTGGCCGATCTCGTTCAGGAAGCGATCCACCATCCGCGACTGCCTGGCCTCGTCAGCCAGGGACTCGCCCACGATCCGGCTGGCCAGCTCCACGGCGAGGCTGCCTACCTCGGCGCGGAGCGCCGTCAGCGCTTGCTGCCGGTCGGCCTCGATCTGCGTGCTGGCCGAAGCGATGATCCGCTCCCGCTCAGCCGCACCTGCCGAACGTCCCTCGGCGACGATCTGGGCTGCCTCTTCTTTCGCCTGCTCGCGCAGCCGGGCCGCCTCGTGCCTGGCATCGGCCAGCTGGGAGCGGTACTGGTTGAGGACCTTGTTGGCCTCTTCTTGCGCGTCCTCGGCCCGCTTCAGGCCGCCTTCGATTGCGTCGGTGCGCTCGGCGAGCGTCGTGCTTATCCGCGGCATCAGAACCTTTGCCAGCAGCGCGAACACGATCAGGAACGCAAGCGCGCCGATGATCAGCTCGGGCCAGTGCGGGACCAACGGATTCGAACTGGCCGCCAAGGGCATCAGTGGCTTGTTCATGCCATTCCCTGCCAAAGCCAGACTCAGGAGTAGTGGAAGATGAACGGAATGACGATTCCGATCAGGGCCAGGGCCTCGGTCAAGGCGAAGCCGATGTACATGTTCGACCTGATCAGGCCGGCTGCCTCAGGCTGCCTGGCCATTGCCTCGACGCCGTGGCCGAAGATCAGGCCGATGCCGATGCCGGGGCCGATAGCCGCGAGGCCATAGGCTACCGCGCCAACATTGATGTTGAGGACGGAACTCCCGGCCGCGAGGGCATGATGTACGAGGTCAAGCATCTGTGCCTTCCTTTGCGGTCAAGCCGGAGGACCACCCGCCGGCGTGTTGGTAAACCTCTGCCCAGTCGGCCGCTACGGGGCCGGCCGACGGGCATCCATGTCTGTTCATGTCAGTGCTCCGGCTCAAGTGCGCCGCCAATGTACTGCGCGGTCAAGATGGTGAAGATATAAGCCTGCAGGGCCTGGATCAGCAGCTCGAACGCGGTCAGCACGATGGTGAGGGCAAACGACGTGGCGCTCCAGAGCAGCCCGATGCCGAGCGTCAGCAGGTACCAGGTCGCCAGCGTGAAGACCAGCAGCAAGATGTGCCCAGCAAACATGTTCGCGAACAACCGCACCGCCAGCGTGAACGGCCGCACGATGATGTACTGCAAGATCTCCACCGGCGCCAAGATCACCAAGATGCCCGGCGGCACCCCCCGCGGGATCATGTTCTTGAAGTAACCCAGCAGCCCCTGGTTCTTGATCCCCAGATAGTTATAGGTGCCGTACACCATCAGCATCAGCGCCGCCGGGAACGCGAACTCCGAGTTCGCCGGGAACTGCGCCACCGGGATGATCTCCATGATGTTCATCACCCAGATGAAGAAGAACAACGCGACCAGGAAGGGCAGGAATCCATCCCCCCGCTTGCCCATCATCGGCCGCAGGATCTGATCCCGGACAAACAAGACCCCGAGCTCACCGATGTTCTGGACCCCCCGCGGCACAAGCCGCGGCTTAGCGAACGCCGCCCAGAAGAACCCGATCACGATCGCTGCGCAAATCACCGCCAGCAGCATCGGCTTATTGAACGTAAACGAGCCGATCCGAAATAGCGGACCATACAGAAAGCTCTCCGGGTAGCCGGGCGCTGGATAACCGCAGCCCGAGTACAGGTGTGCCGACGTCTCTGAGCACTTCTCTGCCGCGAGCGCTACAAGGTCAGCGGCCAAGGTCGCCTCCTTCTGCCTTCTGCGCCAATGACATGCGACTTGCCGTCACAGGGCAATTACCTCCGAGGTCATCAGCGCGCGTCGGCGCGCCTGCGGTCAGGTGAGCGTAACGGTGCGGGCTATCCCGGTCGAAAGCGGGTCCGGCTACACTGATCGACCTGTGAGGGATGGCCGCTACGAGCGTCCGTACTTGTAGTACACGGCGAAGATCCCGACTCCGAGTCCGACCAGCGCGCCGATCGGAAAGAGCGCAGCCACGTGCGTAAAGTGGCCGATCAGCCAGCCGAGGCCGCCGTAGAACGCCATGCCTGAGATCAGGTAGCCGAAGATCGACCACCCGGCATTCTGCGAATCGTCGGCCATCACCCGTCGCCTCGCCTCTGCTCTCCCGCACGGCCAGTCACCGTCCGTAGGGTTCGACGTAGGGCGCCTTGAGCCGCATTGACCAGAGCACCTGGGACGCGGACCAGGCAAGAATGCAAGCGAGCGCGGTGAGGCCGAACAGCCGCGAGCTGAACACGGTGGTGTCCGAGAATCGCACCACGAAGAAGAGCAGCAGCAGGATCTTCACGACGTAGGTCGTCAGGCCAGTGATCATCATTGCCTGTGCGCTGCGACGGGCGGCCCTGCTGACGGCAATCACGCTGATCGCGAAGAAGATCGCGACGAGCGCCATCCCGAGCACGGCGCCGAGCAGTCCCTTCGTCCCGCTGACTGCGACACTGACGACGATCATGACCGCGCCGACCGCCGCCGTGGTCAACACTGACCGGCGGACGATCTGGGCGTAGTTCGCCAGCATGAGTTTTCAAACTCCGGTGGGACTGGCGGCGGGCCTGTCGGCCAGCCGGTACGAGCAGTGTGGCGGTGGCCTTGAGATCCGCCCGGCGACCTCCGCGACAGCGGGAAAAGTCCCTTGCTATCGGGTTCGGCAAACGTATCACGGGCCACACAACCGGCGGGTTCCGGCTGCATGTGAAAGATATCACAAGCTCGCCTGAGTTGAACCCGACGGGTTACCGAACGTGACGAATGCTACGGATGTGACGGTCCTGACCTGCAAGTTTCAGGGGACGACGTTCTGCGAGGGCGGGCCGGCCGGCTCCCGGGCCGGTGACTCAGTATCGGCATGCTGGTCACCGGTTTGCTCCGCCTGACCGATATAGCCATTGGCCATTGCCGGCCAGTTCGCGCCGTGCCAGCCATTGTCTGCGGTGGGATGGCCGGCCTTCGCGGCACCCGCGTCGCGCCGGACGGCCGGCGGGCGATCCTGGCGGCTCCGTTCCCACCAGCGCAGCCTGGGAATGGACAGCACGGCCAGTGCCAGCACCGCTGCCAGCGTGGTCCAGATCAGCACCGCCAGGTGGACGGTCACGATCGACAGGCCGACCACAGTGCCCGAGAACAACGCCGCCCATGCGTAGAGGATCAGCACGCTCGACCGGTGCGAATGGCCGATTTCCAGCATCATGATGTGATGCAGGTGCTTGCGGTCAGCGGCGAACGGTGACATGCCCGCCTTGGTCCGCCGGATGACGGCGCGCAGCATGTCCACGTAGGGAATCACGAGGACGGCGGCCGGCAGCAGCAACGGCAGGATCTCCGCATACCTGTTGGCCTTGTTGTTCAGGCTGGTGAAGTCGAGCGAGTTGATCGCCCAGATCGGCACGTAAGCCAGCAACAGCCCGAGCAGCATAGACCCGGTATCGCCCATGAAGATCCTGGCCGGGTGAAAGTTGTGCGGCAGGAATCCCAGGCAGGCGCCGGCCAGCACAATCGAGGCCAGGGCCGGCACCGCCTCGGCGGACAGGCCGACCACCCTGGTCAGCGAGTAGTAGTAGATGAAGAACGAGATCGCGGCGATGCACACAATGCCGGCCGCGAGCCCGTCAAGGCCGTCGATGAAGTTGACCGCATTGATGGTCGCGACGACGACGAGGATCGTCAGCACCACGGACTCGTTCTGGGTCAGGCTGAACAGCCCGTTGTGCGGCTCAGGGAAATAGGTGAGCCGGGCACCGCTGGCGAACAGGATCGCTGCAGCGGCGATCTGGCCGATCAGCTTGCCGATCGCGCCGATCCCCCAGCGATCGTCGATGATCCCGACGACCACGATCAGCCCGCCGGCGCCGAGCAGGCCGACGACAAGGCCAGTGCCGTGGAAGGAATTGCGCAGCGGGACGAGGTTGCTGCCCACGAATAGCCCTGCCGCGACCCCGACATACATGGCGATGCCGCCCCACCGCGGGATCGGGGCAGCGTGTACATCGCGGTCTCTGGCCGGAATCACGGCGCGGAACCTGATAGCCGCCACGCGCACCAGCGGCGTCAGCAGATAGGTGACCGCCACCACGACAAGGAGGGTCAGGACGTACTCACGCACCGCCGCTCACCAGGTCCGGAGATCACGCACATCGGAAATCACTCTATGGCACCTCTAGTAGCCCTGAGGTCTGGTCTACCCCATCAGTCCGGCCATAGCCCGTCAGTCGGGACCCATCGCGACAGCGGCAACTTCGCGCAGCCGACCGATCGGGACGGCGCCGCCGCGGAGCAACCGCGGCATGTCACCGGTCAGGTCGACGATGGTCGACGGCACGTCGGTCTCGCATGGCCCGCCGTCGAGGTAGACGGCCACTGACTCACCGAGCTGCTCACGAGCACCCTCGGCCGTCGTGGCGGCCGGCTGACCGGTCAGGTTCGCGCTGCTGACTGCCATCGGCCCGGTCTGGGCGAGCAAGTCAAGCGCGACCTGATCCTGCGGCATCCGTACCGCGACGGTCCCCTTCGTCTCCCCGAGATCCCATTTCAGCGACCGGCTCGACCGGCATATCAGGGTCAGGCCACCGGGCCAGAATTCGTCAATCAGCTCCTGGCCGTACGGGCCGAGGTCCTCCACCAGCGCGTTCGCGGCTCTGACCGAGCCAACCAGGACCGGAGGCGGCATCTCCCTGCTGCGTCCCTTGGCGTCCAGCAGGGCTTGCACCGCACCTGGGCGGAAAGCGTCTGCGCCGATCCCGTAAACGGTGTCGGTCGGGAGCACGACGAGCTCGCCCTTGAGGACCGCGGCAACCGCGGCAGCGATCCCGGCGGAGCGCTGCTCCTCGTCCGCGCAATCGAACATCTCACTCATGGCCGAACATCCTGCCACGCCCCGCCACCGCCGCGGACAGGAGCGACCGCCCACCGCGTGATTGCTGGGTGCCTCTCACGGCCAGATCGCCGTGACGAACCGGTCGAGCCCGGCGAGGTCACTGTGATTGCGGGTCTCCTTCCAGCCGTTCTCTTCGGCGAAGACCCAGTACACGGCCGTGCCCTGCGGAGCACCGTGCTCGACGGCCACCCGTCCGCCTGGCCGCAGCAACCGCCGCGCGGTCCGCTCCACGACCCGGATCGCGTCAAGACCGTCGGCACCGGCATAGAGCGCCGCCGTCGGCTCGAACTCCCCGACTTCGGGCGGAACCGAAGCATCGACTGGAATGTACGGCGGGTTGCTGATCACGAGGTCGACGGATCCGTCCAGTGCGCGCAGCGTGCCGGCGAAGTCGCCGCTGTGCAGCCTGACCCGCCCGCTCATGTGCGGGGCGGATGCGACGCAGCGCGCGATATTCCGCTCGGTCCATGGCCTGGCCAGCGGATCTCCTTCCACGGCATGGACCTGAGCCCGTGGCACCTCCTGCGCGATGGCGAGCGCGATCGCGCCCGATCCGGTCCCCAGGTCGGCGACAACGGGCTCGGCGACATCCATCTCGGTCAGCCGGTCGATCGCCCACCCGGTCATGACCTCGGTTTCGGGCCTTGGCACGAAGACGCCGGGGCCGACCTCGAGCTCGAGGTACCTGAAGAACGCCGTGCCGGTGATGTGCTGGAGCGGCTCACGAGCCTCACGCCTGGCGATGTCGTCCCAGAACCTCGGGTCGAAATCAGCGTCGGCGACGAGGTTGAGCTCGCTTCTGGCGACGCCATGCCGGTGCGCAGCCATCAGCTCCGCATCGGTGCGCGGAGACTCGATGCCGGCCTCCGCCAGCCGCGCCGCGGCAATGGCTATCTCGGACATCAGCAAGCTCATCGGTCAGCACCATGCAGCTGCGATCTCACGTGGCCGCGGACATCTTGTCCGCCCTGTCCGCATCGACCAGCGCGGCGATGACCGCGTCGAGGTCGCCGTCGAGCACCTGATCGAGGTTGTACGCCTTGAAGCCGACGCGGTGGTCGGAGATCCGGTTCTCCGGATAGTTGTACGTCCTGACCCGCTGCGACCTGTCAACCGTCACGACCTGACTGCGACGCTCGGCCGAAGCCTGGGCGTCGGCTTCCTCCTGCGCCGCGGTCAGCAGCCTGGCGCGCAGAATGCGCAGCGCCGCTTCCTTGTTCTGCAGCTGGCTCTTTTCGTTCTGGCACGACACGACGATGCCGGTCGGCACGTGCGTGATCCGGACGGCAGAGTCGGTTGTGTTCACGCTCTGGCCGCCTGGGCCTGATGAGCGGAACACGTCGATACGCAGGTCGTTCGGGTCGATGCTGACCTCGATCGGGTCAGCTTCTGGCATGACCATGACGCCGGCGGCGGAGGTATGGATCCTGCCCTGGGACTCTGTGACCGGCACCCGCTGAACGCGGTGCACGCCGCCTTCGTACTTCAGCAGCGACCAGGCGCCGTCCGGCGTCCCCGCGAGGCTGCCGCGGCCGGCCGCCTTCACCGCCACCGTGACGTCCTTGTAGCCGCCGAGCCCGGTGCCGGTGGCGTCGAGAATCTCGGTCTTCCAGCGCTGCCGCTCTGCGTACCGCAGGTACATCCGCAGCAGGTCAGCCGCGAACAGGGCCGACTCCTCGCCGCCCTCACCGGCTTTGATCTCGAGCAGGACGTCTTTGGCATCCAGCGCGTCGCGTGGCACGAGCAGATGCTCGAGCCGCTGTTCGAGCTCGGACTTGCGCCGGGCTAGCTGAAGGGCCTCGTCGGCGAACGACGGATCCTCTGTAGCCAGTTCGACGGCCGTGGCCTCATCGTCGCTGACCTGCTGCCACTGCGAGTACGCGTGGACGATCGGGGTGAGTTCGCTGTACCGCCTGCCAAGCGCCCTGGCCTTCTCCTGATCGGTGTGTACCTCAGGGTTCGCCAGGTCGCGCTCAAGCTGCGCGTGCTCGGCCGCGAGGTCGGCAAGCCGTTCCAGCATGCTTACCTCCTCGGAGTCCTGTCAGCGATGCCCGGCGTCAGCCCCGCCCGCCATTCGCGGCCGGCGTCGGCCGCGCACGCAAACGCCACCCTGCGCGCCTGGCCAGTAGCTGGCCAGGCGCCAGGAGCTGCGTCGCTACTTGCCCTGCTTGTTGCCCTGCTTGCCGAACCGGCGCTCGAACCTGGCGACGCGGCCGCCGGTGTCGAGGATCTTCTGCTTGCCGGTGTAGAAGGGGTGGCAGTTGGAGCAGACATCGGCGTGGATCTGTCCGTTCTTCGCCGTGCTGCGAGTCGTAAAGGTGTTTCCGCAGGTGCAGGTCACCTGGGTCACCACGTAATCGGGGTGAACGTCGCGCTTCATCAAATCTCCTGGTTCCGGCGGTCGCCGGGTCGCCGCGCGGGCATAAGACCCGCGGACGTGAACCGGTACCGCACTTGTCGGCACACCAGTGTGCCACAGCTTCAACAGGCTGGCTGGCCTGCAGATTCCCGCGTCCTATGGGCGCACGTGCGGGCCGAGCGAGCTAAGAGGCCACCGTCGTCTTCTGCACGTGAAGCAGGAATTCGGCGTTGCTCTTGGTCTCCTTCATCCGCTCCATCAGCACTTCGAGTGCCTGCTGCGGCTCGAGCGCATGCAGGACACGGCGAAGCTGCCAGACGATCTTGAGCTCCTCCGGAGACATGAGCAGCTCTTCCTTACGAGTACTCGAGGCGTCCACATCGATGGCCGGGAAGATCCGCTTCTCCGCGAGCTCGCGGCGAAGCCTGACCTCCATGTTCCCGGTGCCCTTGAACTCCTCAAAGATGACCTCGTCCGCACGCGATCCGGTCTCGATCAGCGCCGTCGCGAGGATCGTCAGCGATCCGCCGTGCTCGATGTTGCGCGCCGCGCCGAAGAACCGCTTGGGCGGGTAGAGGGCGGTGGAGTCCACGCCACCGGACATGATCCGCCCGCTGGCCGGCGCCGACAGGTTGTAGGCACGCCCCAGCCTGGTGATCGAGTCCAGCAGGACCACGACGTCGTGACCCATCTCTGCCAGCCTCTTGGCGCGCTCGATCGCCAGTTCAGCGACCATCGTGTGGTCCTCGGACGGCCGGTCGAAGGTCGAATAGATCACCTCACCCTTCACCGACCGCTGCATGTCGGTGACTTCCTCAGGCCGCTCGTCGACCAGCACGACCATCAGGTGGCACTCGGGGTTGTTCTTCGTGATCGCGTTGGCGATCGCCTGCAGGATCAGCGTCTTGCCCGCCTTGGACGGCGAGACGATGAGGCCACGCTGGCCCTTACCGATCGGCGCAACCAGATCGATGATCCTGGTGGTCATGACCGTCGGATCAGTTTCGAGGCGGAGTCGCTGCTGCGGGTACAGCGGAACGAGCTTCGAGAAGTCGGCACGGTTGAGGGATTCCTGCGGGTCCAGTCCGTTGATCTTGTCCAGGCGGACCAGGGCGTTGAACTTCTCTCTGCGCTCGCCTTCGCGCGGCTGGCGGATGGCGCCCTCGATCACGTCGCCCTTGCGCAGGCCGTGCCTGCGGACCTGGGACAACGACACGTACACGTCGTTCGCGCCTGGCAGGTAGCCGGTTGTACGGACGAAGCCGTAGTTGTCGAGCACGTCGAGGATCCCCGCGATCGGGATCAGCACGTCGTCCTCAGTGATCACCGGCTCGGAGTCGCCGCCGCCACGCTCGCGGCGCCGGTTGCTCCCCTGGCTGCGGTTCCGGAACCGGTCACGGTCCCTGCTGCGCCGACTCTGGCCATCGCGCTCGTCGTCGCGGCCGCCACTGTCGCGGCTACCACCGTCACGGCTGGAGCCACTGTCCCGGCCGCTGTTGTCGCGGCCAGAGTTGTCACGGCCGCCGCCGTTGTCACGGGCTCCCTGCTGCTCGCCGCGGCCATTCTCGCGGGCCTGGTCGCCGTCGCCGCCGGAGCGGCTCTGGTCGTCCCGGCGGCCGTTACGGCCGCGCCGGTCGCCGCGCTGTCCATCACGCCGCGAGCCTCCGTCGTTGCGCCTGGCCGACCCGGCATCGCCGTCCTGACCGGCGCTCTCAGAAGCGCCATCCTGGACGGTCGCTTCGCTGGCTCCCCCGGCAGCACGGTCATCCGCGTCAGCCGCAGCTGCGTCCTGACGCTGGAAGCCGGCGCCGTTGGCGGCGTCACCACTCACGCGCGTGTCGCTCGCGGACGCGCTGCCGTCCAGGCCAGGTCCGGCCTGTACCGCGGACGCTTGCGGCTCACCGCCTGGGAGTGAAGGCGCTGACCCGGCCTCCTGGCCGGCCGGCGTGCTTGCACCGGGACCAGCCGAATCCGCGCTGACCATGCTGAGCTGCCCTGATTCTGGTTCCATGGCGTCCTGCTCAAAGGGGCGGTTCGCGCCGGCTCCCGCAGGCGCGGTCCGCTTGACTGAGTTTCCACTTGATTTGCTCTGATTGGCCGATCCGGCGTCGGAGGCGCCAGTCGTGACGGCTGCCTCTGGTGCCGGATCCTGACCTGCACTGCTCGCGGGCGCGCTCCGGGGCTGTCCCGCGCTTTCGATCGCGGCGATCAGCTGCCCTTTACGCAGACGGGCGGTGCCGGCCAAGCCGAGAGACTGCGCTAGTCGCTGCAGATCCGGCAGGCGCATCGCCGACAACTGCTTGCTGTCACCGCCCGTCGCGGGCGAGTCGTCTGAGGGAGTGCTGCCAGGCCAGGAGCGTACCGCGCCGGTCTGTTCCGCGGAAGACCCCGCCGCTGCGGACTCTGAGCGAACGCTGTCTGGAGTGTCGAACATGACCCCGTCATTCGTTGACAGCGGCTCGGCCGAGTCCGGGAACAGATTGGTAGTTTCGGTCACAAAGGGTCCTTCCAAGATATGAGGTCACCAGCGAGCAGCCGCCTACAATCCGGCGCCATGCGAGTTCCGCTCCGGCCGTAACCCTCGACGGCCAGGCCGGTCATCGTGCAATCCGCGATCCCCCGTGCTTGCCTGGGCGCTGACGACGCTCGCGAGCCCGCTCGGTCTGTGCCGTCAGCTTGGCGCGTGCGTCGAATGTCTCCCGACAGATGAGTGTCACCGAGAGCAACCCGCCACTGCGCGCTGCGAAGTTGGTCTGACGGGATGCGGATATGCACCTCGCCCCGGGACGGAGCGCCTGGTGCCTCGCACAGTCTAACACCAACAGCGGTCACGGCATTCCTTCTGGACCTCTGGCCGTATCCGAGAGCTGCCGCCGCCGCCCAGCGCAGCAGCCAGGTACGCCGTCAAA
>DATELR010000027.1:0-22413 GCA_035276345.1 Streptosporangiaceae bacterium | reverse complement strand
GTTGTCTGCGCACGAGAGGTATGGCCAGGCAGGTTGGCGACGTGCGGTCCGGTCTGACCAGACGAGCACGCCGTCACGGCTGCCGCTGCCGCTGACAGCGCGAGCAGCGCAGTCAGGCGGCGCGGCCGTGCGCGTCCGTGCTGCGAATGAGCAGTCATGCGGATCTTCCTCCTCCGGCCGGAGGCCCGGCCTTCGGCGACCAGCGTGCAGGAGTGCCGGTCACACCCGCGTCACGCGTTGCGTCGCTGCGGCGCACATGCTGCCGCCGATGCCGCAGGTCAGCGAGGCTGAACCGACAACGGGGCGCATCACGCGTGTGATGCGGATGTGACCCGCGCTGCTGCACTATGGGGACGTGCGCGTTCTGGTCGTGGAAGATCAATCCGAGCTAGCCGACGACATCGCCGATGGCCTGCGCGATCAGGGCATGGGAGCAGACGTCGCATATGACGGCGCCGCCGGGATCGAGAAGGCGTTGATGACCGGCTACGACGTGATCATCCTGGACCGCGATCTGCCGCGTGTGCACGGTGACGCGGTCTGCGCCACGCTCGCGGCCGCCCCTTCCACGGCCAGGATCCTGATGCTGACGGCGGCAACCGCGGTCAGCGAGCGGGTCGACGGGCTGAATCTCGGCGCCGACGATTACCTCACGAAGCCATTCGCGTTCGCCGAGCTGGTGGCGAGGGTCCGCGCTCTCAGCCGGCGCGCGCCGGCGGCGGCGCCGGTGACGGTTCGCGGTGATCTGGTCTTCGACCGGGCCAGGCGCCGGGCCAGCCGCGCTGGGCAGGCCTTGTCATTGACCAGGAAGGAGCTGGCGGTGCTCGAAGAGCTGATCGTCGCCGATGGCGCAGTCGTCAGCGCCGAGGACCTGCTTGAACGCGTCTGGGATGAGAACGCCGATCCGTTCACCAGGACCGTCACCGTCACGCTGGCGCGGCTGCGGCGCAAGCTCGGCGAGCCTGAGCTGATCGAGACCGTCGTCGGCAGCGGCTACCGGCTGCTGTGAACAAGATCGCGCAGCAGCGCTGGTACGGAAGGTACTGGCCGCAGAAGGTCAGGACCAAGCTGACCCTGATCTACGCATTGTCGTTTCTCGTCGGCGGGATTTTGCTGCTCGGCCTGACCTACGGCCTCGTCGCAGCGAGCCTGCCCACGCATGCATCAGTCGCTGGCAAACCGCCGATGACGACTGCCGAGTTCGTCAAGCAGTGCAAGAAGCCGTTTTCCCCGGCCACCAAGCCAGGTATCAAAACCAAGACACCGCCGGCCGGGACCGGAGTCACTCGAGCCAATCAAAAGCTCAGCATTCAGTGCAGGCGGGAGAGCGCCTACCTGGCCGGCAGCGCGGCCGCCGCGCAGCGGCAGCGTAACCGGGCCCTGCACAGCCTGCTGCTGTTCTTCGCCCTTGGGCTGGGGATCATGACACTGCTGTCGGCCGGCGCGGGGTGGATCGTGGCCGGCCGGGTGCTGCGCCCGGTTCGCATGATCACCGGAACGGCGCGGCGCGCGTCCGAGGAGAACCTCGGTGAGCGGATTGCCCTGGCCGGCGCCAGAGACGAGCTGAAGGAACTCGCCGACACCTTCGACGACATGCTGGAAAGGCTGGACCGGGCGTTCACGGCCCAGCGCCGCTTCGTCGCAGACGCCTCACACGAGCTGCGGACGCCGCTGACGGTGATGCGGACGGCGATCGACGTCACACTCGCCAAGCCCGGTCGCACCGAGGAGCAGCTGGAGGCGATGGCGGTTCGGGTGCGCGGCGCGATCGACCGGGCCGAGTGCATGATCGACGCGCTGCTCACGCTCGCGATCAGCGAGCAGGGCAGGGCGAGCCGGAGCGAGCCATTCAACCTTGCAACTGCCGCGGAAGACGCCGTCGACGCGGTAGCCGCCGACATCGAAGGTCTGGAGCTGCGGCTGCGAGCCGATCTCGATTCGGCCGAGACGTCCGGCGACCCGGCACTCCTCGATCGCATGGTCAGCAACCTCATCGACAACGCCGTCCGGCACAACGTTGCAGGAGGCGAGATCACGCTGGCGTCGGGGGTCAGCGACGGCGCGGCCTTCCTGCGGATCAGCAACAGCGGGCCGATCGTCCCGCCTGATTTGGTGCCGTCGCTCTTTGAGCCATTCCGCCGCCTCGAAGCAAGAACGGGCGGCAGCGGAGCCGGCCTTGGCCTGGCGATCGCCAGATCGGTGGCGGCGGTCCACGGCACGACGGTGCGTGCCCGTAGCCGGCCGGGAGGCGGTCTTGACGTCGAGGTAACGTTCCCCGCGCGGGCCTCGGAGAGCACTCCCGCCGAGCCGCTTGCGGTGTCCTAGCGCTTCGAACGCGCATCCAGCGGGCATGATTCGCCTGGCAGACGCAACTTTCAGTAATGGTCAAGGCACGACTAGCGACCCGGGGGCCTGGTCATATGCCGGCAATGCTCGATGCGGCCACGATTGGTCCGGTTGACGTGGCCGTGATCGCGTTTGAGGGTAGCGAGTTCAGCCGTGACGTAGCACCGGCTCTCGCCGACCTGGAGTCCAGCGGCACAGTCAGGGTCATCGACCTGGCGTTCGTCCGCAAGGCGGCCGACGGGTCGCTGTCGATCGTGGAGCTCGCCGACGAAGCCGATGCAGCGGTCTTCGAGCAGCTCACCGATTCGCAGGTGGAGCTGCTGAGCGAGGCGGACCTAGCCGATCTCGCCGACGGGCTGACGCCTGAGACATCGGCAATGGTCGTCGTGTGGGAGAACAGCTGGGCGGCCAGGTTCGCCACCTCTGTCCGCGCGTCGCACGGCCGGGTCGCGATGCTTGAGCGCATTCCGCCCGAGAACGTGGAGCGAGCGATCACTGCCATCGATGAAGAGTCCTCAGCCGACGCCGCCGAAGCGCAGCGGCTGAGCGCCGAGATGAGGGATCTGCCTGGTATGCCAGAATGATCCAGTGCAGTCGTCGCCAGTTCCCGCGCAACCGGGGGGATCAGCGGAGAGCCGGCCAACGGGCGACCGTTATCAGTGGCTGGAAGAGGGCGCGCATCAGGTCGTGCCCGGTATCTACCGCATCCCGCTTCCGCTGCCCTTTGATGGCCTGCGCGCGGTGAACGCGTACGCGATCGAGACCGCCGACGGCCTGGTCATGATCGACTCCGGCTGGCTGCTCGACGCGACACAGCAACAGCTCAAGCGCTCGCTCGCGAAGATCGGCGCGGGGTTCGGCGATATCAGGCAGTTCCTTGTCACGCATATTCACCGCGATCACTACACCCAAGCCATCGGGCTGCGCAGGACCTACGGGATGAAGGTCGCGCTCGGCGCGGACGAGAAGAGCTCACTCGACCTGGTGCTAGGCAAGGATCCATATGCCCGGTCCCCGCAGGCTGACCGGCTGGTACGGGCGGGCGCACAGCCATTGATGGAAAAGATGGCCGAAGCCGGGATGCGGCCGCCGCCCCGCGAGGCCGGATACGAAGAACCCGACGAGTGGATCAGCTCGGGGCAGGTCTATGACCTCGGAACGCGGCGACTCGAAGCGATCGCAACGCCAGGCCATACCCGCGGCCATGTTGTATTCGCCGATGTCGGATCCGGGCTGATGTTCGCCGGAGATCACGTGCTGCCGCACATCACGCCGTCGATCAGCCTCGAATCGGCACCGCGTGAACTGCCATTGCGCGATTACCTGGAGTCGCTCCTGCTCGTCCGCCAGATGCCCGACCTGACGTTGCTTCCGGCCCATGGCCCGGTCTCGCCCAGCGTTCACGCCAGGATCGATGAGCTGCTCGAGCACCACGATGCGCGGCTGCGCGCGATGCTGGCGGTGCTGGCGGACGGCCCGCGGACGGCCTACGAAGTCGCGCTCGCGGTCAGGTGGACATCGCGTAACAAAACTCTCACCGACCTCGACCTCATGAACCAGATGCTGGCTATCGGCGAGACCCTGAGCCACCTCGATCTGCTCGTCGCCCGCGGCCAGGCAGTGGTCGGCACCGAGGGTGAGGTCCGGTACTACCGTCCGGCCGAGGCCGCATAAGCCACGGCCACCTCGGCGGCGAGCCCGGCATTGTCGGCGATCAGGCGCTGGTTCACCGCCACGCTGCGGCCGTCACTGAGCTCTTCGATCTCGGTCAGCACCGCCGGGGTTACGGCCTGGCCTGTAATGCCGCGAGAACGTACGGCCTCGACGGCTTGTCCGATCAGGTCGTCCAGTTCAAGCCCGTCTGCGGGCGGCCTGCCGAGAATCAGGCCTCCTGACGTCTGCACCGTCCAATGCGCCCTGGCGATCTCCGCCGCCTCGGCGCTGGTGCTGACGACGGCTGAAACCGGCGGCCCGCCGGCCGAGGTGTAAAAGAGGGGCAGCGTCGTGGTTCGCCAGCCGAGCACCGGAACCGACAAGGTCTCGAGTAGCTCGACGGTCGCGGGCACGTCGAGGATCGACTTGGCGCCAGAGCAGACCACGACCGCCGGAGTGCGTGCGATTTGAGGCAGGTCGGCGGAGATGTCCAGGGTGCCGGCGAAGCCGCGGTGCACGCCGCCGATACCACCGGTGCCCAGGAAACTGATGCCCGCCATCTTGCACGCCGCGAGCGTTCCGCCAACGGTGACCGATCCGAGCGCCCCTTGGACGATGCATGCCGCGATGTCGCGCGGGCCCGCTTTGCGCGCCCTGGTCCCGGCCTCGGCGAAGCGCTCCAGGGCCGCCTTGTCGAGCCCGACCCGGATCGCGCCGTCGATGATCCCGACGGTGGCCGGAATCGCGCCTGCCGCGCGGACTCTGTCCTCCGATTCGAGTGCCACAGCGAGACCGCGTCCCGCGGAAAAGCCATGCGACACGAGGGTGGTTTCCAGCGCCACCACCGCCCGGCCGTCCGCGAGCGCCGCAGCGACCTCGTCGGACACGTGCAGCGGGACAGTCACGGCATCGCCCCCATCGTCGCTACTGCCCTGGCCGCCGCCGCGAGGCCAAGGTGGACACCGCCGACAAGATACCCCGCGGCGAATGCGTCACCGGCGCCGGTCGCGTCGGCAGGCTGGGTCGAGACCGCCGGGTAGTGCTTGCCACCGGCGATCACGCCGCCTGGTCCGAGTTTGGTGATCAGCTGTGCATCAGGCACGTCTCCGATCAGCTCAGTCTCTGCTTTGTTGCCGAACACCAGGTCAGGCTTGAGTCTGCCCAGCAGCTCGGAGAAGGCAGCGGGGCCGTAGTGCTCGATCGCCGCGGTGGACGACAGGTCGACGCTGAGGCCGGCCGAGCGGGCGCGTGCTGCTGCTGCCGCCGCGAGCGACGCCGCCTGCACTGGCTCGATCGTCAGGCTGTACGCGGGCAGGTGCAGCCAGGAGCAGTCATCCAGCCACTCAGGCACGATCGCAGCTTCGGTGAGCAACGGCCCGACGCCGCGGTCGGTGAGCATCGAGCGGTCTGAGCCGAGCGCGGACAGCGAGACGATGACGCCTGTATGGCCAGCGATGACCGGGCCGACGACTTCCACGCCACGTGCTGCCAGCTCGCTGGCGACCAGTTGCGCTGCAGCATCGTCGGCGAGCGCGGTGATCAGCCTGCTCCGGCCGCCGAGTTCGCACACCCACGCGGCGACATTGGCTGCCTGGCCGCCAACGGCCACCCTCGTCTCGGCTGGTGTATCGGTGTCGGGAGCGACGGGGCCGGAGATCGCGACGATGACATCGAGGTGCGCGTCGCCGAGTACGCAGATCACGCGACCCATCGGCCGGTCTCGCGCGAGGTGTCATCTCGCATTGCGGCAGCGTAACGTGGGAGCGGCAGCGACCTGAGAGGCGGCCGATGAAGCTCAAGCTGGACCTGCACGACATCTATAACAGGGGCAGGGACATCGACCGCGCGCTGCAGGACATCATCGACGAGGCTGTGCGGATCAAGGCGCCGGTCATAGAGATCATCCCAGGCAAAGGGTCGGGGCAGCTCAAGAAGCACGTGCTGCGTTTCCTCGACCGCAAGGACATCAAGGCGCAGTATCACCGAGTCGAGAAGGACTCGAAGAACTTCGGCCGGGTGTTCGTCCACTTCCGGTGGAAGTAACCACCTGGCGGCTTTCTCGGTCCTGAAGCGCCATTCAGCGGGGGATCGCATGCTGGCAGCCAGATATGGGCCTGCCTTTTGCGGTCGGCCGGCGGGCCGCGTGACGTCGGTTTCATCACTCAATCGGCGCGCTGCGGCCGGCGACCGGTCGCACCTTGCGGCACGGGCGCTCCCACCGCCCCTGCCGTCCCGGCCAGGCCCGCCTCATCGGCGGTGCCCAGATAGCGCACTCTAGCCCGGCCAATCGCGGTGGCAGCCGTATGCGCGCCCCGCACCATGATTGGAGGCTTTCCATGGCGGGGCCGGTAATGCTGCCGGTCCCAGCCTTCGAATAGCACCTGATGCGCGGCATCAGGCAGCAACCAGCCAAACATCGCGGATCCCCCGATTTCCCATCCCCTGGGGAACACCTGGGGCCACTTCCCCCGTGGCCCGAATCCAGATATCCCCGATACCCCGTCGATGATGCTGCCATTCGCGAATCGGCGAGTCCAGCAGGACGGGCCTGGTGTGCCTGTCCGCGCCGACTGCTCCGCAACTGCCGACTTGTCACGACCTGCCCCGTTACCTGGCAGGATGGCGGCATGAAACTTCTGATCAAGCTCGTGGTGACCGCAGCTGCGGTCTGGGCGGCCACAGCGCTGATCTCAGGCATCCACATCCAGACGCACAGCACGGCCGGCAAGGTCGGGACGATCGTCGCGGTTGCACTGATCTTCGGCGTGATCAACGCGGTACTCAAGCCGATCGTCAAGCTCGTCGGTTGCCTGGCGTACGCGATCACCTTCGGGCTGATCGCCATCGTCGTCAATGGCCTGCTGTTCTGGCTGACCAGCTGGGTGGCGCAGAAGCTTACCGTGCCGTTCCATATTGACGGCTTTGTCCCTGCAGTGCTCGGCGCACTCATCGTGGGCATCGTCAGCTGGCTGCTGAGCCTGATCCTGGATCGCAAGGACGACGACGACTAGCTACCCCCGGTTCTGGCGGCGCCTGGGCAGCCACAGGGCAACCCCGAATAGCACGAGGCCGACAACGGCGACGGCAAGGGGCGCCGCAAGCGAGCCGGGCAGATACCGGTTTGCTACTTCGGGGATTACATAGAGGGCTCCTGCGGCCCCGATCCCGATGAGCAGGACGCGGCGCGCAGCGATTCCGGCGATCAGAAGGCTGGCGACGGTCAGCAGCGCCAGTGCCTGACCCGCCGCCTTGTCGGAAATTATTGCGACGAAAGCGCCGGCCAGGGCGCCCAGTCCGGACAAGACCAGGCCCGTAAGGTGCGGCACCAGATACCCGCGGGCCGCGCCAACGCCCCATGCTGCCGACAGGCCGCAAAGAGCAACGCCGTAGGCCAACGCGCCCCCGTGCGGGTCGATCCTGTCGAGCCCGCTCTCGGCAAGCGCAATCGCCCCGGCGAAGGCCGCCACCTGCTGGATAGCCGACCTGGTCCGCCACCAGAGCGGGATCGCGCAGATCAGCCAGGCGCCGGATACCGTCAGCGCCACGCTGTCGTCCGCCAAGTGCAGGACCTGCGTGGTCAGTACCGCTGCGAAGGCCGCGGCGCTGGCTGTGGACAGCAGCCACAGGACGCTGCGCAATCTGGCGAACGCAGGCTCGCCGCCGATCTTGATCAGGGCCCCCGCGATGAACAGGCCAGCCGCAAGGACAGCCGTAAACGCGAGCCAGCCCGCGGGCGGAACGTGCGTCCAGGCCTGACGTAGTACCACCGCGAGAGCCGCGGCGGCGAGCACTGCTCCCAGGTAGCCGAATACTTCGGCTATCAGCGGCATCCGCGTCCGAGGCTGTGCGCCGGCGCGGGCCAACTCGGACGCTTCTATCCGGCCAGCCTGATCGGCATCGAGCAGACCGGCGGCAGTCCATCTCTCGAGCTGCTCGCGCAGCAGCGTGAGCCCAGCGGAATCCGACATCGCGGCCACCACCCTTTCGAACCAGCAGCATGGCGCGGCTTTCACGTTCATGCTGCCGGCGGGCGGCCCGCGGATTAAGCGTGCAGCTACTCATCGTCGATAGGGCGATGTACTCAGCTTGGTTGCTCCGGTTCGGATGCTGCCTGCCCTGGCCGCCATGGCCAAGCCGGCATGTCAGCTCGCGCTACATCTCATCCATGGTTTCGCGCATGATCCGGTCGACATCCTTCGGATCTAGGTCGAGCTCCTTCGCGGTCTGCTTCTCAGCCTTGGTGACGGCCTTGGCGAGTGCCTGCTCGATCTTGGTCTCACCGACTACGACTAGGCCAGCCTGACCGGGATCGATGAAGTCGCCGAGTTCCTTGGCCTGCGAGCGCGACATGCCCTTGGCGAGATGGCCCGTTACGCCCCCGATTACCCCGCCGGCCGCCGCTGCCCCGAGGATGGCGGGCGGGAACAGCACCCCCACGGCCGCACCAGCCGCGACTCCCCACCAGGCGCCATGCCGGGTGCTCGTCTCGTCCTTGTTCTCGTGGACCTTACCGCTCATGTCCTTGGTGATAACGGCGGCGTCATAGGAGCCGACAAGGCCGCGGGCGTGGGCGTCCTTGACCACCTGGTAGTCATCTTGCGCCGCAACTTCGTCCGGGTATGTCGCCACGAGGATGAACGTGCCGTCGGACTTGGACATGCGACCTCCCCTTCAGGCCATTCGGACATACTCGCCTGCCGAGCGGCGAGCTCAGGGTTCAACGCTGTCTCGTGCTGGAGAGATGGCCATCACCCGCCGCGAGTGATTCGCGTTGCCACGTTTTAATAGGCGCCAGCACGCAACTCGTCTGGGGGGATCAACATGACCGAAATCGCCCATCTGCACCGCCGCGCCCTGGATTCCACCGGCCGGGTAGTTGCCGGGATATCCGCAGACCAGCTCGACCTGAGCACGCCTGACGCCAACTGGGACGTGCGGGCGCTGCTCAATCACGTCGTGGGAGGCAACCTGTGGGCCGCCGAACTGGCCGCCGGGCGGACGATCGAGCAGGTCGGAGACCGTCTGAACGGCGATGTGATCGGCGCGGACCCGGCCGCGGCGTATGACCGCTCGGCCTTGGCGGCCGCCGCGGCGTTCGAGGCGCCCGGAGCGCTGGACGCGCCGTGCGCCGTCTCGTACGGCCCGGTACCGGGCTCTGTCTACGCAGGTCACAGGTTTATCGACGTCCTGATCCACGGCTGGGACCTCGCGCAGGCGACCGGTCAGGACACCAAGCTCGAGCCCGGGCTGGTGGACGCCTGTACCGAGCTCCTCGAGCCGCAGGTGGAGGCCTTCCGGGCGGCAGGGGCCATCGGCCCTGCCGTGCCGACCGAACCCGGAGCTAGCCCTCAGATCAGGCTGCTGGCCATGCTCGGCCGACGCGGCTGACCCGGCCTGCGCAACTGGTGCAGCGTCCAGCCACGGCCAGCCGAATCAAGCGCAGCGGTGTGCGCGGTGAAGATCTCTGCCGCGCGACGGTACGACATCCGTGCCCGGCTGGTCATGGGACATATGTCCGACCCCGCGGCGCGAGAAGGCGCGCGACGCTCGGTCAGGAATACAGGGCCATGCCTCCGGCCAGCAAGCAGCCACCCGAGCAGCTCGGATGTCCCGGTAGTCCAGGTAACGGGGGCAGCCGCCGCGCTGCCACGCGCCCGGCAGCCTTCGAGGTCAAGGTCGGACGCGTCCAGCGCGAGAACTGCTATCGCCGGCGCTGCCGAGTCGTACAGCAGGCGCCAGAGCGCGTGCTCACGCAGGCAAGCATCGCTGCGCCAGAGCGCGGCTAGCTGGCGCTCGGTTAGCGGCTGCGGCGGCAGCGGCTGCAGCGCGGAAGACATATGCCGCAAGCTGGCGGTCGGATCGCCTCGGATCCAGCCCTGGTCCTGCCACCAGCCCACCGCGCTGCGCAGTGCCGACAACTCCCTGTTGACGGTCCTGGCGTCGGTATCCCCGGCACGCTCCGCGACTGCGGTGGCGAGCCTCGCCCTGATGTCGGGAGCGTCCAGCTCGGCGAGCGCCACGACGGGCGGCGCGGCGCCCCGGCGATTTCTCCCGACCGGCATCGGCTGTCCGACAAGGGGCCAGGCCCAGCTTGTCAGCGAGATCCGGTAGATCCGGCGCGAACCCTGGGTGAGGTTCGCCGAGTCCAGGTACCGCCCGACGGCGACCGCGTACTCAACGGGGGCGACGCTCATGGCAATTACTCCCGTCCATCGGCGAATAGCCAGACCGCATCGCCAATCATAACGCCACCGAATTCCCGCATTTACTGCGGCAACTAAGCATAGTCGCAGGCAGTCGTACTGCTCGTCTGGTCTTGTAGCGCATAATTGTGTTCGTCCAGGTGACTCTTCTGGCATTCTCAGAATGTGATTGAAAACGAGCCGAGGTCGTCGTATTACCGCAGTAAATTGCGCCGCACTAATTTCCCTAGGAAAAGGACGATCAGATTCGCGGGCAGAAAGCTGGCGGTGCTACGCCATCAGGACTTCAGGCGGTTCTACATCGGATATGCAACGTCGCTGCTGGGATCCGCGATGGCCACTGTCGCGCTTATCTTCGCTGTCCTGGGCAGCGGCGGCTCGGCCGCAGATCTCGGCTACGTGTTCGCGGCAGGCGTCATCCCGCAGGTGCTGTTCATGCTCGGCGGAGGCGTTCTCGCTGACCGGCTGGGGCGGCGGAAAGTGATGCTCGGAGCCGACGCGGCACGCTTTTTTGCACAAGGAGTTCTCGCCGGGGCGTTGCTTGTCGCCGTCCCGCCGATCTGGCTGATCGTGGCGCTGTCAGCCGTGCTCGGCACCGGCGAGGCGTTCTTTACCCCGGCGCTTGGCGGGCTGACTCCTGCGATCACGCCGCGCGGGACAATAGGTGACGCCAACGCTTTGCTTGGCGTCGCTCAGTCCATGGCCAAGGTGATCGGGCCCGCGCTCTCCGGCATCCTGATCGGCTTCACGCAGCCGGGCGTCGTGATCGCGATCGACGCTGCAACCTTCGGTGTCAGCCTCTTCTCGCTGGCGCTGCTGAGTGTCCCCGCACTCAACTCGGGGATCCGCTCGCCATGGCGCGACCTCATCGATGGCTGGCACCAGTTCCGCGCACAGACGTGGCTCTGCGTCGTCACGGTCCAGTTCGCCTTGTTCAACCTGCTGACCTGGGCGCCCTTCTTGCTTCTTGGACCGCTGCTTGCGCGCGAGTACTTGAGCGGGGCACAAGCGTGGGGCATGATCACCGCGGCGATGGCGCTCGGGTCGGTGCTCGCCGGACTGGCCCTGGTAGGCCGCCGGCCGCGGCGACCCCTTGTTGCCGGGGTCATCGGCAGCTACGGCTACGCCGCGCCGTGCCTGATGCTGAGCCTGCATCTGCCCCTCTACGCGGTGGCAGCAGGCGGCTGTGCGGCCGGCGCGGGTTCAGCGATCTTCAGCACCTACTTCATGACCGTGCAGCAGCAGCGTGTGCCCGCCGAAGCGCTTGCCCGGGTGAGCGCCTTTGGCCTTACTGGCGCATACGCGCTCGGGTCCGCCGGCTTCGTCGTGGTCGGCCCGGTCGCCGCCATTGTCGGATCTGGTCGCCTGCTGGGCTTCGCCGCTGCGTATGCGGCACTGAGCAGCACGGTGGTACTAAGCCTTCGGGCGATCAGGTCCACCAGCCAAGCCGAGCCGGTCGCCGCTCCGCCAGATTAGGCTGGCAGGCATGCAGATCGCGCCGATGACGCTGGCATTCGCCGCCGACATCATCACGTGGCGGTACCCGGCGCCCTACGACTGCTATGACATGACCAGCGCCAGCCAGGCGATCCTGACCAGTCCCGAGGGCGGTTTCTACGCCCTCGTCGAGGGCCCCGAACTGATCGGGTTCCGTTCGTTCGGCGAGGACGGCCAGGTGCCAGGCGGCACCTACGATGCCTCCGCTCTCGACACGGGCGGTGGCCTGCGGCCCGACCTGACCGGCAAGGGCCTGGGCCGCGAGGCAATCGGTACTGGACTGGCGTTCGGACGGAGCGAGTTCGCCCCGCCCGCGTTCCGTGTGACGGTCGCTTCCTTCAATGAGCGCGCGCTGCGCGTCGTGCGTTCGCTTGGATTCGTCTCGAAGGGGAGCTTCGAAGCGCTCACCGACGGCCAGAGCTACGATCTCCTCGTCCGGCCGGAGCACTAGCGGAGAGCAGTGCCGGGACAGAAGTCCCGCGCTGCGAGCCCGTGCCGTCGCCGCGGGCTCGCAGCGCCCCGTTGCGGGACGCCGCTCATGACCGCGGATGATGCTCCTAGCAGGGGGGATTGCCGGAGGTCATCCGCGGTCACGGCGGGCCAGCCCGCCCCCGCGCGGCCGGGGGCGGTGCCTGTCGGCCGTGTCGGCCTAGTAGCTCGTTCGGCGCTTGTCGGAGCGCCTGCCGCTGCCCGCGATCGCGCCAGCTCCTCCGGTCAGGCCGAACGTGATCGCACCGTGCCACAGCGCGGTGAAGATCCCGCCGAACACGCCGCTGCTGCCGACGAGTACGGCCAGCACGAACACGATTGCCGCAGTAGCGGCGCCAGGCAACACGGCGAACCGCCACGGATGGCTGCGCGCCCATCGCGCCGCACGGCTCGCGTTGCGGCGGATGAGGACGCTGCCACCGGCCACCGTGAAGGCGGCGACCGTACCCGCTGAGAGTGAAGAGCTCAGGGCCAGATGGCCGCCGATAAGGTGGAACAGCAGGTCAGCACCGGTCACGACCGCTCCAGCCGCGCCAGCGACTGCCCACGGCACGTCAGCCATCGCCGCGCTGGAGACGGTCATCTCCTCGCGTCTGGTCAGGCGCTGCTCATCATTCCTAAGTGGTGTGGTCATCGCGACTTGCTCCTTCGCATCCGGTCACCGAGATTCAAGATATATCGTCTTCGTCGATCGCGCTACATCTTGAGTTGGCGACTCGGCTAGCCGGGCACCGTGAAAACGGATTGCTGGTGAGCCGCCCGCCATGAAACCGTGGCGCCCGTGCTGAGCCGGGACGACATTGACACTTTCCTCGCCGGCGGCTACCTGGCCTTGCGCGGTGCGATCCCGGCCTCGGTGGTGCGGGCGTGCCGGGGTGCTCCGGTGGTCAGGATCACCTGCCCTGAAGGCGGCCCGTTCGCTGAAGCGGGAACCACCCAGGTCGTCACGGAGGCGTGCGATCAGCTCATCGGACCGGACCGCTGGTGGCGCCGCCAGGGCGTCGGGGGCACGATTCCTGTCCGGTTTCCCAGTGCCGTGGATCCAGGCGATGCAGGCTGGCATATCGAGTCCAGCTACGAAGAGGCCGGGCAATGGCGGGTCAACCTCAGCTCCAGGGCGCGGGGGCTGCTCGCGCTGTACCTGTTCACGGACGCAAAACCCGATGGCGCGCCGACCAGGATCCGTCCCGGCTCGCATCTTGACGTCCCGGCGATCCTCGCAGCCGCTGGTGACGACGGGCTCGAGGCGACGCTGGCCGGCCAGCGCGCGGCCCGCGCCAGCGCGCACCGCCCGACGGTGCTCGCGACGGGAGAGGCCGGCGATGTGTTCTTGTGCCATCCGTTCCTGGTTCACGCGGCGTCCTGGCCGCATCGCGGCAAGTCTCCCCGGATGATGGCGCAGCCAGGATTGGCGCTGCACGGCCAGTTCGCTTTTGACCCTTCCGACCTGTCGCCGGTCGAGCAGGCGATTATGACAGGACTGGGACTCGCTCGCCGAGGCCGGTCTTCCCGGCCTCGCACCGCGACCAGCTAGCTGGCAGCAACGGACGTGTAGATCCGCTCGGCAGCGGCGTCCAAAGCCTGCTGCATGGCTGCACTGCCGGTGTGACCGGAATCAGAGATGACGACCAGCTCGGCATCTGGCCAGGCGATCGCGATCTCCCACGCGGTGATGGCGGGGCCGCCGATGTCGTTGCGGCCGTGGATAAGCACTCCGGGTATCCCGGCGAGCTTTCCAGCCTGGCTGATCAGGATGCCGTCCTCAAGAAACGCGCCGTGGGCGAAGTAGTGCGAGCAGATCCGCACGAACGCGAGCTTCGCGTGGTCCGGCCGGTCGCTGTAAGCCCCAGGGGTGCCGGAACTCTCCAGTGAGATGACCGCGTCCTCCCAGGTCAGCCATTCCGCCGCAGCCGCCTCCCTGACCTGCTGATCAGGGCTCTCCATCAGCCGGGCATATCTGAGCAGCAGGTCTTCGATCGGCGGTTCGTTATCGGTGGGCAGCCGGAATTCGCTGGCGCCGACGTAATCGCGGAAGCGCGCCCAAGCCTCAGGGAAGAACCGGCCAGCGCCCCGGTACAGCCAGTCGATCTCGAGCCGCCTTGTCGAGGTGACGCTGACCATGACCATGCCGCTGACCCGCTCCGGGTAACGCTCCGCATACGCCAGCGACAGGGTCACGCCCCACGAGCCGCCTCGCAGGATCCACTTGTCCACGCCGAGGTGCTCGCGCAGCCGCTCCATGTCGGCAATCAGGTGCTGCGTGGTGTTGAGGCGCATGTCGGCCGCCGGGTCGCTGGCGTGCGGCGTGCTCCGGCCGCAGTTGCGCTGGTCGAACAGGATGATCCTAAAGCGCGCCGGGTCGAACGATTTCCGCACGCCCGTCGAGCAGCCCGAACCCGGCCCGCCGTGCACGATCAGCGCGGGGACGCCGTCCGGATTTCCGCAGGTCTCCCAGTAGATCGAGTTGCCGTCGCCGGTGTCGAGCATGCCGGTCTCATAAGGCTCGATCGGGGGGTAGGGCATGCGTCCTCCTTGGGATGGCGGGGTGTCCTTCAATCGTCCCAGCCGGTTCGGGCTTTCGCTGCCTGGTGTCAGTGGCCGCGAGTAGGTTCTGGTTCGTGGCGGACTTGCAGGGCAAGATTGCGCTCGTCACCGGGGCCAGCCGTGGCGCCGGCAAGGGAATCGCGCTCGTGCTGGGCGAACGTGGTGCGACGGTTTACGTGACTGGCCGCAGCGTCCGCGGGCGGCCGACCACTCTCGGGCGGCCAGGGACCATTGATGAGACCGCCGCCGAAGTCGCGGCGCGTGGCGGCACCAGTATCGCGATCCGTTGCGATCACACCGTCGACGCCGAGGTAGACGATGTGTTCCGGCGGATCAGGAGCGAGCAAGGGCGCCTGGACCTGCTGGTGAACAACGCCTGGAGCGGATATGAGATCTCTCCCGATTCGGACTTGTCGTTCTGGGATATCGAGTGGCGGCACTGGGACCTCATGTTCACCGGAGGCCTGCGGGCTGCCGCATACGCGGCCAGGGTCGCGGCTCCGCTCATGATTGAGGCGGGCCGTGGCCTGATCGTGAACTTGACCTGGGTGCTGGACCGGCCGCATGGGCATGCGTTCTACGAGGTGGTCAAGAACGCCACCAACAAGATGACCGAGCAGTTCGCCGACGACCTGCGGCCGCACGGCGTCGCATGCGTCGCCGTCTCGCCGGGATTCATGCGGCTTGAGCGAATGAACCTGCCGCCGGATGTGGCGGCGCTGACCGAGTCGGCTGAGTTCCCCGGGCGTGCGATCGCGGCGCTGGCCGCCGACGACAATGTGCTCGCCAAGTCGGGTCAGGTCCTGACGACCCCGGCGCTGGCAAGTGAGTACGGCTTTACCGACGTCGACGGCACCGCCGTGTCGCGGTTCTGGCAAAGCCACTGGGCTGGGACGTGGACCTAGCGGGCCGACAGGACGAGCCTGCGCCCGATGTTCAGGTAGCCCGCTCGGTCGAAGGCGGCAGCCATCGGCCGGTTTGCCAGATCGGTGTCAGCGTGGATCCTGCTTGCGCTCGCATCGTCGACCAGGATCCGCGTGATCTCAGCGAGGATCTCGTCGGCGTATCCGTGGCCGCGGTGCTCGGGCAGAACGCCCAGGTAGCCGACCACGGGGAGAGCTGTGTTCTGCGACGGGATGCCGAACCCGGCTACCTCACCGGCCCGTGTCTCGGCGACGCGCCACCAGGACCGCTGCCCGTTCATGTGCTCGCGGTAGAACAAGACGTCCTGACGGGCCTGCACGTGAGGCCCGGACGTTTCGGCCGCCTTACGTGATGTGGCGTCGAGTGTCCCGGTCAGCGCCCGGCTGAACAAGTCGACGAAAACTTCGTCGTCCGGTTCCTGCCGGAAGATCAGCTTGCCTGGAGCCCGCGGCCTGCCCGCAGCTGGCGTCCACTCATAGCGATGCCGCTCGAGCATGGCGGTCAGTCCGGCCCGCTGCGCCGCGTCGATTCTCCAGCGCGCGGCGTTGGTCACATCCGGGCGGTCGTGCCAGTCAGGCGGCAGGAACATGTGGAAGGCGGGCGGATCCTGCAGGCCCGCACTAGCGAAGGCCTCGTGCCCGGCGGCGAGCAGACCTGCCGCGATCCTTGCCCGGGTCTCGGCGGCCGCCGTTGTCCCGGATCCGGCGGGGGCGACCGCGAACAGGCCGTCAAGCGCCGACGGCCTGACGTCCCTGGCTGTGCCCCACCAGATGGCGGCCGCAAGCGGAGGCCGACCGGGTTCCTCTTCCGCTATCCAGGCCCATTCAGGACGATATTCGGCGTTCTCGAATCGAACCTGGAACTGGGCGGCGGTCAGCGGACTGGCCGGATCAGGCACGAGCAGTGGCCTCAGCCGCTCGACCTCCGAGCGGCCGATCGGACGATAGATCATGATGGTTCCGACGGCCTCGACTCGACGACGTAGGCGGTCATCTGAGCCGTGATCGGACCCGGCCCAAGCAGGCTCGTCATCTCCTCGCTGATTGCCGCGGTGCTCCCGGCAAGGTCGCCGCGGCTCTCGATGGCCATGCGCAGCGGGGTACCGGTGCAGAATCCGGCCGCGATGTCGGCCGCCGCGCCAGCCTGGCCCTCGAGCGTCACGGTCTCGATGGACACGCGCTCGAGCCCGCCGGCGACGAGGTCGGCCGCCACTTGGTCCAGGTCCGGATAGCCGTGCGGAATGGCGACGAGGAATGTCGGCGGATCGTCGGGGAATACCCGCTCGACGCCGGCCAGCAACGCAGCGGCGAAGCCATGCTTGTCAATCGTTGCCCACGTGTTGAATAGCAGCCTGCCGTCTGGCCGCAGTACCCGCCGCGTCTCGCGGAACGCGGCGGGCTTGTCGGGGAAGAACATGACGCCGAACTGGCAGACGACCAGGTCGAACTCGTCGTCGTCGAATTGCAGGTCCAGCGCGTCTGCCTGCAACCAGGTTGCCCCCGGTGCCACGCCTGACCCGAACTCGACCATGGCGCCGTTCAGGTCCGTGGCAACCACCTCGGCCTCGGGAAGGGCTCCGACCAGTTCGCTGGTAAGGACGCCTGTCCCTGCGGCCAGCTCGAGCACGCGAGCCGGGTCCAGCCGGGCCGCTCGCTCGGCGAGGTCAGCCGCGAACGGACGGAACACTGAGGGCGCGAGCAGGCGGTCGTAAGCCTCCGGCATCGAGCCGACCCACAGGCGATCTTCTGAACCAGACATCATCCGAGCGTATGACGCTCAGACATGTTCGGGGGCGATGTCAAGGATGCTTGACATGTCATGGATGTAAAGCTACCTTTACATCGTGCGGAACCGGGTACGTGAGCAGCGAACTCAGCGGGGTTTGTCCCAGGCCGAAGTCGCCGCGGCGCTGGGAGTGTCGCGGCAAACCGTTATCTCCATCGAGAACGGCCGCTATCTGCCCTCTCTGCCCCTGGCCTTCCGGATCTCCCGGTTCTTCAATGTGCCGGTCGACAAGATGTTTGACCCCGACGATGAGGAGGCAGGCACATGACGACTCCCGTGTCTCCCCAAGGCTGCGCAGGCCCGCAGCGAACGCGCTGGGCGGGCTGCTGTTCGCCGCTGCGTGGCTCATCCGCGGCGGCCCGCTCTGGTGGGTGGCGATCCTGTCGGTGGTCATGACCGCGGTTCGGGTGATCAGCGTGTACCGGATGGGCGGCGAGGACTCGGATCAGGGTGCAATCGCCGGGTCCCGTGCGGACGAGCGCCAGAAGCTGCTGAGCGTCCGGTCACGCGCCCTGGCTTGTAACGTCGCCGCGACCGCCACGTTCATCGGGCTGACGCTCACGATCGCGACCAAGTCACCGGAGTGGTGGCCGTTCGTGGTCATTCTCGGCGCACTCGGCCTGGGCTACCTCTTCGGCCTGTCGAGCTACGGCGGAGACGACGAGGATGGCGAGGCGGCTGATGCCGACACGAGCCACATCACGCCCTCGCCGGTCAGGTAGTCAGTCGCATTCTGACTTGTACAGTTGCCCGGTGATCACTGTGGTCGATTACGACCCTGCCTGGCCCGCCCGGTTCGAGGATCTGCGCGCCGAGTACGCGGCGGCCATGGCAGCAGCCGGGGTACCGGTCGTGGCCATCGAACACGTCGGCAGCACATCTGTCCCCGGCCTGGCCGCAAAGCCGATCATCGATTGCGACATCGTCGTGGAGGAGCACGACGTGCGAGCTGCCAGCAATGTCATGACTGAGCTCGGGTTCACTCCGCTAGGTGAACTGGGCGTCCCGCTGCGATGGGCATTCAAAGAGCCAGCCCGCCTTGAGCGGACAAACACTTACGTAATCGTGGCGGGCTGCCTGTCGCTGCGTAATCACCTCGCACTGCGCCAAGTGCTGCGGAACGACCAAGAATTGCGGGACGAATATGCCGCGCTCAAGAAGCGGGTCGGTCTCGAGGCCGCGAACATCGATGACTACGGCCAGTCCAAGAACCAGGTTGTGCTGAAGATCCTCGCTGCCGCCGGGCTGGCCGAAAGTGACATTGCCTCGATCGCCGGCAACCAGATACCGACTCACGAGGAACTTCCCAGGTAGCCACCGTCGGGTGCTGCTAGTCCTGACTGCGCTGAAGTCGCCATGCAGCTTCGATGGCGTCCTCGATAGCACCCGCGTCGCCGCTGGCCAGATCAGCGACGACCATCATGTGCTTGGCAAACCTGTTCGGCACGCTGAAGGTCGCGGGGAACTGCCGCAGGATCGAGTCGCGGTACTCGAAGTCAGCCCGGATCACCACGCGGTCATCAGTAAGCTGGCGAGCTACCAGCCTGCCGCGGTATCGCCATTGAGCGAGCCCCTGCGAGGTAGTCCGGCGAACTCCCTCCAAGGCGGTCGCCAGGCTATCCACCGCGTCCATCTCCATGCCTGGAGTCTGCCACCGGCATCCCTGCGCATGGCGGTCGCGCCCGCATCAGAACCCTGTCTCACTCAGCCCAGCGGACGGCAAGCGGCCGCTCCAGTCCGGGTACCGGAAGCGACTGCCCTTCGGCCGTGACCGCTTCGCGCTCCGCGCTGGTCAATGACCGCCATTGCTGGACGGTTATCACGGCGTTTGCACGCCGCCAGGTGCCGGCGACCTCGCCGTCGATAAGCAAACCGCCTGGCCAGACGCGCGTCGTCCACAACTGATCGCGGCGGCCGGTTTCCGGGACGAGAAGATCGCGATCGGCTCCCTGCAGCAGAAGGAACGAGTCCCCGCTCGGCAGCAATCGCGCTTTCGCCGCTGCTTGGGGCGCGGCGCGGAAGGCCTCCTCGTCCGCGGTCAAGATCCACGCGTCGCCGACCGGCGTCTGCACTGGCGTCAGCGAGCTCTGGAGATCTTCGAACGCCACCGTCCCCGCTGGCGAACCGATGCCGCTCCACCAGCCGAACGCCTCCGCCGTAGCGGGTCCGTAACTGTGCAGGTACCGGCGTGCGAGTTCGAGCCTCGCGTCTCGCGGGTCCATCTGCGGCGCTGGCACGCTCCAGATTGTCGGCTGCCGTGCGCCGTCCCAGCGAAGCAGGACGGTGCCGGTCGCGGCCGCGTACCTGAGCATGTAGGGGTCGCGCAGACCCATGGCACGCCCCACCTCACCGTAGGCCTCTCGCTTACCGCTCAGATAAGCGCGAACGCGCTCGGCCAGGTCCTCCGCCCGGCGGCGGCGTTTGTCGTCCTCAGGGAGCACGCCCAGCGAGAAGATGGCAAGGTCGCTCGCGGCGACTACGAAGACGCTGAACCGCGGCCCCCAGATCTGGACTAGCGAGCTGTCCTCCCATGTGGAAGGCTCGGTCCCTTGAACGCGCGCATGGATTGATAGCAGCGCTGCTCGCGGCATGCTGTCCTGCAGGCCCGCCCAGGCCGCTCGACGCAATGAGGGCGGGCCAGGTGGAAGCCGCTTGTCGAGCCCGCCGACGCGGCGCCTGAACGCCAGGATCTGCGCCCGCTCAAGGCGGAGTGAGCTGCCTGGCACTCACATCACCGTGCCGACTTGGCAGCGGACAATGCCTCCATGACGGCACCATAGAAAACAATCCGGACGTTTATCGGCCGCAAATGCCTTTACGATGCATGATCGAACCCGACGGCCGGCCTGCGGAGAGGTGCCATGGACGAGTACACGATCAAGCCGCTCAACGGCGACACCTGGGACGCCTACGGTCGGCTGCTCGATAAGCACAAGGGCGCGGGTTTCGGCGCTGGCTGCTGGTGCACCTGGTTCCATCCTCGGACGGAGATGCAGGACGAATCCGAGACCGGGCGCGCATGCAAGGAGCGACTGGTACGAGAAGGGAAGGCGCACGCTGCCGTAGTTTTCGATGGCGACGTCGCGGTGGCCTGGTGTCAATTCGGATCACCCGCCGAACTACCGAGCATCCATCACAAGAAAGACTACGAAGCGGGCCTCGTATCCCCGCCCGACTATCGCATCACCTGCATCTTCGTGGACCGGAATCACCGGCGCGAAGGGCTGGCCAGGGCCGCGGTCGACGGGGCACTGGAGCTGATCGCGAAGGCTGGCGGCGGAGTAGTCGAGGCCTACCCGCATGACATTGCCGGAAAGAAGATGTCGGCCACCTTCATATACAACGGCACCCGCACCATGTACGAGAAAGCAGGCTTCGAGTACGAGCGCCCCAAGGGCAAGAACAACTGCGTCATGCGCAAGGTCGTCCCAGCTGCGTAGCGCTCGTTTTTGGCTCGAATGGTCATAGCGGGAAATGCCGTGTAGCTGGCCCGGCCGGACTCGAACCGGCGCAGTGCGGTTTAGGAAACCGTTGCTCTATCCGCTGAGCTACGGGCCATCTGGAGGCCGCAGCCGGGTTCGAACCGGCGTGCTCCGCTTTGCAGGCGGATCCCTGGGCACTCGGGCATACGACCTTCGCACCCTCGGCCCGACTCGAACGGGCGACCTCTTGCTTCGGAAGCAAGCGCGCTATCCAGCTGCGCCACGAGGGCATGAGTCGGCGAGAGTGGAATCGAACCACCAATGCACGAGGCGACGGCTTTACAGGCCGCTGAGCACACCACCTGCTCAACTCACCGTGGGGAGGACGGCGGGACTCGAACCCAGCTTGGACCGGGTTCACAGCCCGGCGCTTCGACCCTTCGGCCTCATCCTCAGTGGACCGTGCAGGACTCGAACCTGCGGCTTCCTCGGTGTGAACGAGGCGCTCTGCCAGCTGAGCTAACAGTCCATTAGCACCCTCGGCAGGACTCGAACCTGCACCCCTCTGGTTCGTAGCCAGAGACCCTGTCCGTTGGGCCACGAGGGCAAGAGTCGTCCCGGCTCGACTTGAACGAGCGACCTCCGGCTTGTCGTGCCGGCGCGCTACCAGCTGCGCCACGGGACGTCCGCGGTGACTACGGGATTCGAACCCGCGACCCCCGGCTTGACGGGCCGGTGCTCTCACCATCTGAGCTAAGCCACCTAGCGCTGTGACATATCCGAGAAACGATCTCCCGCCTATGTCAATAGAGCTCCCCCGTCAGGACTCGAACCTGAACCCACTGGTTAACAGCCAGGCACGCTGCCAATTACGCCACAGGGGAATGTCATTCCGTAGCGGTGACGGGAGTCGAACCCGCAATCCCCGGCTTGAAAGGCCGGTGGCCTTCACCACTTTGCCCACACCGCCGTGATCCTGGCGGGAGTCGAACCCGCTACCTCCAGCTTGAGAGGCTGGCGTTCTACCAGTCGTGAACTACAGGACCATGTGTGCGTCGCCCCGGACTCGAACCGTGTCGGCGACGCTCGAATTTGGGGCCAAGTTGATGGGCGAAAATGAGGCCACCTGCTTGTGGTTCTAGTCTGCCTGGTTCTGGGTTTTGATGCTGGGGAGGCTGTCGATGCCCCGTCCGCGGAGCCTGTAGCTGGCTCCTTTCATGGTGAGGACGTCGGCATGGTGGACGATCCGGTCGATCATCGCGGCGGCGACTGCCTGGTCGCCGAAGACGCCTCCCCATCCGGAGAACGGCAGGTTGGAGGTCAGGATCAGGGAGGCGTGTTCGTAGCGGGATGAGACGAGCTGGAAGAACAGGTTCGCGGCGTCTTGCTCGAAGGGCAGGTAGCCGACTTCGTCGACGATGATCAGGCCGTAGCGGCGGAGCCGGGTGAGTTCTTTGGGGAGCAGGCCGTGGCGGTGGGCGTCGGTGAGCCGGGTGACCCAGTCCGTGGCGGTGGCGAACAGGACCCGGTGCCCAGCCTGGCAGGCCCGG
>DATELR010000026.1:0-28278 GCA_035276345.1 Streptosporangiaceae bacterium | reverse complement strand
CCTCGCGCCCCGCTCGGGTGCGCTAGCGAACCGATGACTCGGCTGCCGGTGCGCCGCCCGGCGGTCACCGGGTTTCGGGCTCCGCTGGATTTCGCCGGTCTCCCGGCTCCCCCTGCGTTCCCCTAGGTCTCCCCGGGGACTGGCCCGCCGTCGGTGGTGAGAGAATTTCTACTGCCACTGCGGCTTGTCGCACAAGGTGTTCAGCAAGTAAAAACAAGATTCTTTTTGCTATCCACAGGACTTGTCTGGCTTATCCACCGGAGCCGGCCGATGTCTGCGTCTTATCCACAGGACGATGCACAGGACGGCGGCGGGTCCGTGGAAAGTCAGCCGCGCCAGGCCTAGCCTGCGGCCGCCAGTTCGGCCAGATCGCGCATGATCTCGCCGAACCTCGAGCTGATCAGCGTGAGATGGCCGTCGCCGGATAGCAGATGGGCGCGTGCCTGCGGGATATGGCGCGCCAGCCATTTGCCATGCGCGAACGGCACCATCGCGTCTTGATCACCGTGCCACACAGATACGGGAATCCTGATCTGATCGAGGCTGAAGCCCCAGTCGCGCACGAACGCTAGGTCGTCATCACGCCATCCTGCGATGCCCGAAGTGAGCGCGGCGCGCATCGAGTCAGCAAGGTATCCGGCGAACCAGCCAGTCAAGGCAGCGCGGTCAGCTCCGGATACCAGTCCGCCAAGCGCGTCAGCGACCTCCTTGGCGGCTATCTCAGGCCGGTCCGTCAGTTCCGCTTCGAGGAGTGCGGTTAGCGAATCTTCATCACCGGCTGCAGCGCCAAACTCGGAAATGTTCTCCTCCGCCATGCCGGCGAACCAGTCGAGGCCGGTCGCTTCGTAGGGGGCGACGCCGGCGACAGTGGCGGCAGCCACACAACGATCGCCCAGCAGCGCGGCTGTGGCGAGGGCGTGCGGCCCGCCGCCGGACCAGCCCGCAGTCACGAATCGGTCGGCTCCCACGAAGTCAAGGACGGCACCCGCGTCGGTCGCCGCATCAGCCACGAGCCGGCCAGGGCACGGAGTGGAGTTGCCGTAGCCGGGCCGGGAGTACAGAACCGTTCGGAATCCGTTCGCCGCGGCGATGTCAAACAGCGGCCGGGCATCGACCAGCCCGCTCGGCGTGCCGGTGTGGAACAAGAGCGTCTGGCCGCCGGGCGGCCCTGCCGCCAGCACCGCAAGCGTCCTGCCATCAGCCAGCTCAATATCGCGACCTTCGGTTCCGGTGGTCATCGACTCCCTCTCCAGGTAACCGGAACCCTACTGGCGGATGTCACTCCGCTGACCCGGGATCAGAGACATCAGCCACGACCGCATCGAGCGCTTTGATGATGTCGTCGGCCGCAGCTGCGATCACCACCCCGTGCTGGCCGGCGCCGAGGGTGATCTCACGGCCGACCACGCAGGCATCAGCGACGACGGGCCATGCCTGCGACGAGCCGAAAGGGGTGATCGTGCCGCGCTCGTATCCGGTCGCTGCCCTCGCCGTCGCCGCGTCGGGCAGCGACAGGCGGCTGACTCCGAGCACTGCTCTTAGCTTCGGCCAGGAGATCGTGCGGTCTCCGGGCACGAGCACGAAGATGAAGTCGTTGTCAGCGCGCCTGACCACCAGCGTCTTCACGACGTCGGCAGGGGTAACGCCTCTGGCCTGCGCGGCCTCGGCGAGGCTGCGGACCGGTCCATGCCTGACTACTCGGTAACGCAGCCCTGCCGCGTCGGCGGCACTGAGTGCGGGTGAGGACATGCACGAAGTATCGCCTGTACGTTGCAGCCACATTTCTCGGCCTCAGTGGTCAATATTGTGCCCGAATTCGGGCAAGAACTTGGCGTTCAGAGCCGGAGAACCGCAAGATGGGATCGTGGATGCCGAGCTGATCAGCCTGGTGTCCGCCTCAACAGGGCTGTCTTCTGGGGAGGCGGCACGCGTGGTGGCCGACATCGTCGGCTGGTACCGGGAGTCGGTTGAGGAGTATGTCCGGCGCCGGCACGCGTACTTGCGGACATACGGGAAGCGGAACAGCGAAATCTTCGCGTTGATCGCCGGCGAGTTGGGTGACCGGCTTGTCGCGGCCCCCGAGCTGTCTGAGCGGCAGCTGCGCAGGATTGTCTACGGATGAGGAGACCAGGCGGACTATGTGCGGAATCGTGGGCTACATCGGCGGACAGAATGCTGTTCCGATTCTGCTGGAAGGGCTCTTCCGGCTGGAGTACCGCGGTTATGACTCCGCCGGGATCGCGATCACGTCCGCAAAGGGCACCCAGGTCTTCCGCCGCGTCGGGCGGGTGCGCGAGCTGGAGGCATCGCTCCCGCGGCGGCTGACTGGCAAGAGCGGCATCGGGCATACCCGATGGGCCACGCATGGACCGGTGACTCAGGCCAACGCCCATCCGCACGTGAGCGAGGATGGCAGGATCGCCGTGGTGCACAACGGCATCCTGGACAACGCCATGGAGCTGCGCCAGGAGCTCATCGAAAAGGGAGAGGAGTTCACCTCGGAGACGGACACCGAGGTGGTGGCACATCTGATCGCCAACTCGGGTGCGCCGACCCTCGAGGCGGCGGTTCTCGACGCGCTCAGCCAGATCTCTGGCACGTATGCCTTTGCCGTCACCGATCAGCTGCACCCTGACCGGATCGTCGTCGCAAGGAACGGGTCGCCGCTGATTCTTGGCGTCGGCGACCACGAGATGTTCGTTGCTAGTGATCTCTCTGCTTTGGTCAGGCACACCACCTCCGTCGTGCACCTGGACGACGGCGAGCTCGCGACCGTGACCTCAGGCGGCTTTCGCACCTTCAGCCGCGAGCGCGAGAACACGGCCAAGAAGCCGGTCAGGATTGACCTGGACGCCCACGACATCGAGCTCGACGGTCACCAGCACTTCATGCGCAAGGAGATCCTCGAGCAGCCTGGCTCGGTCGAACGGATGTTGCGCGGCAGGCTGGACGAGCGATTCGGGACCGCTCGGCTGGACGGGCTGAACCTTGGCCCGCGCGATCTCAGGAGCTTCCGCCGGGTCAAGATCCTCGGCTGCGGTTCCGCCTACTACGTGGGCCAGATCGGTGCTCAGCTGATCGAGGAGCTTGCCAGGATCCCGGCGGACGCGGAGGCCGCGTCGGAGTTCCGGTACCGCAACCCGGTGATTGAACCTGACACGCTGTATGTCGCGGTCAGCCAGTCAGGCGAGACGGCCGATACCGCGTTCGCCGTCAGGGAGGTCAAGCGCAAGGGCGGGCAGGTCGTGGGCCTGGTCAACGTCGTCGGGTCGACCATCGCGCGGGAGTGCGACGGCGGCATCTATCTGCACGCCGGACCGGAGATCGCGGTTGCCTCGACCAAGGCGCTCACGCACATGGCGATCGGATTCGCCATGCTGGCGCTGATGCTCGGGCGAGTCCGTGATCTGTCGATTACCGATGGCCAGCGGATCGTCGCGGGCCTGACGGACCTGTCTGGGCAGATCGAGCAGGTGCTGGCCGCGGAGTCCATGATCGCAGAAGTAGCGGCCGACCTCGCCACGGCAAGAAGCCTGTTCTTCATCGGCCGGGTCCGCGGCTTCCCGGTCGCCAGAGAGGGCGCGCAGAAGTTCAAAGAGGTTACCTACCGGCACGCGGAGGCCTACCAGGCCAGCGAGCTCAAGCACGGGCCGCTCGCCCTGATCGACGAGGAGCTGCCGACCGTCGCCATCGTGCCGGACGATGAACTGACCGACCGGAACCTCGGCGCGATCGAGCAGATTAAGGCCAGGAACGGCCGGCTCGTCATGATCACGCATCCGGGCGTGCCGGATTGCGACAGCGTGCGGATTACGGTGCCGAAGAACGAACGTGAGCTCGATCCGGTGCTGCTGATCATCCCGATCCAGCTGATGGCCTACCACGCTGCCCGGGCACTAGGCCGTGACATCGACAAGCCGCGCAACCTGGCCAAGTCAGTCACGGTCGAATAGCCAGCAGGCGCGTCTTCGGCTGAACCTGCCCGCAGGGCGTACCGTGAAGTTCTGCGAGAACTAGGGGTGCCGCACAGTGCCGCAAGCACTCCGCGAAGGAGATGCCCGTGTCGCTATCGACATCTGCCGAGCGCAACAGCTTTGCCCAGGATCTCTTCACTCCCCTTCCTGCCCGGTACGACCGTCTGGCTGAGATTCTGTCCTTCGGCCAGAACGGGCGCTGGCGGCGGGCAATGGTGGGGCAGATCGGGTCGGTTCCTGATGGCGTCGTGCTAGACGTCGCATCAGGAACCGCCGGCGTTGCCATTCAGCTGGCTGAGCGCGCGGGCGCCAGGGTGCTCGGTGTTGATCTGACCGAGCAGATGCTGCGGCGCGGTAAGTCGAACGTCACTGCGGCAGGCAAGTCTGGGCGGATCAGCCTGGTCGCCGGGCGGGCCGAGCAGCTGCCGCTGCCAGACGGGAGCGTCGACGCGCTGACCTTTACCTACTTGCTGCGCTACGTGGACGACCCGCAGGCCACGCTGGCCGAGCTGGCCAGGGTACTCAGGCCGGGCGGCAGGGTTGCGAGCTTGGAGTTCTGCGTGCCGCCCGCACCGTTCTGGCGCGCGGCCTGGTGGCTCTACACACGCCTGCTACTGCCACTGGGCGGTCTGCTGACCGGCGGCCGCGAGTGGTTGGTCGTCGGCCGTTTTCTCGGCCCGAACATTTCGAAGCACTACCGCAGATACCCGGTCAGCTGGACGGAGCAGGCATGGCGCGACGCCGGCTTCACCGACGTCGGGATCAGGCTGATGAGCCTTGGCGGCGGCCTCGTTATGTGGGGAACCAAGTCAGGTGGCTGAACCGCACGCCAGGCCGGCCTACTACGCCGCCGGCCCCGGGCCGTTGCGGGATTGGTGGACATTGCTGCACCCACCGTTCACCGCCTGGCATCTGTCTTACGTCGTGCTCGGCGCGATGCTCGCTCCCCACGTCAGGCTGGACCGCCTTATCGCAGCGCTGATCGCCTTCTTCCTGGCCGTCGGCATCGCCGCGCACGCACTCGATGAGCTGCACGGCAGGCCGCTCCGCACGGCCATACCGCGCAGCGCTCTCATCACCGTGACGGTGGCGGGGCTGGCGGGAGCGGTGGGTCTGGGGGCGATCGGGATTAGCAGAGTCGGCTGGGGCCTGCTGCCCTTCATGATCATCGGCCCGCTGCTGGTGATCGGCTACAACGCTGAGTTGTTCGGCGGTTTGATTCACACCGATCTCGGGTTTGCCGCGGCGTGGGGTGCCTTCCCTGCCCTGACCGGCTACGTCGCCGAGGCCGGCCGTCTCGCGGTCGCCCCGATCGTTGCGGCAGGAGCCGCAATGGCATTGTCGGCTGGCCAGCGGCACCTCAGCACGCCCGCCAGGATGCTGCGCCGCCGAACCTCGACGGTGACAGGCAGCATCACCCTGAACTCTGGCGAGGTGACTAGCCTGGACGCCACCCGGCTGCTTGAACCGCTCGAGCGAGCGCTGCGTTCTCTCTCGTGGGGCGTCGTGCTGCTGGCGGTCGCATTGGCCACCGCGCGGCTGGCGTAGCCAGATGACCTGGAGGTAACAGTGCGAAGCGGCGTACTGACAGCGGTCGGGGTTATCGCGACAATTGCGGGCGTCATCTGGGCCCTGCAAGGGTTCGGCGTCATCGGCGGCAGCTTCATGTCCGGGAATTCGGTCTGGGCGATTATCGGACCGATAGTCGCGCTGATCGGATTGGTCCTCACCGGCATCGGCATCAGGCGAGCGCGCTCAGCGTCCTGACCGGGTCCAACTTCCGAAGCGGGCGCCGCGTGCCCGGACAGGCCCGACTTCAAGTATTTCCGGCCGGACATGACCTGCCCTACCGACATAAAGGGCGCTCCGGAAGCGAGCTTTAATGGCTGCGCCCTCGCCAATAGATTTGATCCTCGGTAAGGTTTTCAGCACCCGTATCTGCCCCCGGTAAATTTGAGCAATCATTACGTAAGGGCTGATGAGCGCCGATGCTGGCCGTAAACATCGGATATTCCCCGCGGCATGCCTCCTGGCCGCCAGGACCGAAGCCCGTCCGGCGCAGGTTGCGGCGGATGGTGGCAATTCTGGGCGTCCTCGCGCTGCTGGGTGCGGCCGGAACGTTCGAGGTCCTCCGCGCCGCTGACCAGCCTGCCCGGTCATCTGCCGCCGGCAAGGGCGTCCATGTTTTCTCGGAGCTCGCTCTTGGCCTGCATAAACCCGTTGGCCTGACCGGCGCGGGGCATCGCATGTGGATCACGAACTCAGCCGGCAACTCAGTTACCGAACTCGGCTGGCAGCCGGGCGAAAGGCCGATGATACGCACGAATTCAGCCGCGAGGTTCCTCGCGCCTGGCGCGATCACGTCGGGCCGCGGCCACCTGTGGATAGCCGACCTCGTGGCTAACGCGATTACCGAGTTGCGTTCAGGCGACGGCGCGGTTATCAGGACGATCAGGCACGTGCGCGCGCCACGCTCATTGATACTTTTTAAAGACCGGCTTTGGGCGGCGAACCCGGGCGCTAATGCCGTCTACCTTATAAATGCGCGCACGGGAGTAAAGGTGCGGGCATTCCGGCATAATGGTCTTGCCCATCCCAGCGCGCTGGCGGTGAGTCACCACCTGCTCTGGGTGGCAAACGAGGCCAAGAACACAATCACCATCATGAACGCGGCAACCGGCGCCTGGAAGGCCACGCTCCGCGGTAAGCGCTTCGCTCTGGGAAAGCCCGTCGCGGAAGTCGCGGGCAGGCGAATGCTCTGGGTAGCCAGCGCGGGCAGGCAGTCGATTACCCAGATCAATACCGTCACCAGGAAGCCGGTGCGGGTCATCGCAGGGCCGAAGTACCGGTTTGGCTTGCCGCTGGCGATGGCGCTGGCAAGTGGCGAGCTCTGGGTGCTTAACACCCGCGGCAATTCGGTGACGGAGGTCGACGCGGGAACCGGCCGGTTGTTGTCAGTCCTGGCCGGCGCGTCCTACGGCTTCCATCATCCGACCGCGATCACCGCCTACCATCACGCGATCTGGGTGGCCAGCGCGAACACGGTGACGAGGATCGCCCTGCCGGTCAGCTGGCGCGAAGCAGGCCGCAGCTAAATGACGTCCTTGCGCTGTAGGTAGTGCAGGGAGACCCAGCCGACGAGCACGGGCAGCCAGAACGTGACGGTCCTGAAGAGCAGCACGGCGGTGATCGCCTGGGCGGTCTGCATGCCAGCGCCGGCCAGGGCGATAGACAGGGCTGTCTCCACCGCGCCGATGCCGCCTGGGGTCGGGATGAAGGAGCCCGCGGCATTCCCCGCCAGGTACACCACCGCGATGCTGGCAAGCGGAACATTTGCGTCACCGACAGCGCGTACCGACGCTGCCAGGCACAGGATGTATGCGAGCGTAATCAGCACGGTGCCGCCGACTCCCTCGGCGAGCTTGACCGGACGCTGTCCGACGTCGACGAGCCTCGGGATGACCTGGCTCGCGACCGAGCCGACGCGGGAGAGTAGCAGCCGGCGCCCGGCGGGCAATGCCAGCACAATCAGCGTGAGGCCGACCAGCGCACCGAGCGCGATGTAAGCCCAGTGCGGCGGTGTCAGGGCCTTGGCCGCCTTGGAGGTGCCGGCGATCGTCGCTGAGATCAGCACGAGCACGCCGAAGACGGCGAAAGACATGACCTGACTCAGGCCGACACTTGCTCCGGCGTCGGCGGCGCTGAGCTTGGCCTTGCGCAAGTAGCGCACATTTAGTGCGACGCCGCCGACCGCCGCCGGAGTGACCAGGATGACGAAGGAGGCGGCGACCTGAACCAAGAGCGTCCTGAGCGGGTTCAATCGCTCAAGCACGAATCCAGAGATGGCCAGCGTGGCGCCGATGTAGGTGGCGGCCGAGCAGGCGAGCGCTACCAGGCTCCAGCCGATGTTGGCCTCGGCGAGCAGCTTCGAGAACGACACATTGGCTAGCTGGCTCGCAAGCACATAAGCGGCGAACACACCGGCGATCAAGGTGATCAAGGTGCGCGGCCTGACCCGGTCGAGCTGCGCGGGCATGACCTCGCCGTCAGGAGCGGCGGCCAGCAGGCCTTTACGGACATCGGCGAGGAGCTTTCTCTTGCCGCGCAGAGCCGAACGGGTCGAGCGGTACAAGGCAACGGGCTGCAGCAGCGAGACAAGGCCGAGTAGCCCGTCTCTGGGCACCTTCTCCGTGGTGATATCGACCGCCCGGTCCGGGCCCACCAGCAGCGCGGTCTGCGCGATCAGCTGGACAAGATCAAGCCGGAACTGCAGGTCAGTGGCGGCGACGTCGCCGTTACCTGGCTCGAGCAGCGCCACGTGCTCGGGGCCAGGCCCAGCAACCAGCATGATCCGCTCGTCTGTCAGGGCGCGATGAGTGACCCGGTGCCTGTGCAGCTGAAGCACCGTGTCCCAGACCCGCCTGAGCTGGTCATCGCTCGTCTTCTCGCCGAGTTCGGCCAGCGTCGTGCCCTCGATGTGGTCAGTTGCCAGCACGCCAGCGTCCGGGCCGACCCTGATAACCGAGCGCAGCCGGGGCGTCAGAACGCCGGAATCCTCGGTCGCGTAGATCAGCAGCGCCTGCCGCTCGATCGCGCCCTCGAGCGACAGCGGCGCGCTGCGTGAGACGCTCGCTTTGAGCCGCACTCGCCGCCACAGCCGGTAAAAGGCGTCAGCAGCCTGCTGATCGCGGTCGAAAACCGTCACATCGAGGCAGTCGCCGCTGCGCACTGTGGCCGCGTATCGGCGCACCTCCGGACTGGCGGTCGCGACGCGGCGGATCGCGACGATCGGATCGTCGTCCGAGCTCAGCGCCAGTGCGATCGCGGCGGCCGACGGCCGCCCCGTCGTTGTTCCCAGCGCGTACTTGAGACCCGAGCCAACCGCGGAGCCAATGGTGATAGTGATCAGCAGCGACAGCACTGTCGCGTGCTTATCAGCGAGGCTCGCGACAACGTAGAAGCCGATGGTGGTCAGGAACGCGGTGCGCCACTGGGTGCGGCCTCGCAGGCCGATCACAGTGACGTAAGCGACCAGTCCGGCTAGGTAACCATCCAGCGTGGCCTCATGCCGGCCCGTCGCGCCGATCGTGGTATGCAGGGCGTTATGCAGCTGGGCCAGGGCCGGCTGATTGAGGACGACGTTCGCCAGCGCAACAACCCCTACGGCGATTCCGCCAGTCACCACTGCCTCGGCGAGCCTGCGGTACTGCTTCACGGTCAGCGCTCTGATCGCCAGCGCGATCGGCAGGATCAGCAGCGCTATGCCCCCCGCCCAGCCGATCAGATGCAGCAGCGCGCGGGGCAGGTGCCTGCTCGCGCCGACCACATCAATCTCGACGCCGGTGGCCGTTGCGCTCGCGAGCAGCGCGATTCCGACGAGCAAAGCGATCTCGGCCAGGGCAATGACAAAGCGAACCATGTCACCCGGTATCCGGACCCTCGACTGCAGCTTGTCCTCAACTAGCAGCCGGGGTCCGGTGACCGGGGCTTTAGTGCCGCTACTGACGCGCGTCAGCGCCGCTGTGACCGCTGGTCGCAGCGGTTTGTGACGCGAGTTCATATGACGATGGTTTCACTTGCGTCCAAATGTGACACCGCCGCTCGGCTGTATGGCAGGCACTGCCCGCGACGCCGGCGCCTTGCGGGCAGCGGCGCTTTCTGCCGAGCATGTTATCGGTCAGCCCATGATTAGCCGGCAAACCCGCTGATGAACCGGGTTGGGCAGGGCTAACGGGCAAGCAATTCGCGGTAGACCGCGGTGGTCGCCGGATCCGGCCGGCCGTCGGCGGCAACTTCGGTCACCGCGGTCAGACAGCGGTCCCAGGCGCCTCGCACCCCGGCCAGATTGCCAGCGGCGTGTTCGGCCCGCATCACGATTCGCCACAGTTGTTCTGCTGAGGAGTCGGCGGCAAGCCCGATCCTGGCAGCCCTGGCCGCTGCCGCCGGGTCGCGGTCGGCCAGTCTCAGCGTGGCAAGAGCCTCTGCCGCTGCAACCACCCGAGCCCTGACCGACTCAACAAGTTCTGGCTCAAGCCACCAGTAGTAGCACCCCGTGAACGGCTGGCCGCGGACGAGGCCAACGGCGTCCTCGAGGGGCGCAGCCTCGCGCCTTTGCAGGCCGGCCGTGGTGAGCGTCTCAAACTCACGCCAGTCCAGCCAGGCGTCGGGGTGGAGCGCGTAATGGCCGTGGCCGAGGTGCTCGATCCACTCCCGCTTGCCTGGGGCCTGGCCAAGCGCTCGGCGCGTCCTGACGATCAGCTGCCTGAGCGAGTCTGCAGGCTTGGGGTGAAGCGGGTCGGCGCCGAGCAGCCTTCGCAACTGCCCGTTGCCGAGACCGCCCCTGTTCAGCGCGAGCGCCACGATCAGCTGGCTCTGGGCCGGCACGAGAGCACCCGCGTGGCCGTTCACGGTAAGCGAGCCGAGCACCGCGATGAGCAGGCTAGGCGAGGTGCCGTACTCGCGCTCGGCACCGGCAGCAGCGCGGTCGTGGCGGAGATAGGCAGAGCGTTTGCGGACCAGGCCGGCCGGACAATCCTCTGGTTTCGCCAGCTGAGCAGCGGTAGCGCTGCGGGCGGGAAGCTGCGTGCGGCTGGACGCAAAGGGAGCCGCGAGCGGCACCGCCTGCGGTGCATCATCGTTGCCGTGCGCTGCCCGGTTCCGCTGGATGGGTCGTTCTAGCCAGCTCGCAAGCGCCACGACGAGTGCGCCCGCCAGCAGACCGGCGGCGAACACTGCCATCCCCGGAGCCTGGCCAGTCACGACTGTGCCGGCTAGCTGGCTTGCTCCGAGTGCGAGCGCCGAAAATAACGCCATGGCCGCGGTGTTCCTGGTGTCGTCATGCGATAGGCGAGCGTCTGATCAGCATCGCTGACCAGAACACCCCGCACAACTCGTTCGGCGGTTGTCGAGCAGTTATGGTCAGCTATGAGTTCTTCATCCATCGCCCCGTCGACCTCACAGGCACGGCCGGGAGTGTTCGCAGACCTGCGCGCGCTGCGAGATTGCTGGCATCCGGTCGCGTTCGCCTCCGAGCTCACCGACCGGCCAGTGGCCGCTGACCTGCTCGGTGAAGCCCTTGTCCTGTGGCGCTCGCGGTCTGGGATCCGGGCGATGTCTGATCTGTGCGTGCACCGCGGCACCGCGCTTTCGCTCGGCTGGATCAGCGGCGACGAGCTGATCTGCCCCTATCACGGCTGGCGGTACGCGGGCGACGGCCGGTGTGTCGCCATCCCGCAGCTCGCTGATCCGACGCGAGTGCCCCCGAAGGCCAAGGTTCCTGCGTTCGCCGCGACAGAGCGGTACGGCCTGATCTGGGTGGCGCTCGGCGAGCCCCGGTGGGGGTTGCCGGAGGTTCCCGAGCTGGAAGACGGCTCATGGGAGACCGTGCAGGCCGGGCCGTACCGATGGCAGTGCGATGCCGCACGGCAGGTGGAGAACTTCACCGATTTCGGTCACTTCCCGTGGGTCCATCCGGGGCTGCTGGGCGATCCGGAGCGCCCGGTGGTCCCCCGGCACGAGGTGCAAACCGAGGGCCACGTCCTCCGGTACTCGATAGTCAGGCCCGAAGCGCCCAACACAGATGACTTTCCGGTGTTCGCGAACGCCGAGTCAGGACCACCGCAACGGCGCAGTAGCTACGAGCTTCATCTGCCCTACACGATCGTGCTGCGGCTCGGCTGGGGTGGCGAGCAGGGCATGGTGTACTTCTTTGCTTCACAGCCGGCCGGGGCCGATCGCTGCGCCGGCTACGTGGTGATCGGCCGGAATTACAACTTCGATCAGCCCGAACGCGTCCTGCGGGATTTCGAGGACACCATTTTCGGCCAGGATCAGGTAGTGGTCGAGTCGCAGCGGCCCGAGCGCGTTCCCTTCGACCTGGCCGATGAGCTTCACCTGAAGTTCGACGCGGTCGCCGTCGCATACCGGAAGGCGATGCGGGCTCTCGGTCTCGCCGTCGGCGGCACTGGCTAAGCGGGAGGGGGGCCTGGCGCCGAATCCGGACGCCTGCCTCTCCGGCTCCACTGATTCGGCCGGCGCGGCATAGCTCGGCGCTCCCCCGGCCGACCGCCGACGGCCGAGGGCTTATCGACACCTGCGGACTTCACGCCTGGCCCTTTCGCAGCGCCCGCCGGCCTGAGGACTGACGGATCCGCGAGCGCGGGATCGGTTGACTGCCAGATCTCCCGCACGACCACCTGAATCGCTCCTGCCAGCGGGATGGACAGCAACGCGACAACGAAGCCTCCGAAGATTCCGTCAATCCAGCTCCCGATCGATGCACCGACCAGGATCGAGATCAGCACGAGCAGCGGGTTGATCCGTACCGTCCTGCTCATGATCAGCGGGTTGAGCACATGGTTCTCAATCTGGGTGTAGAGCAGGAACACGATCAGGGTCACGAGCCCGGCCGGCAGGCCCTGGGTGAGCGCGAACAGCACCACCGGGATACCTGCCAGGGCGCCGCCGATCATCGGCAGGAAGTCGACGAGCGCCACCCAAAGGGCCCACAGGAACGGGAACGGCACCCCGAGGATCAGCAGTGTCACCATGACGACCAGTCCCGCGATGAGCGAGGTGGCGAAGTTCCCTAGCATGTACCCGGTCACCGAGCCGTTGACGGCCGACGCGATCCGCCGGTACCTCTCGGCTCGGGCCGGAACCATGAGGCGGAGCACCCCGGTGCGCAACTTCGGACCCTCCATCAGCAGCAGCACGACCAGGACGAAGATCGTCAGCAGGGTTATCGTGAGCGAGATCGCACCCTTGCCCACGCTGATCACCGGGTTGGCGATGTCCTTTCCGTAGCTCGCGAGCTTCGGGGCATTGGCCTTTACCCAGTTCTGAACGTGATACTTCGTGACCAGGTGCCCGATCCACCCCTTGCCGTGTTCGGCCTTGCTGACATAACCCGGCAGGTTGTCGGCGAGGTGCGTGATGCCATTAACGAGCGGGTAACCGAATGCCACCGCAAGGCCAGCGAAGAAGATCAGCGCAAACAAGGTCACGATCGCGACTGCGAGCCCGCGCCGGCCAACCCGCTGCTGGGCGAGCACAACGAGCGGATTCAGCAGGAGGGCGATGAAGCCTGCCACGATGATCAGCAGGATAACGTCGCGGAGTCGGTAGATGACCTTGCCGGCCAGGTAGAAAACGATTACAACCGCGATGGTGACCAGGATCGCGCGCAGGGGTACGCCGCTGGCCTCGGCCGCTGACCAGAGCGCCGCGCGCCGGGTCCGGTTAGCCGGGCCGTCGTCTGGAGGTCTCGGTTCGAGCGGCGTGGCATCAGCGGGTGAGCCGGTCGCGGCCGGCTCACTACCGCCTTCGGATCCCGGACCGTGCTTTGCTGCCTGGCCCTCATTTGTCATGTGCACAGCATGCCAGTCCGCGCATGAAGCGCGAGCCGGCTTAGCGGGCCGGACTGACGGGATGCGGCGCGGCAGGGGGCCGGCCAACAAGTTCGACCAGGCCGAGCAGAAGGGCGAGGATAATGGCGATGATCAGTACTACCAGCCCGGTCGGGTTGGTCCAGAAGATGAAGATGAGGACGGCGATCGCCAATGCGCCGATCCTGAGCGGCATCCGGTGGGCGTAGACCCATTCTCCTGAGTGCCCAGTGCTGAGGCCGGCGCACTCGCCGCTGCCCCTGATCGCAGCGAATGCGGAGCGGAATGCCTGCCTGGTCTTGACGGCGGTCACTGACGGCCCTGTGAAGAACCCCGCAAGCGCCACCACTAGGCCAAGAACGAGCAGGACCCGAAGACCTTGCCTGATGAACCGCACGAACGTGTCGAACACGACGGCGGCTGCATCAGCAGGAAGCACGCTGCCTGGCACCTTGCTGAGATAGACCGCCCGTACGATCGCCAGTGCCGCCCCCAGGACCAGCATGGAAGCCGCGAGTCCGAGCCCGCTGCCCACCAGGGCTCGCCGATGCCTTCTGGCGACGTAGACACCGGCTGCCAGCAGAGCGAGCGTCAGCAGCGGGAGCACCCACTTCAGGGTTGTCAGCGCCCGGTACAGGGACTGCGCCTTGACGAGGTACTTGGCTGAGAACAACGGGAAGGTCGGATTTATCGGCGGCAGGCTATCGACCAGCGTCAGGCCACGCGCCGACAACCTCGCCTTGACCTTGTTGATCAGGGGGCCGAGGCTGAGAACCACCTTGTCGTTCGAGACGCTCAACGCGCTGTTGTGACCAGCAAGAGCGTTGACCAGCTGGGTGTGCGCAGCCCGGTTGCCTCGTACCCACAGGCTGGCCATCGCCGGCCCGCTCACTGCCTTGGCCACTGTGCTGTAGATGAAGCCATCCACGGCGCCCGCGATTGAACCGGAGAAGTTCGACAGCAAGGCACTGAGCCTGGTTAGTCCCCGGCTCGAGAGTTGCGTCGCTGCCCGGCTGGCAACGCCCTTGGCGTCGACCTGACTGCTGACGGCCGCGCTGATCTTGTCAATGAGTGCCCTCTGGACCGCGGGCTCATTGATCAGCGGAGCCACGTTCGCCACGTAGCGGTCGCTGTTCGAGACCTGGTTGGCCGTCCATACGCTCAGCACCGAGATCGGCGCCATAATGCAGCCGACCACGATCAGCAGCACAGCTACGGGGCCGCGCCATCCGAGCCGCCGCGTGCGTGCTTGCCGCCTGGTCCGCGTCAGCTCGTCCTGGAGATGACTTACCTGCGCGCGAAGCTGCTCCAGTTCCGTCTGACTGGTCCTGGCAGTGTGATGGTCGGTAGTCAGGCCGTCTCCCCCCGGAACGGTCACCGCCCCCGGTGCTGTGACGCTGATCATGACGCCGGCCGAGTGCGGCGACATCACCCCCGCCGGGTGACTGGCCCGGCTAGCGCGCGGGAACGCTAGCTAGCTAGGCACCATCACATCGGGGGAGGACAATGACGAGTACAAGGTCGTCGATGACCGACATGGAACCGAGTACGGCCATATCCAAGGCCATGATCGTCGGGTTCGCTCTCGTGGCGACGGCCGGCGTGATCGGCATGTGCGGGGTGGCAATAGCCGGCACAGCAATCGTCAGGGGCATGAGGCGCTGGATGCTCGCCCAGGAAGAACCGCCGAGTGCGGCCGTAAAGCGCAAGCTGGCCCAGGCGAAGGCCGCGACGGCGGCGGGCGCGAGCGCCTGGCAGGACGGCATGGCCACCTCAGGGCGGCACTAAGTCCGTGCATTGGCCGGGCCCTGCAGCAGCATGCGCTAGGGCCCGGCTTTTATCGACTTATCTACAATCGACGGGCCGACTCTCCGGCTTCAGTGGGCCCGGCTGGCCCGGCGCGCTACGCGGTGCCAAGCTGTCATGTGCTAACTGCCGCAACGCTGCTGTTGGAGGCTCCGTGACGAAGGCCGACGTGCTCGCGTACTGCCTGAACAAGCCGGGCGCCTGGCAAGACCAGCCGTGGGAAGAAGACGTCGTGGCCAAGGTCGGAAGCAAGATCTTCGCGTTCCTTGGCCAGGACGAGACTGACACAGTCGGCCTGAAATGCGGGGCGAACAGGGATGTCGCCAACGAGTGGCTCGCGCGCTACCCCGATGACGCCGCAGTGATGGCGTACATCGGGCGTTCCGGCTGGAACACGCTGCGGATAGGCGGGGCGATTCCAGATGACGAGCTACTTGAGGCGATCGACAGCTCCTATGACGTCGTGGTGTCCAAGCTGCCGAAGAAGGACCGGCCCGCATGAAGACCACCGCCTTCCGGCTTCGCACCGCTGGCAGGGAGTCGATCACGGACATCACCCCGCGATGTGCAGAGTTCGCGCGAGACGCGGCTGACGGCGGAGACGGCTTGCTGCACGTCTTTGTTCCGCATGCGACGGCCGGACTAGCGGTGATGGAGCTCGGCGCGGGCAGCGATGCCGACCTGCTCGCGGTGCTAGCCAGACTTCTCCCAGCCGACGACAGCTGGCGGCATGCACACGGTTCTCGCGGTCACGGACGGTCACATGTTCTGCCCGCCTTCCTGCCGCCATATGCCACCCTTCCTGTCCTCGCCGGCGATCTCGCGCTAGGGACCTGGCAGTCCATCGCGCTGGTGGACCTGAACGCGGACAACACGGAGCGAACCGTCCGGCTGTCGCTGCTGGAGGCGAGCGCAACCCTCTGACATCGTTGTTTGCCGATTACATCGGCGTCTGCCGGGTAATGTGAAGTGCCTGCGCTCTGAGTGACATCCGATCTCAGCACACATTCCTTATGGCGAAACACAGACGACCACGCGATCCCCGAACCCCCGGTAGGCCCCGCAGCCGCGCGGCCATCGTCCGCGGCAGCACACTCGCCGTGACCGTAGCGCTCTGCCTGGCGGGCAGCCTGAAGCTTTTCGCGTCAGCATCGACCGTCGCCGAGGGCGGGCACGCCGCTTCCATGCGCGGCTCTCGGCACGCACGGCTGATCCCGCCGCCAGTGAGCCGGCATGTGCACCAGGTCACGCAACGGCAGGCAGCCCATACAGCCTCCGCCGCTCGCAAGAGCGCCGCGGCGACCGCGACGCGCGTGTCCGGTCGGTCGGTCAGCGCAGTTGGCGACTCGATCATGGTGGCCTCGACGCCCGCGCTGGTGTCAGCGCTGCCGGGGATCTATATCGATGCGGCGGTAGGCCGGCAGTTCAGCACGGGCCTGCAGGTCATCGACGGGCTCAAGGCCAAAGGCCTGCTCCGCCACATCGTGGTGGTCGGCCTCGGCACGAACGGACCCGTGACGGCCGACCAGATCGGCCAGCTCTTCGCCGAGATCGGTCCGAGCCGGAAGCTCGTGCTGGTCAACACCTACGAGAACAGGCCGTGGGAGCAGGAGGTCAACTCGATCCTGGCCACTGCCGTCAATGATCATCCTGGCGTCGTGCTGGCAAACTGGCATACGACGATCGAGCACCGTACCGGGCTGCTCTGGCCGGACGGGATACACCCGCAGCCCGCCGGCGGAGTGGTCTACGCGAAGATGCTCAAGAAGGCACTTACTCGCCTGGTGAACCTACGTCCCTGAAGTGATCGCGTAACGGCGCGGCCGGCGCATCAGCCATTCCCAGAAGGTTCGGTAAGGCGGACGGGCGACGATGTTGCCGCTGCCGACGCGGCCGGACACGTTGATCTGCAGGGTGACCGGTATCTGGCTCCCCCACGGCGCCTTGACCCTGACGTTGCCGCTGCGGATCGCGACGTCGTCGGTGTCGACGGCAATGCCGGGCTTGGTGATGAGGATGAGGTTGCCGCTGCGGACCTCCGCCTCGATGTCGATCGTGCTGTGCGGGATAGCGGCCTCGGTGAAGTCGAGCTTGATGTTCCCGCTCGTTACCCTTGCCTCGATGCGCCGCGGCACGACCCACCGCCCGACCCTGGTGAGGTTCCCGCTTCTGGTCTCCAGGCGAACTACATCCTTGGGCACGGCAGGGGTAGCTGAGCTGGCCGGGGCGAGCGCCTGTCCGCTCACTGGCAAGTCTTCGGTCAGCGCGGCAAGCTCGCCGTAGGTGCGCGCGGAGAAGGCGATCTCGATGCGCTCCTCCAGCTCCTCGTGCGTCAGCCGGCCGTCACCAGCGGCGACCCTGAGCATTTCGATAACGCGGTCCCGATCCTGGTGCGATGCCCTCAGGCGGTCGGCCGATGGCGGGTTGTCGCCTTGCCCGGCCGGTGATATGTCGCCGATCATGGACAAACCCTAACCTGCGAGGCTCTCATCGGCGGCGACCGATGACATCGCGGGCAGCGTCGCGACTATCAGGGCCTTGATCGTGTGCATGCGGTTCTCGGCCTGGTCGAATACAACCGAAGCCGGCGACTCGAATACTTCCTCGGTTACCTCGAGCGCCGTCAGCCCGCGCTTTTCGTTGATGAGCCTGCCGACATCGGTCTCGGTGTTGTGCAGCGCAGGCAGGCAGTGCATGAACTTCGCCGCCGGATTGCCGGTCGCCGCCATGACGTCCATCGTCACCTGGTACGGCAGCAGCAACTCGATGCGCGCATCCCAAGCCTCCGCGGGCTCGCCCATTGACAGCCAGACGTCGGTGTAGAGGAAGTCCGCTCCGGCTACCGCCTGGTCAATGGCACTGGTCACCGTCACCTGAGCGCCTGAAGAGCTGGCAAGGCCCGTCGCGATGGACCGGATCGCCGGGTCTGGCCACAGCAATTCCGGCGCGCACACGCGCACGTCGAGCCCGAGCAAAGCCCCTGTGACCAGCAGAGAGTTCGCCGTATTGTTCCGGCCGTCGCCCAGGTAGCAGTACGAAACCTGATCAAGCCCGGTGGCTGCGTGATCGCGCATTGTCAGCATGTCCGCGAGCATCTGAGTCGGGTGCCACGTGTCTGTCAGCCCATTCCAGACCGGTACGCCAGCAAATGCGCCGAGCGTCTCGACCGCGTCCTGAGAAAAGCCCCGGTACTCGATGCCGTCGAACATCCGCCCGAGGACGCGGGCTGTGTCCTTGATCGACTCCTTGTGGCCGATCTGGGACTCATCTGGGCCGAGATGGGTGACGTGCGCGCCCTCGTCATATGCGGCGACCTCAAATGCTGATCTGGTCCTGGTTGAAGGCTTCTCGAAGATCAAGGCGAGGTTCTGGCCAGCCAGGCGCCTCGGCCGCAAACCGCCCCGCTTCTCATCGCGCAGCCGCTCGGCCAGGTCGACCAGGTACATGAACTCCGCCCTGGACAGGTCGGTTTCCTTAAGCAGGCTGCGCCCGGTCAGGCGCACGTCGAGGGGCTGCTGATCCATCAACCTCACTCCTTTGCGTCGCACGGATCAACCTAGCCTGCGCGTTTGGCCCTAGGGACCGCGGGCAGCGGAGATCGCTCGCCTGGATGGTCAGGCACAGGAGGGGCAATGACCGAGGAACGCACGCAGCAACGGGGCAGTGAGCAACTCGGCACGGTCACCACGAAGGTGCCCGCCCGGTTGGACCGCCTGCCGTGGTCACGATGGCACTGGATGATCGTCATCGGCCTGGGCACCGTCTGGATACTGGACGGCCTTGAGGTAACGATCGTCGGCAACATCTCGGGTCAGCTCGCCAAGTCCGGCAGCGGCATCCACATCACCCAGGCGCAGGTTACCGGGCCAGCCGCGGCGATGTACGTCATCGGGGCCTGTGTCGGCGCGCTCTTCTTCGGCTGGCTCACCGACCGGTTCGGGCGTAAGAAGCTCTTCATGATCACGCTAGCCGTCTACCTGGCAGCGACCGCGATGACGGCCTTGTCCTTCACCGTCTGGTGGTTCTTCCTGTTCCGGTTCCTGACCGGGTTCGGCATCGGCGGCGAGTACTCGGCGATTAACTCTGCTATTGACGAGCTGATCCCGACCAGGCACCGCGGCCGGATCGACATCGTGATCAACGGGACCTACTGGGCTGGTGCCGCATTCGGCGCGCTGATCACGGTGCCCGCCACAACCGCCCTGCCGGTGAACCTGGGCTGGCGGCTCTGCTTTGCCCTCGGGGTAGTCCTCGGGCTGGTCATCTTGCTGGTACGGCGCAATGTCCCGGAGAGCCCGCGGTGGTTGTTCATACACGGGCGCGCTAACGCGGCAGAACGGCTCGTGGACGGCATCGAGCAGCACGTAACCGACGGTCACCCTGAACAGCTGCCAGAGCCGAGCCGATCAATAACAGTCAGGCAGCACAAGAGCATCAGCCTGCTGTTGATCGCCAAGACGATGTTTGCGAAGTACCCGCGTCGCACGACGCTCGGGCTCTCCCTCTTCATCGGGCAGGCGTTCCTGTATAACGCGATCACGTTCGGCTTCGCCCAGATTCTCGCCACGTTCTTCCACGTGACGACCAATCCTGGCTACTACTTCGCGGTGATCGCGGTCGGCAACCTGCTGGGCCCGCTCGTTCTCAGCCGGTTCTTCGACACCTTCGGCCGTAAGCCGATGATCGCCGGAACGTACATCATTTCCGGTGCGCTGCTGCTGATCACCGCGTACCTGTTCGACATTGGTGCGCTCAGCGCGGTGACGATGACCGCTTGCTGGTGCGTGGTGCTGTTCTTCGCATCGGCTGGCGCCAGTGCTGCATACCTGACCGTGAGCGAGGTCTTCCCGATGGAAACCAGGGCGCTGGCGATCTCGTTCTTCTACGCGATCGGCACCGCGGCGGGAGGCATCAGCGGACCGTTGTTGTTCTCCTCGCTGGTCAGCACGGGAAAGGTTTCCGACACGGTCATCGCGTTCTCAATCGGCGCCGTGCTCATGATTCTGGCTGGCTTCGTCGAGATCTTCCTCGGCGTCAAGGCCGAGCGGCGCAGCCTCGAGGACATCGCGACGCCGCTAACCGCACAGCAGGCCCAGCCGACCGGAGCTTCCGGCTAGGACATCAAGTCTGCGGCAGCCGCAGATTTGCGGCTGCCTCAGCTCGGCGCCGACTCGGTGCCTTCTCGCGACTGCCTCTGATCGCTCGGCTCGTCTACGTATGACACCGCGACCTGCTGCTCGTCCCTGCGTTGCTCGGCTAGCGGCAGTAGCGAGAGTGCCTCCCGGTCCGCAGAGGTCAGCGGCGGCTGGACTATCGAGCGTGGCCACAGCCGCCGCGCCAGCACGACATTGATCTCGGCCGAGTAAACGGTGACCTCGACGATCAGGTATATCCATGCCAAGAGGCTCAACACGATCGCGAAGATCCCGTAAACCGAATCACTGTGCAGGTAGTGCTTAACCAGCTGGGTGCCGATGGTCTGCAGGACTGTCCAGCCGATACCGGCGATCACCGCGCCTGGCAGCAACCTGCGGATCGGCACCACCTTTGGTGTCAGCACGCGGAAGCCGATCACGTACATGCCGACGTTCGCTGAGGCCGCGACCACGTCGACCAGTACCGTCAGGGCGACAGAGCTGCTCCCCCAGGTGCCGAAGCTGGTCAGCAGCGTAGTCACGATCACTCCGACGGCGAGCACGAGCAAGAACAGCCCGGCCCTGCCCAGGCGCTGCCAGTACCCTGGCCGGTCAGGCCCAGGGAGATTCCACACCTGCGCCATCGTGAACATGCCGGTCTGGGCCAGGCTCGATGACCCCCACAGAGCCACGACCAGGCCGATGATCAGCCCTATCACGCTGGATCTGCGCAGCTGATGCACGTGCTGAAGAGGCCGGCTCATCGCCGGGAATTGGCCGGTGACCGCCGATACCACTTGATCGCGCAGCGCAGCATTTCCCGCGGCGACGATACCGAGGATCGTGGTGAGCACCAGCAGCAAAGGGAACAGCGAGACGAACGCAGAATGCGACAGGCTCGCGACAAGCTGGCCGCCGTTATCATCGCCGTACTTCTTGATCACACCGTAAATGAACGCCGTGGGCCGGTGGCGCTGTTGCCAACCGTCGACGCGGCGGATCAACCGCTCCACCTGATTCACCGAATCTTTGCTACCGCGTGTCATCGGAACTAAACGCTCTGCCGTCCATACGGCTCTGACCTGCAGGTTCTCCCCGGAGTTGTCACCGGATATTCGTCGTGTCGTCATGTCGTCGCAGCCGGGATCAGCACCCTTGTGAGCGACCGTGAGTACGTGCGGATCGCCTATGTGACAGAGTCCTTCCCGCCCGATGTCAATGGCGTCGCCAGCACGGCGATGCGCGTCGCCGAACACCTCGCGGCGCGCGGTCACCACCCGCTGGTCATCGCCCCGAAACCGTCGCGGCGGCTACCGAGCGTCAGGACCGACTTCCCGGTCGTCCGGGTACCTTCCTTCGGCCTCCCCCTATACCCCGGCTTTCGTGTCGGCCTGCCCGGCCCTCCCGTCCGCGCCGCGATTGCTGCCCACCGCGCCGATCTGGTGCACCTCGCTGGCCCTGTTGTGCTCGGCGCCGGCGGCGCTACCGCCTCGAGCCAGCTGGGAATTCCCTTCGTCGCCGTTTATGCCACTGATATGGCGGCTTACGCGCGCGCTTACCACCTGGGCACGGCAGGCGAGGCGCTCTGCTGGCGGCACCTGCGCGGCATCCACAACGCCGCAGCCCGAACCCTCGCGCCGTCCATGGCAACGGCGGTCGCCCTGCGTGCACAGGGCTTCGACCGGGTGCACGTCTGGGGCCGCGGCGTCGACGCGGTCAGGTTCAACCCATCGCGGCGAAGCGACCGTCTGCGCGCCGACCTGGCTCCTGCCGGTGAGGTAGTAGTCGGATACGTGGGCCGGCTGGCCGCCGAGAAGCGGCTTGACTTGCTGAGCGACGTGAGCAGACTGCCCGGAATCCGCCTGGTGATTGTGGGAGCCGGCCCGGCCGAAGCCGCCGCCCGGCGGGCTCTGCCAGCGGCCATTTTCCTCGGTCAGCGGCAAGGAGACGAGCTAGCCAGGGCATACGCCAGCCTTGACGTCTTCGTGCATAGCGGGCCACATGAAACCTTCGGCAACACCTTGCAAGAGGCGGCCGCAAGTGGCCTGCCGGTCGTCGCACCCGCTGCGGGCGGCCCGATCGACCTGGTAGAAGACGGAGTGACCGGATTCCTCGTGCCGCCTTGCGACCAGGCAGCACTGGCGAACGCGGTTTCGCGTCTTGCCGCGAGTCCTGAGCTGCGCGCCGCACAGGGGGCGGCCGCCCGCCTTGGCGTGCTCGGCAGGACGTGGCCTCTCAGATGCGCCGAGCTAATCACTCATTACGAGGCTGCGATCGGCATGGTCGCGGTGGGAGCTGCTGCATGACGACCTTCACGGCGCTTGGAGACTCAATCACGCTGGGTATCGGCGATCCCGTCCGTGCACGGCGCGGGCCCGACGAGGCCACAATGCCAGCTGAGGGCGGAGGCCGGGCATGGCGCGGTTGGGCAGCCCTGCTCGCTGACGGTCTGACCGATCCTGAGCTGCACATCCTGGCCGCCAGCGGGGCATGCGCCAGCCAGATCGAGGGCGAGCAACTGCCCAAGGCGCTCGGCCTGCGCCCGGACATAGCCAGCGTGATCTTCGGGATCAACGACACGCTGCGGCCTGGTTTCGACCCTGAGCGGATCGAGCGGTCCGCGGCGCACACGGTCGGCGCTTTGCGAGCGGCCGGGGCAGAGGTACTGACGATGCGGCTGCCAGATGCCGGCCGGATGCTCGGCCTGCCCACGGCGCTCGCGCGGCCGCTGGCCAGAAGGACGCAGCTGGTTAATGCGGTGCTGGACGCCGTGGCGGCACGGTTCGGCACCCTCCACTTCGATGCGGCCGGAACGCCAGCGACCTACGACAAGCAGATGTGGGCAGTCGACCGCCTGCACCCGAACGAGCGCGGTCACCGGATGATCGCCAGGTCATTTCACGCGCTGCTCGCTTCCGCTGGCCACGATCTCGGGCCGGCCCCTGACGCCGAGCCTGCCAACCCGCCGCCGTCCAGAGCGGCCGAGATCGGCTGGATGGCGACCAAGGGAACGGCCTGGGTGCTGCGCAGGTCAACTGACCTGGTGCCGTACCTGCTTGCGATGGCGGCTGCCGAACTGGTCGGCTCACGGCGCAGGAAGCACGTTCGCGGCCAGCTGCCCGAGCAAATCGCGCAGCCCGGCGATCTCGTCGTCACCGATGCCGTCGCGCAGCCGCTCGTCGAAGCGCAGCGCGGCGGAGCGCAACGTCATGAACATCTCATCGCCTGCGGCTGTGAGGCTCACGACGTGAACGCGCCGGTTCGCTGGATCCCTGTGGCGACTGATCAGCCCGGCACGCTCCATCGCATTGAGGTGGTGCGTCAGGGTCGCTTCCCTGATCCCGACTGCGTCGGCTAGCTCGCGCTGGCTCGCGAGGTTCCGCGTCTTCATGGCCAGGAGCACAAGCCAGACCGGCAACGACCCTCCGGCCTCAGCCAGGGCATCATCGAAAGCGCGGCTGATAGCTCGGGCCGCCTGAGTCAGCTGGAGGCCGATCGGCGTCTGCGCTGGTCGCATGGCCGCAGCGTACCATGATCCATTGATATCTAAGAGTTCGACGACTAACGCGGCGCCGCCGCCAGCGGCAGGACCGCCCCGGTGCCGCACCATCGGGTCAATTCGTGCCGGAGCGCATCGCCACAGACGGCTTCGTCGGTCACATCACTCGCCCAGGCGACGTATCCGTCGGGACGGATCAGGCTGAGCCGAACCTGCGGCGCCCGTGGCACGGCGGTCAGAACCCGCTCCCGCCAGGGCGCCGCTGTGCTGCTCACCGCATCCTGCCGCCGCAGGCCGTTCAGCAAGATGAACTTGCCTTGGCGCAGAGCTTCGTAAAGGCGGCACTGATCGACGCCAGTCAGCGGCAGATCCGGTGCACGTCGCCCGGCTAGCCGGTGTGCGCCGCGGCCGCCGAGATAGCCGGCGCCGATACCGGACACCGCCTCGGCGATCCGGTCAGCGATCGCGCTCGCGCGCTCCAACGGTCGTGCGGCGGCGCGGGCAGCGGGCCGCATCATCAGTGGCCAGAAGAACGGCACGCTGGGCAGGTTACGCGAAAGACGGAGCGCGGCCTGGCCTGACGGGTGCCGTTCATCTTGATAACTGTCGAGCAGCCTGGGGTCTGCCGTACCGCGAGCCATCGCGGCGAGCTTCCAGCTCAGGTTGGCGGCGTCCTGCAGCCCGGCGTTCACTCCCTGACCGCCCGCAGGCGCGTGCAGGTGCGCTGCGTCGCCTGCCAGGAAGACCGGCCCTGACCTGTAGCGCGGAGCCCGCCGTTCGTCGGCCTGCCTGCCGAGCCAGCCGGCATCGACGGCCAGATCAGTTCCCAGCATCTTGGTGATGGTCTCGCGGATCTCGCCATGGTCCACTGGGAGGAAAGGCAGGCTCATCATCTCCCGGACAATGCTGCCGGCGCCGTCGGCGCCGACGACGAATGACGGCGTGAACGTCCGGCATTTGCCCGCCGCCCCTGCGGCCTGTACGTGCGCACCTTCGTTGGCCGGACGAAGGGCGTTCACCTCCATGCCTTCGATGATCTGCGCGCCCAGAGACCGAGCGCGCTCGGCCAGCAACCGCTCGGTCTGATGTTGTGGCGTGAGCAGCACGAAGCCGAACCTGCTCGGCAGCCTGCCCAGGTCAACATCGATGTGGCCGAAGAGGTTGAGGTGGTCCACAGTGCGGCCGACGGCGATCAGGTCATCTGCTATCCCGCGGGCGTCGAGCAACTCCAGGGTCCTCGCGTGCACGACGCAATCCCGCGATGTGTCTGAGTCACCCTGTCTGCGCTCGAGCACCGTGACCGGAACGCCTGCTGCTGCCAGGTCGCCCGCCAGCAGCAGGCCGGTGGGGCCAGCTCCGACAACGAGCACGTCGACGGTATCGGCCGCCATGGCGCCTTGATTTCCCCCGTTCTGAAGCCGCGATCTGCGTATCAGCTACCGCGCCGGCCGGCGATCAAACGGCGGCTAGCGGACCGGGTCCAGATCCGGGTCAGGCCGTTCGCTGCTCGCTGCGAGCTCGTGGGTGATCTCTGTTACCAGCTCAAGAAGGCGCGGGTGCAGTTGCGGATGCCAGCCGTCAAGCATCCGTTCGATCAGGTCCTGGCGCGCCGCGAATATCCGCGCGTAGGCCTGCTGCCCGGACTCGGTGAGCTCATCCGCGGTATCTGCGGCCGCGATGAAGCCGGCCTTTACTAGCTCGGTCATCCTGCTGTTTAGCTGCGGCACGGTGATGAAGAGCCGTCGGGCAATCGCCTCGCGCGACTCGCCCCGATGCTCGCCCAGCCTCAGCAGCAGCCAGCCAGCGCGTGGAGATATCGCGACGTCCGAGGCGGAGACGAGATGAGAGTAGACCTCGCGCCTGCGCTCCCGAGACAGGAGCGAGCTGACGGCGCGCCGCAGCTCCTCATCGGAGGTCCTGATGGTCGGCCGGGCGGTGGGCGCTAGCCTGTCCGCCTGGTCGACCGCCCGTGACGTCCGGCGGAGCGGCAGCTCCTTCAGCGTCCAGGTAAGCAAGAACGCCACGGCTCCGACCGGCACGGCTGCCAGGAACACCGTGCGGATCGAAGCCGCGTAACCAGAGACGAAGGCGGCGTGCACCGGTGGTGGCAGCTTGGCCAGCACAGCGGGGCTCGCACCGCCAGTCACGCCCACGCCCGTCGGCAGCTTCAGGCCGTGGAGGGCCGATTGAAGATTGCCCGGTAGTACATGATCGAATATCGCACCGAAGACCGATGTGCCGAACGATCCCCCGATCGACCTGAAGAACGTCGTTCCTGACGTGCCTGCGCCAAGGTCTGCGTAGTCGACGGCGTTCTGCACCGCGATCACCAGGACCTGCATGGTGGCGCCGATGCCTGCCCCCAGCACGAGCATGTACAGCGAACTGGCAAGGGTGCTCGTGGCCACGCCGAGATGAGAAAGCAAGTAGAGGCCGGCGGTCAGCATCGCGGTGCCGACCACGGGGAAGACTTTGTACCTGCCCCATTTGGTGATCAGCTGGCCGGTGCCGATCGAGGTTACTAGCAACCCCGCCATCAACGGCAGCAACCGCAGGCCAGATGTCGTCGGGCTCACTCCCTTGACGATCTGCATGTACTGAGGCAGGTAGGTCAGCGCACCGAACATCGCGAAGCCCACGACGAAGCCGATCGCGCCCGCGGCCGTGAACACGCGCTGGCGGAACAGGTGCAGCGGCAGCACGGGCTCAGCCGCGTGGCGCTCGGCCAAGACGAACGCGACGGCGAACGCGACGGCAAGCACGCCCAGTGTGATGATCGGTCCCGAGCTCCAGGGATATGTCACTCCGCCCAGCGAAGTCAGCAACACCAGGCTGGTGGCCGACGCACCGATCATGATCGTGCCGAGGTAGTCGATGCTCCGGCGTTGCCTGCCGCGCCGTGCGGGCAGCACCGCAGCAACCACGACGAGGGCGATGATGCCGACTGGCAGGTTGACGTAGAAGACCCAGCGCCACGACAAGGTATCGACGAAGAAGCCGCCGATCAGCGGGCCGATCACGCTGGTCACGCCGAAAACTGCGCCGAAGAAGCCCTGATACTTGCCTCGCTCCCTGGGGGAGACGACATCTCCCACGATTGTCTGGGCGCCGACCATCAGCCCGCCGCCGCCAATGCCCTGAATGGCGCGGAAGATGATCAGCTCGGTCATCGTCTGGGACAGCCCGGCCAGCACCGATCCGATCAGGAAGATCACAATGGCGGCCTGGAAGAACATCTTCCGCCCGTACAGGTCGCCGAGCTTGCCCCACAGCGGGGTCGAGACGGTCGAGGCGAGCAGGTAGGCGGTGACCACCCAGGAGAGCCTGGACAGGCTGTGCAAGTCCCCGGCGATCGTGGGCAGCGCGGTGGCGACGATGGTCTGATCGAGTGCGGCAAGCAGCATCCCGAGCAGCAGCCCAGTCATGATGACGAGGACCTGGCGCGGGCGCAGTTGCGGCGCGGCCTCCTGCTCGCTGCGAGACGCGAGTTCCTGACTGCCAGCGCTCGGGGGATCGTCTGGAGCATGCGGCACGACTGCTTACTCCCCCTGCGGCGCGCCTTCTACCGCGGCTTTGATCGAGGGACATTCGCTCGCGGCCTCGTCCAGCCAACTCCGCAGGGCTCTGGTGGCCTCGGTGTCGTTCCTGTTGTAAGCGACCAGCCATGCTCTGGCAGCCGGGTCGCCATCCGGGCCTACGGCCTGGTCGTGGCGCAGCATGGCCTCGTCACCGCCGGGGTCAGCGACTTCCCAGGAGAACCCGGCCAGCGGAGCGACCGTCTTCAGCGCGGCTGATCCGCCTGTGATCAGCTGGTCAGTAAACACCCGGTACAGATCGACCCACTGTGCCGAGTCGATGAATGCCGCCACCTCTGCGCTGAGGCCACACGCGGCTGCCAGCCTGCGCAGCTGGGTGTTCTCCGCGGCGGCGTTGTAGCAATAGGCGCGCAGGTCCAGGCCATCTTCGGCCGCCGCAGCGCGCAAATCCGTGAGCCAGCGCCAGAACTCGGTGAAGATCTCTTCCTCGGCCGCTGCGGTCATTGGCTCCCAGCAGAGGAACGCCCGATATCCGGCGGGACGCGCCTTCCAGGGCGACCTGATCGTCGCCAGCGTTCCCCAGAGGTAGACACCGTCGGCCGTGTTTTCCATGTCAATGTCGACTTCGATGTCGCCGCGCGGCACGGATACCTCGTCCACCTCTCTTCTGCGGTAGGCGGGGCTTCCGCCGAGCGCCGCCCTGGCCTGGTCGATTTGCTCGGGCAGGTCCAGCATGGCTGCGTCGCTGTAGGAGGCCGTACGCGGGCAAAGCGCTGCCACGTCGCGCAGCGTGCGCGCGCCTGCTGCGGCCAGGCGGCCCAGCTGAGCCTGCTTGCGTCCGCCGAGCACGGCCGCGAGTTCGGTCTCGGGCGGCAGCTTGTCGACGGCGGACATCACCGGCCGCAAGTCCACGCCGGCCGCGATCAGCGCGGCCGTGCGGTA
>DATELR010000025.1:0-50768 GCA_035276345.1 Streptosporangiaceae bacterium | reverse complement strand
TCGTAGAACTCCACTGGCGGCGGGTTCTCCAGCAGCGGAGTCGCCACATCCCACAGCCGCTCGATCTCGTCAGACCTGGTGAAAAGGGATTGATCGCCAAGCATTGCCTCCAGGATCAGCCGCTCGTAGCCCTCCAGTTCGTGCATCCGGTGGAACGAATCCTCGTAATTGAACGTCATCTGGACCTCCCGGAGCCGCATGGCCGGTCCCGGCTCCTTGGCGAGGAACCTGACGCCGATCCAGCCTGGGTCGTCGAAATCGATCATGATCTCGTTGCGGCGTTCGCCTTTGGGCAGGTGCGCGACGTTCGGGAACATCCGCAGCGGTGGCTCCTTCAGCCCGAGCGTGATGGTCTGACGGCGCTGCGCCATGGCCTTTCCTGAGCGCAGGTAGAACGGCACTCCGGCCCACCGCCAGTTGTCGATCTCCGTCTTCAACGCGATGAACGTCTCGGTCTCGGAATCCGCGGCGACCCCCCGCTCGTTCCGGTAGCCCGTGTACTGCCCGCGCACCACCTTCGACGGCTCGATCGGATGCAGCGCGTTGAAAACCTTTGACTTCTCATCACGCAGCGATTTCGCGTCCAAGCTCGTAGGCGGTTCCATCGCAACGAAACCAAGCACCTGGAACAGGTGCGTCACGATCATGTCCCGGAATGTGCCAGTGCCCTCGAAGAACTGCGCCCTGCCCTCGATGCCGATCTTTTCCGGGACATCGATCTGGACGTGTGAGATATGGTCGCGATTCCAGATCGGCTCGAACAGACCGTTCGCGAATCGCAGGGCAAGGATATTGTCGACCGATTCCTTCCCGAGGAAATGATCGATCCTGAAGACCTGCGACTCGTCGAAGACCTTGTGCACCTCCTGGGTGAGCTTGACGCATGTCGGGCAGTCAATGCCGAACGGCTTCTCAATGATCACGCGCGAGTTCTCAGCCAGCTTGGTCTGGCCGAGCAGGCTGACCACGGAGGCGAATGCCGAGGGCGGCACTGCCAGGTGGAAGAGCCGTCGTGGGTTGCCGCCAAGGGCTTTCTCGGCCTCGTGCACAGCGTCAAGGACCGGCTTTGGGTCGTCCGAATCGGCGGCGCCGAAAGTCAGCTTGCTTTCGAAATCCTGCCAAGCCGCTCCGCTTGGCTTGGCCAGGCCGAAATCGGCGACCGCGTGCTTGGCGTGCGCGCGAAACTCGTCATCACTCATCGCGTACTTGGCGGGGGCCGAGCCCACGATCCGGTAGTTCTTTGGCAGCAAGTGGGATTTGGCCAGGTGAAAGAGCCCGGGTAGAAGCTTCCGCTTCGCCAGGTCCCCGGTCGCGCCGAAGAGCACTATGACATGGTCATCGGGGATGAGGCCGGATTTGTTGTTTCCGGTGTGCATGACATCCATAGTGTCATGCGCTGGTGATCGGGAAGACTGGTGCGTCGTGAGCACAGAACACGAGAAGCAGGCTGCCGCCGAAGCCGCGGCGCTGCTCGTCGAGGACGGCATGCGGGTCGGGCTCGGCACGGGTACGACGGTCAGCTACCTGCTTCCTGCGCTGGCCAGGCGAGGCCTGTCGCTGCGATGCGTGGCGACCTCGGAGCGGACGGCTCAGCACGCGAGCGAACTCGGCCTCAGCGTGGAGCCGTTCAGCACCTTCGACGCCCTCGACATCGCGATCGACGGCGCCGATCAGGTCGCTCCCGACTGCTGGCTGATCAAAGGCGGCGGCGGCGCGCACACCAGGGAGAAGATCGTCGCCCGCGCCGCCGCCCGTTTCGTCGTGATCGTCGACTCGACCAAGCCGGTGCCCGGTTTGCACCCCCCGGTGCCGCTTGAGCTACTCCAGTTCGGTCAGCCCGCGATCATGCGCGAGCTCGGCGATGTCACGCTGCGGGAGGCGCCGCCCAGCCCGGATGGGGGAGCTATAGCTGACTACAACGCTCCGTTCGAGGACCCGGCCGCCTTGGCAACGCGGCTTTCGGCAACCCCCGGCGTCATCTGCCACGGCCTGTTCGAGCCGTCGCTTGTTTCCCAGATCCTCATCGGCCGGGGTGACGAGGTCGAGCAGGTCCGGCCGCGGTAAACGTCAGGCCAGCCCGCGCCACGGCAACCGGAGCACATCGGCGACGGCGTCTTGGACTAGGCCAGCATGCGGCAGGGCGACCGCATCGCCCATCGCCCCCGCTTGCGGGTCATACCACGTGACGCCGCGGTCGGCGAAGACATACAAGGACCCGAGTGTGCGCAGCGTGTTCGCCGCCCAGGCCGGCACGGGTCCAGGTTCGCCGAGCTCGATGGCGTCGCGGATCCTGGCCAGCCAGCGCGTCGCGTCCGCCGCCGTGAGCTCGGACCTGGTGAGCACCGAGGCCAGGGCGTAACCGAGCCGGTCGTCCTCGCCGTCTGCCCACAGATATCCGTGCACCGACAGGAGCCGACCGGCGGCAAGGTCGAGCAGGCCGCGCAGCCGCTGGCCGCCAAGCCGCGGTGAGCGCCCGAAGGCTCGCAGCAGGTCAGCGCCGTGCGCGATCGCGTGCAGCCAGCCGAGGTCGGCGTCCCAGCCGCGCAGGTCGGTCTCGCCCGTCCACCAGGAGCCGAACGTATCCAGCCAGCCCAGCACCTGCACGTCGCTGAGCTCGGCGGTCGTTGCGTCGCGCAGGATCACCCACGACAAGCTCATCGCTGCGAAGCTGCGCTGATAGATCGGACCAGCGCCGATCCGGTCGGCCAGCACGTCGCCGAGCTTGGCCAGCTGCCCGTCCAGAACGCCGCGTCCGGTCCAGAGAGCAAGGATGGGATAGGCGACATCATCGCGGACAGCCGGATCAGGAGCCGCGAGCATGGTGACGAGCTCGTCGGTGAGCTCTTGTAGCGGCCGGTCCGCCGGCGCGGCACAGTCGCTTGCGAGGATGTTGCGCCAATCCGTCATCGAGGCTTCGGCGCCAGCTTCTCCGCGTGCCCGCCGAACTGCGACCGCATCGCCGAGAGCAGCCGCGCGGTGAATTCGCCAAGATCGCGCGACTCGAACCGCTCGAATAGCGAAGCCGTGATGACGGGAGCCGGCACGCCCTCTTCGATGGCTGCCATAACCGTCCAGCGACCCTCGCCGGAGTCCGATACATAGCCAGAGAACTCCGACAGCTCGGGTGACTTCGCGAGCGCGTTGGCCGTCAGGTCCACCAGCCAGGAGCTGATCACCGAACCTCGGCGCCATACCTCTGCGACGTCGCCGACGTCGATGTCGTACTGGTACGCCTCAGGGTCGGTCAGCGGTGTCGTCTCGGCGTCGGTGACCTGCTCGTCCTTGCCAGCGTTCGCGTGCTTGATGATCGAAAGACCCTCGGCGATCGCCGCCATCATCCCGTACTCGATGCCGTTGTGAACCATCTTGACGAAGTGGCCTGCGCCGGCCGGGCCGCAGTGCAGGTACCCCTCCTGCGCCGTGCCGCCAGGCTCGCGGCCGGGAGTGGGCTCGGCCATCCCGGCGCCTGGCGCAATGCTGCGGAAGATCGGATCCAGCCGGTGAACCGCCTCGTCGTCGCCGCCGATCATCAGGCAATAGCCGCGCTCCAGCCCCCAGACGCCGCCTGAGGTGCCGCAGTCGACGTAATGGATGTTCCGCCCGGCGAGCTTCTTGGCCCTGGCGATGTCGTCGCGGTAGTAGGAGTTCCCGCCGTCGATCACGGAGTCACCGGCCTCCAGCAGGTCGGCCAGCTCGTCGAGGATCTTTCCGGTGATCGCTGCGGGCAGCATCAGCCAGATGTTCCGCGGGCGCCCGAGCTTGGCGACGAAGTCGGCCATGTCGCTCGCGCCGGTCGCTCCCTCGGCGACAAGATCGGCCACGGCCGCAGGGTTCACGTCATACGCGACGCAACGATGACCGTCCCGCATCAGCCTGCGGACCAGGTTGGAACCCATCCGCCCGAGCCCGACCATGCCAAGCTGCATCGAGTGCTTTGTGGTCATAGTTATGCTCCCTTAATCGCCCGGTAACGGCGAATCAGCGTGTTCGTCGACGAATCGTGCTTGAGCTCGGGATCGGGTCCGCTGGTCAGCTCAGGAATGATGGCGGCAGCGAGAACTTTCCCGAGCTCCACGCCCCACTGATCGAACGAGTCGATATCCCAGATCGTCCCGGCCGTGAAGACGGCGTGCTCATAGAGCGCGACCAGACAGCCGAGCAGGCGCGGGGTCAGGACCTCGGCGAGGAAGACGTTGCTCGGCCTGTTCCCCTCCATCACGCGGTGCGGCGCCACCGCCGGATCGGTGCCCTCGGCCAGTACCTCCTCGAGCGTCTTGCCGAACGCAAGTGCCTGGGCCTGCGCGAACACGTTGGACATCAGCAGGTCGTGCTGATCGGTGATCGGGTTCAGCGAGCGGCCGAAGCCGATCAGGTCGACCGGGATCAGGTGCGTGCCCTGGTGCAGCAACTGAAAGAAGCTGTGCTGGCCGTTCGTGCCGGGCTCGCCCCAGAACACCGGCCCTGTCGGGTAATCGACTGCCGTGCCGTCGAGCCTGACGTGCTTGCCGTTGGACTCCATCGTGAGCTGCTGCAGGTACGCGGGAAACCGCTTGAGGTACTGCTCGTACGGCATCACGCCGATGCTCTGCACGCTGAAGAAGTCCGTGTACCAGATCCACAGCAGCCCGAGCAGAACGGGAAGGTTCTCCGCGAGCGGCGCCGTACGGAAATGCTCATCCATGTCATGGAACCCGGCGAGCATCTCGGCGAAGCGGTCGGGCCCGATCGCGATCATGGTCGACAAGCCGATCGCCGAGTCCATCGAGTACCGGCCGCCGACCCAGTCCCAGAAGCCGAACATGTTGGCGGTGTCGATGCCGAACTCGGCCACCTTCTGCGTGTTCGTGCTGACCGCGACGAAGTGCTTGGCAACGGCGGCGTCGTCGCCGAGTCGGCTGGTCAGCCAGTCACGCGCCGTTTTCGCGTTGGTCAGCGTCTCCAAGGTGGTGAAGGTCTTAGAGCACACGATGAACAAGGTCTGCGCAGGATCGAGGTCGCGAGTTGCCTCAGCGAAGTCCGTTGAATCGACGTTGGACACGAAACGGAACGTCAGGTGCGGGTCGGCGTAGTAACGCAGCGCCTCATACGCCATGACCGGGCCGAGGTCCGACCCGCCGATGCCGATGTTCACCACCGCGGTGATCGGCAAGCCGGTGAAGCCGCGCCAGTCGCCTGACCTGATCTGCCTGGCGAAGGCCCCCATCTTGTCGAGCACCTCGTGCACCTCGGCGACAACGTCGCCGCCGTCGACGATCAGGGTGGCTTCCCTGGGCATCCGCAGAGCCACGTGCAGGACCGAGCGGTTCTCCGTGGTGTTGATCCGCTCACCGGCGAACATCGCTTCGATGCGCCGCGGCAGATCACATTCGACGGCCAGGTCCGTCAGCAGGGCTATGGTCTCGTCGGTGATCCGGTTTTTGGAGTAATCCAGGTACAGGCCAGGTCCCGTGGCGGTGAGCCGCTCGCCCCGGTCTGGATCGGTGGCGAACAAGTCGCGCAGGTGAACGTCACGGATCTTGGCGTAATGATCGGCTAGCGCCAGCCACGCCGGCCTCGTCGGCAATGCTGGCCGGGGAGACGACCCCCCGCTGGGCGGTGTGTTCGTCATCACTTCGTTCCAGTCCCTCGCGTTCCGATGCCCGTTGGCGACCCTAGCGCGCTAGTTCCCGGCTACGTGCGCGCGATACTGGCAACCATGACTGAGAGCGCGACAGCGACCGGTTTGCGGCTAGGCGGCAGATACCTACCCGTCCTGGACCGGGCACGCATCTATTGCTGCGGCATTACCCCCTACGACGTCACGCATCTCGGGCATGCCGCGACGTTCGTCTGGGTGGACGTGCTGACCAGGGTGCTGGGATCGATCGGCGTGACCACGCAGCTCTGCAGGAACGTCACCGACGTAGATGACGTGCTGTTCGCGGCCGCGCAGAAGTCCGGATCGGCTTTCGACACGTTCGCGTCGGTCCAGCAGTTCGGGTTCGACCAGGACATGACCGCTCTTGGCGTGCGCGAGCCGCAGTCCGCGCCGCGCGCCAGGCGGAACGTCGGACAGGTGATCAGGCTTGCCTCCGCGCTGCTTGAGGCCGGCGCGGCGTACCTGCGTGAAGGCAGCGTCTACTTCCGCGGCGCTGATACGGCCACGACAGCGGGTCTGACCAGAGACGACGCGGAGGCACTAGCGGCTGAGTACGGCGCGCGGCTCGATGATCCGGCCAAGGACGACAAGCTGGACGTGGCGGTATGGCGCCGGTCTGGGCCCGGCGATCCTGGCTGGCCGTCACCGTGGGGGGACGGCCGCCCCGGCTGGCACGCGGAATGCGCGGCCATGTCGCTGTCAGTGCTGGGTCCCGCGATCGATGTGCTGAGCGGTGGCGCCGACCTGCGCTACCCACACCATGCGTACCAGATGGCCATGGCGCAAGCCGTGACCGGCGTCCGGCCGCACGCCCGCGCGATCTTCGAGGTCGGCGTGGTCTGCATGGAGGGCGCGAAGATGGCCAAGTCCACGGGGAATCTGGTTCTGGTCAGCGAGGTGCTGGCCGAGCATCCCGCCGCTGCCTTGCGGCTCTGCCTGATCGACCGGCCGTGGGCGGAGGCGTGGGACTATTCGGGCGCCGAGCTTGACGCGGCTACGGCCAGGCTTGAGCAGCTCTACCGAATGGCGGGGCGTGGCGGCGCGGCCGCTGATGCCTCGCAGGCAGCGGCGGCGGCAGCGATCACCGCAGCGCTCCGTGATGACCTTGACGTGCCGACGGCCCTGGCGATCGCCGAGGATGCGGGCGGCGCCGCGGCGAGGAGCCTGATCGCGACGCTCGGCCTCACCGAGGGCTGACACCCAGACCGCCCTGGGATCCATCCGGCCGGACGAGAATCTGGCTATCGTCGGCGGATGCGGGTCGTGGTGGCGCCGGACAAGTTCAAGGGCAGCGCGACGGCTGCACAGGTTGCGGCTGCACTCGCTGCCGGTTTGCGGCTGATCAAGCCGGACTTGGACATCGCCGAGGTTCCGGTGGCTGACGGCGGCGACGGGACGGTGGCTGCGGCGATCGCCGCAGGGTTCGCGCCGGTAGGCACGACCGCTGAAGGGCCGGTCGGCGAGCCGGTTGAGACGACGTTCGCGGTCCGTGGCGGTACGGCCGTGATCGAGATGGCTGACGTGGCCGGGCTCCGCAGGCTGCCGCCATCGGGACCGGCGCCGCTGATCGCCTCCACGTACGGCGTCGGGGAGGTCATCAGGGCCGCTCTGGACGCCGGCGCACGGAAGATAGTGCTGGGCATCGGCGGGAGTGCGACAACCGACGGCGGGGCGGGGATGGTGCAGGCGCTCGGCGTCCGCCTGACCGGTCCGCGCGGCAACCAGCTCCCTCGGGGCGGTGCGGCGCTGGCCGGCTTGTCCGCCGTCGATCCGGCCGGGCTGGACTCCCGGTTTGGCTCTGCCGAGGTGATCGTCGCCAGCGACGTGAACAATCCGCTGCTCGGGCCGTCTGGGGCGGCGGCGGTCTTCGGGCCGCAAAAAGGAGCGACTGCCGCCGATATTGCCGTCCTTGAAGTGGGCCTGGCTCGATGGGCAGCACTGACGAGGGCGGCGATCGGACGTGACCTCGTGGCCGTGCCGGGCGCAGGGGCGGCGGGGGGCACCGGGTTCGCGGCGCTTGCCTACCTCGGCGCACGGCTGGTGCCTGGCGCCGACCTGATGCTCGACCTGATCGGCTTCAGTGCCGCGCTGGACGGCGCGGACCTGGTGATCACGGGGGAGGGCAGCCTGGACAGGCAGACGCTCGCCGGTAAAGCGCCGGCTGGGGTAGCGAAGGCGGCCGCCGGTCGCGGGGTGCCGGTGCATGTCGTCGCCGGCCGGGTCGAGCTGACCGGGGCCGAGCTGAAACAAGCCGGATTCTCGCGCGCGTACTCGCTGGCCGACCTAGAGCCTGATCAGGCCGCCAGCATGGCCAGAAGCGCCGAGCTGCTGGCCGATGTCGGTGCACATATCGCCGCTGAGCTCGGGTAACCCCGGTCGGCGCGCCGGGAATGCCAGCGGTGCATCATCGGTTTTATACCCCGAGGGGTATCGACGGTCGATGCCCAAGCGAAACGGAGGTCATTGCGTGGCAACCGTGGAAGTGACGACGGCGAACTTCGACACCGTAGTCGGTGACGCCGACTTCGCCCTGGTGGACTTCTGGGCGTCCTGGTGCGGCCCGTGCCGGATGTTCGGGCCCATTTTCGAGCGCGCTTCGGACAAGCACGAGGACCTGGTCTTCGCCAAGGTCGACACCGAGGCGCAGCCTGAGCTCGCGCAGGCATTCGGAATTACGTCGATTCCGACCTTGATGGTGATCAGGGACAAGGTCATCGTCTACGCGCAACCCGGGGCGATTCCCGAGGGCTCACTCGAGCAGCTGATCAGCCAGGCTCGTGAACTCGACATGGCGGAAGTTAAGGCTGAGATCAATGCGAAGCAGACCGAAGAGGTCAGTGCTACCGAAGACGCTGATGCGTAAGGCTGCAAGGGACGCGATATGACGGCAGTCGATGAAGAGGCTCGCGCAGCCGTCCTGAACCGGCTACGGCGGGCACAAGGTCAGCTGGCCGGCGTCATCGCGATGGTCGAGAACGGGCGGAACTGCCGGGACGTCGTGACCCAGCTCGCGGCCGTCTCGCGGGCTCTGGACCGGGCCGGCTTCAAGATCGTGGCAAGCAACATGGGTACCTGCCTGCAGGGGGAATCGGCGATGACCATAGAGGAGCTAGAACGCCTGTTCCTGACCCTGGCCTGAGCCGGCCGTAGCCGCAGCGAGCGGGAAGCGCAGCCTGGCCGCCGCGGTGAACGGCGCGTCGCGCACGGAGAAGACCTGTCCGCCGCCGTCGAGCGTGCGGTTCGCGAGTTCATCAAGCAGGTCGGTCACCGGCTTGCAGCATTCACCGGGATCCTCGCAGTCGCATTCGCCTGCCTTGCTGCTCAGCGCGCCGCACGCCGAGCACGCGAACCCGGGCACCAGCACATCGTCGGGCACTATCAGCTGCGCGATTGCGCTTGCCCGGCTCGCTGCCAGGCATTTGTCCAGGTCAGTGGACACCGCAACATCGGGCGGCTGGTCCAGAGTGTCCGCGACGAGGCTGGCCTCCTTGTCCTCAGCCCAGGTGGCGATCACCGGGCGGGCTAGTTCGCGGACCCGGCCGGGCGTGGCAGTCTGCAGATCAACGTTGAAACTGCCCGCGACGCTCTGCCGCACCGTGCGTGGCAGCAGCCCAAGGAAACGAGTGATCTCGCTGTCGTGCCCGCCGAGCACGAGCGGCCATCCTGACCGGTCCTCCTGCTGCAGCATGCCGATCGTGTCTCTGAAGTGCTGCTTTGACAGTTCCATGACACGCTGCTGCACCCGGTAGGTTTCCAGGCCGTACCAGCCGCCGAACGCCGGGCTCCGCACGCCGGTACCGGTACGCTCCGCCACCGTCTCGATGCCGTCATCGGAGATGTGCAAGATCCAGGCGTGCTTGGTGTCGACGAGGGCAGCCCGGTACGCGGGATTGCGCTGCAAGGCTGCTAGCAGCGGCCGGATGTGCGGGCGATCCGCGATCACCGCCTGATCGGTACCTGAGCGCGGTAGCGGAATGGCCTCGAACAGGCCGATCCGCGAACACGCGAACATGGCGACGGTGTGGCCGAGCCACTCCTGGCTATCCTGGTCGATCGCGCTCACGATGGATTCGACATCGACGCTGCTTACCTGACGGCCGTTCGCGCGCGGTTCCTGACTGGCCGCGGCCTTAATCAGCTCTCGCGCCCGGTTTGGCAGGCCGCGATGGTCTCCGACGTCGACCGGTACCTCCAGGTACACCGACAGGACTGCCGGCCCGTCAGCGCGCCTGGAGCGTAGCCGCTGCGCGCCGGCCACGCTGATCACTTCGGCCCTCCCGCTTCTGCCATGCCGCTGTGCCCGGCGCCGGTTTTGCCCGCCTCCTGCTCCGCACCGTCAGGTGCGGCGACGAGGGTCCTGATGTCTGCCGGGAGTGCGCCGAGCGCCTCGTTCATGGCCCCGGCGGACAGGTGCTTGCCGAACGCCGACGTCACCAGCCGCCCGGCGCGCGGCACTTCGGTGTGATGGATCTGCGCGTCTTTGGCGAACCTGGCGATGTACTCGTCCTTGCTGTACTTGATCGGAACCTTGCTCGGATTCCAGCCCTCGTAGAAAACTCCTCGCAGCAGCTCGGGGAGCTGCGCGGCGATATGGGCGGCGATAGGCACCGGCAGGCGATCACGCAGCGTATGCAGCCACGAGCGGGTGACGCGGTAGGCCAGCCGGCGGTCCTCAGTGCCGAAATTAGTTGCCACGTCAGCAAGCCAGGCGTTTGTCTTGTCGATGCTGCGGTCGAGGCTGTCGACTCCGGTGCGTGACATTCGTTCCTCCTAGCTCGCGCAGGCCGGTGCGGGTACGCGATCACCGCCCGCCTGCTGCGGGTTTCACCGCTGCTCGTGGGCAGGGGTCAGGACCTGGTGCCCGCGGTCGCTGGAATCGCGCGGTCGCCAGGTGACGGAAGCGGCGGCGACGCTTACTTTCTCGCCGTGCGGCGCTTGGAGTGGCTGACGACGGTGTCGGCCGACGGGAAGAAGACGCTCTCGTGGCCGTCTTGCCAGTGCACGACGTACGGCGGGTTGCCCTGCTCACCGTGGATCTCGATGATCTGGCCGTGGCGGTCCCCGTCGCCCTGATGGCGGCCCTTGACTACGAGCTCGTCCCCGATCGCTGCTTTCATGGCTCTGCCTCCCTCGCCTTCCCTACCCGGTATGTCCGTCGGCCAGTCCAGCGGTGTTCGGGCCCATGAGCCCGTAACGCCCTGGCGTGACCTGGGTAATTACCACTCGGGGAGTGTTGCCTGATTCGTCATGATCGGAAAGGCTTAACCCATGGCCCGCGTTGCCGTCATCGGAGAGCCGCTGCAGATTCACCGATATGGCCTCAGCGGGGCGATGCTGTGCCCGGCGACCGACCAGGCTGAAGCGATCCTCGCATGGCGCGAGATGCCAGACGATATCGAGGTTGCGGTGCTGACTCCGAGCGCTGCTCGCTGGCTGGCCATTGAGATTGCGCGGCGGCCAGGGGTGCTGCCTGTCTTGCTGCCTGAGACGGTGAGGGCCGGCGAATCCGCATGGCCCGATTACCTGCCTGATCCAGATGTCCTCGGCTGCGACGCGGGGCTGCCACCGGATCCGCTCCAGCGCTAAGCCGATACTCTGGCGATATGTACGTTCCTGCGCACTTCGCCGCCCACGACATGGCGGAAATCGCTGCCTTTGTCGACCGGGCGGGATCCGCTGACCTCGTCACCTTCGACGGCACGCGGCTGGTCTCCACCTTGCTGCCGGTGATCTGGGAGCGGAATGACGACGGGAATGGCCGGCTGATCGGGCACATCGCGCTGACCAACCCGCAGTGGCAAAACGCGCTGCCTGACGTGCCGGCGCTGGCTATCTTCCACGGGCCGCAGGCGTACATCTCGCCATCCTGGTACCAGAGCACAAAGGAGCACGGCCGGACGGTTCCGACCTGGAACTACCAGGCCGTGCATATGTCAGGGCCGGTCACCTTCCACCGCGATGATGGCTGGCTCAGGACAGTCGTCACCAGGCTTACCGAACGCCACGAGGCCGGGCGGCCCGAGCGCTGGCGAGTTGAAGACGCGCCAGCGAAGTTCATCGCGGGCCAGTTGCGCGCCATCGTCGGCGTAGAGATGACAGTGCAGCAGATCGAAGCCAAGGACAAGCTGTCTCAGAACCGCAAGGCGCAGGACCGCGCGGGCGTGATAGCCGCGCTGCGGACCGAGCGAGCGGCCTGTGCGCAGGCCGTCGCCGAGCTGATGGAATCTCGCGAATCTGCACCGGCGTTCGGCAGCGAGCTGGCCGATCGCTTACCGGGCCGCCTGGCCCTGTAGCGCGGGGACCGCGTTCGCGCGCACCACGTCGGAATAGAAGTGTGCGCTCGACTTCGGAATCCGGTGCTGGGTGCCGTAGTCGACGAAGATGATCCCGAACCGCTTCTGATACCCCCAGCCCCACTCGAAGTTGTCGAGCAAGGACCAGACGTAGTACCCGGCCAGGTTGACGCCGTCATCGATGGCCCTAGCCGCAGCGGCCAGGTGCTCGTGCAGATACCTGACCCGTTCGGTGTCGTTAACAAGGCCCTCAGGGTTCACGTAGTCCTCGGCCGCACAGCCGTTCTCGGTGATGTACAGCGGCATTCCAGCCGTTTCCTTGGACAACCTGACCAGCAGCTCGTGCAGGCCGTCGGCGTCGACCAGCCAGCCCATCGCGGTTCGCTCCAGCCAGTCGGGGCTGTATTCGACGACACCGGGAACCCCGAACCGCGTCTTGCTCTCGCCGGCGCGCAGGTCCTCAGGGTCGCCGGCGCGCAGATAGGCGCTGGAGTAGTAGTTAACGCCGAGGAAGTCGATGGGCTGGGAGATCGTCGCCATGTCATCGGCCTGGATCAGCGAGTCAGGCGGCAGCAGCTCCTTGCTGGCGTGTTCGGGGTAGCGGCCATGCAGCACCGGCTCGAGGTACAGGCCATTCAGGTCGGCGTCCGCGATGAGCGCGGCCTGATGAAGCGCGTCGGGACGGGCTTCGCCGAGCAGCTTGATCGGGTGCAGGTCCAGCGTGATGCCGACCTTGGCGCCTGGCACCGCCGCGCGGATCGCGCTGGTCGCCAGGCCGTGCGCGACCAGCAGATTGTGGGTAGCGGCCGTAGCCGCGGCCGGATCATGCAGGCCTGGCGCGTGCTCTCCGCTGCGATAGCCGTGACTGGCCACGACCTGCGGCTCGTTGAGCGTGATCCACTGCCGCACCCGGTCGCCGAGCGCCCCGGCTACGAGGCTGGCGTAATCGGCGAAACGCAGCGCCGTATCGCGTGATGCCCAGCCGCCCTGATCCTGAAGCTCCTGGGGCAGGTCCCAGTGATAGAGCGTCAGCGCCGCTGCGATGCCATGCTCTTCGAGCTCGTCGACGAGCTGCCGGTAATAGTCAAGGCCCTTCTGATTCGCCACGCCGCTGCCGCCGGGCTGCACTCGCGGCCAGGACACCGAGAACCGGTAGGCGTTGAGCCCGAGCGAGGCCATCAGCGCGACGTCCTCTCGGAATCGGTGGTAGGAGTCACAGGCGATATCGCCGGTGTCGCCGCCCCTGACGTTCCCTGGCGCGTGCGAGAACGTGTCCCAGACGGATACGCCCCTCCCGTCGGCCGTGGTCGCTCCTTCAATCTGGTAGGCGGCAGACGCCGATCCCCAGATGAACCCGGGCGGGAAGGACAGCCGGCCGTTGCCGTGCCCTTCCGCTGCTTGCCGCAGAACGTCGTGCCGTTCGACACTGACCGCTTCGACGCTCTGGCCGTTAACGCTGCTGCCGTCGGTGGCTGGGCCCGGCATTGTCATCAATCTCTCCTTGATGCCCGGCCCGATGATTGACCGAACTGGGAAGCCTTGACGTCACATGTACCGGGTTTTAGGGTAAGCGCTTAGATTGACCCGATGCAACCGCTTAGACAAGGGCGATGCAACCGCTTAGATAGCCAGCCGCACATCGCTGACCAGCCGTTACGTCCGTGCCAGCTGATGGGCTCCTTTGACCCGCCAGGATGGGGGCGATCGCGATGCGCGAGGCGAGGCGGGATGCCAATAGCGTCGTGACGCTGTACGACGTGGCGAGCGCCGCCGGCGTGTCCACAGCGACCGTGTCCCGCGTGGTGCATGGCCTGGACCGGGTCAGGGAATCCACCAGGGCCCGGGTGCTCGAGGTCATCGATCAGCTTGGCTACGTACCCGATGGCGCGGCGCAAAGCCTGTCCCGCCGGCGCAAGCACGTGATCGGCCTGGTCTGCGTCGAGCGCAAGTCGCTGAAGCTGCAGTACGACATCGAGAGCATGAGCCTGCTCTTTTATGACGAGATCCTGCGCGGCGTCGAGGCGCGGATACGGCACCAGAATTGGTCGTTGCTGATCACGTACCTCGAAGAAGGCAACAACCCGGACCTGCCCAGGCTGCTGTCGCTGTCCGGCAAAGTTGACGGGCTGCTGATCGGGGAGGGCATCGTACCCTCGCCTTTCCTGGCCAGGCTGGCCGAACGGCTACCCGTCGTGGTGATAGCGGGCAATCCCCGCGAGCGGGCAGCCGACGTCGTGACCGCCGACAACCGCGGCGGCGCGGCTGCACTCGCCACGCACCTGATCGAGGTTCACGGCAGGCGCCGGCTGTATTACGTCGACGGGCCCCCGACGGCACCAGACGCGCGCGAGCGGCGCAGGGCGCTGATGCACGTGCTGCGCGGCCGCCGCGACTGTCAGCTGATCGGAAGCGCGCAGGGCGACTTCACCGTCGGCAGCGGCGAGGAGGCAGGCCAGCAAATGCTCGCGATGGGCCGAGCACGTCTTCCCGACGCGATCGTGTGCGCGAACGATCAGATGGCCATCGGGATGCTGCAAGCGCTCAGCGCCGCTGACGTCCGGGTGCCAGACGACGTAGCCGTCGTGGGCTTCGACGACATCTTTCCCGGAAGCCTCTGCGATCCGCCGCTCACCACCGTGCATCAGCCGATGCGGCTGCTCGGCGAGCGTGCGTGCACCAGGCTGCTCGACAGGATCACACGACCGCACCTGCGCCAGAAAGTCGAGACGCTGCCAACCGAGCTCGTGCTCCGATCGAGTTGCGGCTGCCCGCCCGGCACGATGATCCGCCAGCCGGTGCCTCGGCTGCGCGCCAGCAGGCCGGCCGCGTCCGCGAGCGCCGCGCTGGCGCCGTTACCCAGTCGCGACCTAGCGGCGGTAACAAACAGATAGGAAAGGAGGGCGGGATATGTCGTACATACTGCGGCGCCTGGCGTTCTATTTCGTAGCCGCCTGGGTCGCGCTCACCCTCAATTTCTTCCTGCCCAGGGCGATGCCCGGCAATGCCGTCCAGGCAATCATGTCGAAATTCCCCAACCTGCAGCCCTCGGCGTATCGCGCGCTAGAGGCAATGCTCGGCGTCGGCCATCCTGGCTCGTTGTGGCACCAGTACCTGGAATATCTGCGCGACGTCTTCACGCTCAATTTCGGCACTGACCTGACCCAGTACCCGGCTAAGGTTTCCACGCTGCTCGGACAGACCATTCCGTGGACACTGACGCTGGTCGGCTCAGCGACCGTGATCGCCTTCCTCGTCGGCACCGGGCTCGGCATCGTGGCCGGATGGCGGCATGGCGGCTGGTTCGACCGGGCGCTGCCCGGGCTGATGTTCTTCCAGGCGATCCCTTACTTCTTCCTGGCGCTCATCCTGATCGAGGTGCTGGCGATGCGCACCAGCATCTTCCCGATCGGGCAGGGATATGACGGCGGACTGATCCCCGGCTGGAACTCAGCCTTCATCGGCAGCGCCATCTATCACTCGATCCTGCCGGCCTTCACGATCGTGATCACCACGCTGGCGGGCTGGATGCTGCAGATGCGCAACGTCATGATCACGACCATCGGCGAGGACTACGTCGTAGCCGCGCAGGCCAAGGGGCTGAGAAGCCGGCGCGTGGTGTTCACCTACGCCGCACGCAACGCGATCCTGCCGCAGCTGCAGGGGTTCGGCCTCGCGCTCGGTTTCGTGGTCTCCGGCGCGATCGTCATGGAGATCGTGTTCTCCTATCCGGGCATCGGCCTGCTGTTGCTCACCGCCGTCACGTCGAACGATTACCCGCTGATGCAGGCGATCTTCCTGGTGATCACCTTCGCCGTGCTGCTGGCCAATCTGATCCTCGACTTCATCATCGTCCTCGTGGATCCGCGCGCCAGGACGAGGGAGGCAGCCCGATGACCGCCGCACCACCGCTGGTCGCCGCCACTACCGCGATCACAGCCGAAGCAGCACCCTCGGCGCAGCGGTTCGGCCAGTGGCACCGCCTGCCGGCCAAGGCCAAGGTCGGCGTGATCCTGCTCGGCATATTCGTCCTGGCGGCCGTCATCGGGCCGTTCGTCGCGCCCTACGACCCGTCGTTCTCGAACCCGAGCCCCGCTCTGGCGATGAACGCTCCTTCTGGGGCCCACCTGCTCGGCACGACGCAGAGTGGACAGGACGTCCTGTCCCAGCTTCTCGAGGGCATCAGGCTCACGCTGGTGCTGGCGCTCCTGGTTGGCGCCGTGGCGACGGCGCTGTCGGTCATAGTCGGAGTAACGGCGGCTTTCCTCGGCGGGCTGTGGGATGACTTCCTGTCGCTCGTCTCCAACGTCTTCCTGGTCATCCCGTCGCTGCCGCTGCTGATCCTGCTGCTCGGCTACCTGCCGCAGAAGGGTCAGATCGCGACCATCCTCGTGCTCAGCGTGCTGGGGTGGCCCTGGGGTGCGCGGGTGATCAGGGCTCAGACCATGGCCATCAGGGGCCGCGACTTCGTGGCCGCGGCGCGAGAGACCGGCGAGAGCACGTTGCGGATCCTCGCGGTTGAGATCGTGCCTAACGAGATCAGCCTGATCGCGGCCAGCTTCGTGAACACGGTGCTGTACGCGATCGGCGCCTCGGTAGCGCTGGCTTTCATCGGGCTCGCTGACGTGAACAGCTGGAGCCTTGGCACGATGCTCTACTGGGCGCAGAGCCAGCAGGCCCTGCAGCTCGGTGCCTGGTGGTGGTTCGCTCCGCCCGGCGTGGCGGTAGCGCTGATGGGCACCGGCCTCGTGCTGCTCAATACCGGCATAGACGAACTGGGCAACCCGCGGCTGCGCGACGCCGGGCGGGCCAGCAACATCGCGGGACGTCATATGCGGCCGGCTGATCCGACGCCGGTCTGGCAGCAGGATCTGCCGAGGCGGGGCCGCCTCGCGGGGCTCACCGCTTCCTTCTCCCGCACGGCCCTGCTCGAGCGGCGCGGGCCCGCTGACGGCACCTCGCTCGGCATCGGCCCGGCCGCCGGACGGGACGGGGAGCGGCCATGACCGCCGGACCGGTGCTCGACATCCGCGACCTTTCGATCGTCTACCGGACGCCTCGCGGCGACGTACGTGCCGTCCATGAGGTCAACCTCGCGCTGAGTCCGGGCGAGATCGTCGGCCTGGTGGGGGAGAGTGGCTCCGGCAAGTCGACGCTTGCATACGGCGCCTGCCGGCTGCTGCGCGCGCCTGCGCTGATCACGGGCGGCAGCGTCACCTACTCCGGCCGGCGGGCAGCGGGCCCCACCGACATCCTGCAGATGCGTCCGGAGGACCTGCGGCGGCTGCGGTGGCGCGAGATCGCCATCGTGTTCCAGAGCGCCATGAACGCGCTGAACCCCGTACTCAACGTGCGCGACCAGATTCTGGATGCCATCAGCGCGCACATCAGGATGCCGCGGCAGGAGGCGCTCGAGAAGGTCAGTTCGCTGCTTGACCTCGTCGGCATACCGTCCTCGCGGCTGCGCAGCTACCCGCACGAACTATCTGGTGGCATGCGTCAGCGGGTGATGATCGCGATGGCGCTCGCCGCCGACCCAGAAGTCGTGATCATGGATGAGCCGACAACTGCGCTCGACGTCGTCGTGCAGCGGGACATCCTCGCGCAGATCATCGAGCTGAAGGAGACACTGGGCTTCTCGATCTTGTTCATCACCCACGACCTGTCGCTCCTGCTCGAGCTTGCAGACAGGATCGCGGTGATGTACGCCGGCCAGCTGATGGAAGTCGGAGCGGCCAAGGAGATCCAGCACGGGCCATCCCACCCGTACACGATGGGCCTGCTGAACTCGTTCCCTTCGCTGCATGGCCCGCGCCGCGATCTGGCCGGCATTCCCGGCAGCCCGCCGGACCTGCGCCGCGAGCCCTCGGGCTGCCCGTTCCTGCCGCGCTGCGGCTACGGCACCGAGGCCTGCACGTCGGTTGACATGAAGCTAGCGCCGGTCACCGAGTCCGCCGATCCGGGGCACGGGACGGCGTGCCCGTTTGTCGGGCCCGAGACCCATGAGCTGGTGCGGCAGGAGGTGACGGGCGGATGAGTACCGCAGCCGACGTCGAATCCGTGGCCTCGCGGCGCGGGTCGCTGGCGGTCGAGGCCGACTCGCTGTGCAAGGACTACAAACTCGGTCACAGCCAGACCCTGCACGCGGTGCGAGACGTGTCGTTCAGCCTTTACCGCGGCGCGGTCGTCGCACTCGTGGGCGAGAGCGGCTCGGGCAAGTCCACGGTCGCCAAGCTGCTGGCCGGCCAGGAGCACCTGACGTCCGGAAGCATCCGGCTCGATGGCGAACCGGTTGACGTGAGTTCCCGGCGGTCGTTCCGGCAGTACAAGAGCGAAGTCCAGATGGTCTTCCAGGACCCGTTCGCATCGCTCAACCCGGTGCACACCGTGCGTCATCATCTTGACCGGCCGGTCCGGCTGCATCAGCGCACCCACTCCAAGGCGCAGGTGACCGCCGAGGTCACCGAGCTGCTCGAGCGAGTTCACCTGACTCCGCCCGAGCAGTATCTCGGCAAGTACCCGCATGAGCTGTCGGGCGGCCAGCGCCAGCGGGTCTCGTTCGCCAGGGCGCTCGCCGCGCGTCCCACCGTGCTGCTGGCGGACGAGCCGGTTTCCATGCTTGACGTATCGATCAGGCTGGAAATGCTCGGACTGCTCGATGAGCTACGCCGCGACTTCCGGCTCGCGCTGCTCTATATCACCCACGACATCGCGTCGGCACGGTACTTCGCCGACGAGGTGCTGGTCATGTATGCCGGCGAGATTGTCGAACGCGGCCCGGCGGAGGAGCTGACGCAGCAACCGGCTCATCCGTACACGCAGCTGCTGGTGGCGTCGGCGCCAGACCCCGACAATCTCGGCGGCACGTTGCGGGAGGGCGCCAAGCACACCGTGCGGCCTGGGGCCGGCGCGGCCACCGCCGGCTGCCCGTTCAATCCGCGTTGCCCGTTCGCCGACGATCACTGCCTGGCGGAGGACCCGGTGCTGCAGCGCGTGTCAGATACGCGCGCAGCCGCCTGCTGGCATCTGGATGCCGCGGCGGCTTCGAGGCCGGGCGTGGTCACCGCAGGGCGAGAAAGCGAGGTGTGAACGCATCAGGCCGAACACGAGGACAAGTGCTATCGATAATCCGCATCCCACGAAAGCAGGAGAGAGCATGAGGAGACTGCTGAGACGCCGAAGCCTGGCAGGCCTGGCGGCGGCGGCCACCATCTGCGGCGGGCTTGCCGCGTGCTCGTCAAGCCCGACCGCGGGTCAGACCAACTCGGGTAATACCCCGACCCTGGTGATGGAGAGCTCGCCGGAGACCTCGATCACCCAGGCATTCAACCCGTTCGTCGCCACGCAAGCGGCCTACGGCATGGGCGCGACCGGGCTCATCTACGAGCCGCTGATCGAGTTCAATCTCGCCAAGCCGCCGCAGTTCTACCCCTGGCTGGCAACGAAGTACGCCTGGGGGAACGGTGGCAAGCAGATCACCTTCACGATCAGGACCGGCGTCAAGTGGAGCAACGGCAAGCCCCTGACCCCCGCGGACGTCGCCTTCACGTTCAACATGATGAAGAAGAACTCCGCGATCAACCTGGGCGGCCTGGACATCTCCAGCGTGAGCACGTCGGGCAACGACGTCACGGTGACCTTCCCGACCGCGCAGTACACCAACCTGCAGCAGATCGCGGGCATCGCGGTCGTTCCTGAGTCGATCTGGGGCAAGGTCAAGAACCCCGCCACCTTCACTAACCCGAACCCGGTGGGCACGGGGCCCTTCAAGCTGCTCAACTTCACGCCACAGGGCTTCACCCTGCAGCGGAACTCCGGGTACTGGCAGGCGTCCAAGCTGCACGTCGACAAGGTCTTCTTCCCGGTCTACACCTCCAACACGGGCGCGCTGTCCGCGTTGTTCTCCGGGCAGATCGACTGGACAGGCAACTTCATTCCTGGCCTGCAGAAGAACTTCGTCAACACCAACCCGAAGTACCACCACTTCTGGGAGGCGCCAGGCGGTACCAACAGCCTGATGCCGAACCTGAACAAGTGGCCAACCAACCAGCTCCCGGTCAGGAAGGCGATCAGCCTCGCGATCGACCGCACGCTGATCGCTACCGAGGGAGAGGCAGGCCTGGAGAACCCGGTCCTGAACTCAACCGGCCTGACGCTGCCGCTCTATGAGGCGTGGAGCGATCCGGTGAAGGCCCTGACCAATTCGGCCAAGGCTGAGCCCGCTCAGGCCAAGGCCGTACTGAAGGCCGCCGGCTACACCCTGAACAGCGGCGGATTCTTCGAGAAGAACGGCAAGGTCGTCCAGATCACGATCACCGACCCGTCTGCCTATACCGACTACGCCCAAGACGACGCGCTCGTCGCCCAGGAGCTGCGGGCTGCTGGCATCGACGCGAGGTTCCAGGGCCAGGCGGTTGACACCTGGGCAGCCGATGTCGCCGCCGGCAACTTCCAGCTGACGATGCACTGGTCCAACGGCGGCATCACCCCGTTCAACATGTACAACGGCTGGCTCAACAGTTCACTGGCCACGGGCAAGTCGGCAACGGGCGATTACGGGCGGCTGAAGGAGCCGTCGATCGACTCCGCGCTCGGCAAGCTCGCTGGCTCGACCACGGTCGCTGAGCAGACCTCGGCGCTGGAGCCGATCGCGAAGTACGTCGCGGCCAACCTGCCCATCATCCCGACCACGACAGCTTCGCAGTGGTTCGAGTACAACAGCCAGCACTTCGTGGGCTGGCCGACCGAGCAGAACCCCTACGAGACCGGACAGCCGTCGGGTACCAACAACGGGCCGGGCTCCGGCACCGATCTGGTCGTGATCTTGCACCTGCGGCCTCGGTGACAGGAACGTAATCGCTTAAGAGAAGTCCGCTCCCGGGCCTCCCCTCCGGGAGAGGACAGAAAGGAAACAGTGGCGCCGTCGGCTCAGCCGGCGGCGCCACTGCCATTCTTGCGGGGAAACCTAGGGGAAAGACACCACGTTGCTCGGAGAACCCGCTGTTGATGAGTTCACCGGAGCACCGATGCCGTCGATCACCGAGTCGATGCTTCCCGACCCGCTGAGGAAGACGGTCAGCAGGTCGTGCAGCTGTACTCCCGGCGCTGTGCTGGGAGCCGTGAACGCCTGGGTCGCCTCAATCTGCAGGCCCTGGTTGAAGAAACAGTAGCTGCCAAGGCCGTAGCCGGTGAAGGTGCGGACGTTGCCGCCGACCTTGAGCGCGGGGTAGCCGTTGGTGCTCGCGTTAGCCATCCAGGCGGCCTGGCTCGGCGGGTCGTAGGGCATCTCATTCTGGAAGAAGATGTCCGTGCCGCCCTGGCCTTTCCAGATCACCTGGGTCTTCTGGTAGTGCTCGACGAAGAGGCCGTATGCGGTCACGTCGTCGCCGTTGACGATGAGCCCGTGGTCAGCGGTGTTGTCGGCCCAGCCGACGCCGGCGCCATGGTCGGCCCGCCAGGCCCAGATGTTGTCGAGTATCACGTGCGAGCTGTTCACGATCAGGCTGTCAGTGGCCTTGCCGGGCTCGGCGCCGCCGATCCTGAAGTAGACGTCCTGGACCAGCGTCGGGTCGGCGGCGTTGCCCTGACCGCCTTGCTGGGAGCCAATCTGCATCAGGACCGGGGAGTTGGCGGCTCCTGCGTCGACAATCAGGCCCGACAGCTTGACGCCAGGCACGCTCGCTACCTGCATGGCCGCGTTGCCGCGGTCAGGGATCAGGGTGGCGAGACCGAGCCCGAGCACGACGGTGTCGGCCTTGCGAACCTGGAGTGGCTGGCTCAGGTGATAGACACCAGGGGTGAGGACCAGGTTCTGGCCGCTCGCGAGTGCACCGTTGATCCGCCCGACCGGGGTACTCGGATCGGCTATGAAGAACTGGCTGATCGGGATCGACCCGCCAGCGGCCGGCCCGTTCGTCCAGGTCGGCCCGACCGAATCATGCTGCACGGCGGGAACGAAGACCCGGAAGCTGCCATTGGGCGCCTGATAAAGGAATGGCTCCTCCTGCGTCACGGGACTGGCGGCAAGAGTGGTGTACGGCTGGCCGCCCGGCTGGCCGAAAGACTGCGGCGGAGCGCCGTTGTCACCGGCGAAGACCTGGTTCCAGACGCCGTTGGACCAGGAGCTGAGATTGCTGTTCCGCACGATGAACTGCTGCTGAGACCCGTTGACGAGATTGCTGACGGCAAACTGCGAGTCGGCGACGAAACCGCCGCTGGCGAACTGCGGCCCCGCAGAGCAGTAGTCCATGAACGACATCGTGCCGCCGTTGATGTTGACCCGGCGCATCGGCGCTGCCTGCGACACGGCCCAGAACTCGGTCCTGGTCTGGCAGCCTGAACCGCCCGCGACGTCGACGGTCAGGTTCGACAGCGACCGCCAGAAGTTGTCGAGCGCGATGCAGTTGTTACTGGAGAAGCACTGGTTGTAGACGTCGACAGAGCCGTTGATGACCACGTCCCCTGGTGAGCTGCCGAGGCCCGCCACCTGGGTGTAGTAGCCGACCTGGAAGATCAGCGGGTCGGACGGCGTGCCGTAGGTCCCCGGCTCGAAGAACAACGCGTACCGCTGCGTGCCGAACTGATTGGGAACCTGCTGGCTGGCGATGGCATCCACGGTCGCCTGGATCTGGCTTTGCGGCATGCTCGGCGTGAAGACATACACGTTCGGCCCGAGGTTCGGCACCCCGGCGACATGCGGCGCGGCCGGCACGCGCGGATGCGCGGCGAAGGCTGCTGGCGTGGCGGGAGTTGCTGGTCCCGCCGACGCCGAGGGCGCGAGCGAAACGGCGCCGTAACCGGCGGCCGCGATCGCGGCGATCAGGATCAGGGAACGGCGGATTAAATGCGCCGGTCGCACGGCACCAAACATGACAGTCGACCTCCTGACTGCGACAATTCCAACTATCTGAGCCTAATCCGAATCCGTTCGGCCGTCAGGCATCCGCAATGCGGCCCCACCAATGAACCCCTGGCGGGCCACTAGCACCACCTAGCGTCCATCGGTGGTGTCCCCGTCGGCGGGATAGGGCCAGCAAGGGTTCAGCGGTGGGGTGGGCGAGCGGGACTAGAGGGCGGCGAGCTCGTCGGTGAGGTCGTCCAGGCCGAGCGAGCCGAGTGACAGGGCTGACATGTGCCAGGACTTCAGGTCGAAGGCGTCGCCGTTGGCGGCATGCGCAGCCCGCGCCGCGTCCCTTCCCGCCAGCCACGCACGCTCACCCAGCTTGTAGCTGATGGCCTGGCCAGGCCCGCTCAGGTACCTGATGATCTCGCTGGCCAGGAACTCCCGATCGCGACCGCAGAACGACGTGAAGAACTCCAGCGCCAGGTCCGGCGTCCAGGTCTGGCCAGCGCCCATCGGAGAGTCGTCAGGCAGCCGCAGCGACAGGTGCATGCCGATGTCGATGATGACCCTGATCGCGCGCATGTTCTGGGCGTCAAGGTAGCCGAGCCTCGCGCCGGGAGCGGACAGGTAGCCGAGCTCATCCATCAGCCGCTCGGCGTACAGCGCCCACCCCTCACTGCAGGCGCTCACCCCTCCGACGGCCGTCTGGTACACCGACAGCTCGTTCGACAGGTACCGCCACTGGGCGATCTGGAGGTGATGGCCTGGTACGCCTTCGTGGTACCAGGTGCTGATCAGGCCCCACAGCGGGAACCTGGTCCTGCCTAGCGTTGGCAGCCAGGTGCGCCCTGGCCTGGAGAAGTCCTGTGAGGGGGCGGTGTAGTACGGTGCCGCGGCGCTGCCTGGCGGAGCGATCCTGGCCTCGACGGTTTTGAGGGGATCGGCGAGGTCGAAATGAGTACCGTCCAGATCGGCGATCGCTTCGTCCATCATGGCCTGCAGCCACGTCTTGACCTCATCGACGCCGACGATGGCCTCGCCGTTCTCGTCGAGATGGAGCATCGCCTGCTGGGCCGTCGCGCCGGGCAGCACCAGCGCGGCCTCCGCGCGCATCTGCTCCTGCAGCTCGAAGAACTGCGACCAGCCCCAGGCGTACGCCTCCTGCGGGTCCAGGTCCGCGCCGGTCCAGCGCCTGGCGCAGACTTGGTAGCGCTCGGCGCCAACTCCGTCGGGCGTGCTGCCTGCCTGCGGTAGGTAGACGGTGCCGAGCCAGCGCGCAAGAGCCGAGGTGGCCTCGTTCGCCGTGGCTGCCGCCTGGTCGAGGTCTTTGCGGAGCGCCGCAGTCACGTTCGCTGGCCCGGCGAACTCGGCGAACCAGCCGCGACCGCCGGCAGCTGCCGCCCACTGCTCAAGCTGCTCGGCGCATGCGTGCACGACGCGCGGGCTGGCGAACATGCCGCGGCTTGCGCCCTCGGTAAGACAGGTCTGATACGCGGCGAGCGCCTGGGAAACCCTGGCCATCCGGCGCGCGATGGCGGCCCAGTCCTCCTCGGTCGCGGCCGGCATGTCGAGGAAGGAGCCGCGGATTCTGTGCTGCGGTCCGAAGATGTTCGAGACGGCGCGCAGGTGCTCGCCGTGCTCGCTCATCGCCAGGCCGGCCTCAAGGCGCTCGCGCAGGAGCCGCCCGCAGCGGCGCTCATCGCCGGACAGGTCTCCGGTCACGGTTCCGAGATTGCCGAGCGTCTTCCTGGCGAGATCGTCTGCCGCCTGCTGGCCGGCCGGGGATAGGTCGGGCAGCCCGTCCTCGCCAGGGCGCACGCCGAGCGACGTTGCCAGGATCGGATCGAGGTCGGTGAGCGCGTCAACATAACGATCGGCGATGTCGCGTACGGTTTTGTCCTGGATAGCGGGGGAATCGGCCATGCACTCAGTCTGCCGTATGGCCTCCTACGGCATGAGGCCGTGCTGCGGGAAGACCGCATTCCTGGTCGCCATGATGGCCTGGTCGATCGGCTCATCTGGGTCGTAGCCGTCCTCGAACGAGGGGAACGCCGCTGGCGCCTGCTCGGTCATGAACTCCGGCGCGGCGGCTCTGGTACGGCGCGCCACGTAATCGCGCCAGCTTGGCGGGGTGGGAATCGCCGGATCGAGCGGCCGGCCTGACGCCTCAGCGAGCAAATGCGCCCAGGTGCGCGGCACCACCTGCACGACCTCGTAGCCGCCTCCTCCGGTGACCAGCCAGCGGCCGCCGGCAGTCTCATGCGCGAGCTGGTGAATCGCGGCATGCGCCGCCCGCTGGGCGTCGATCGTGAGCTCTAGATTGGCGAGCGGATCCATCCAGTGCGTGTCGCAGCCGTGCTGGCTGACCACGATCTGCGGTTTGAACTGGCGCAGGAGCGGCGGCACCACGGCGTGGAACGCGCGCAGCCAGCCCGCGTCCCTCGTTCCCGCTGGCAATGCCACGTTGACCGCGAAGCCATCGGCGTCAGGGCCGCCCGTCTCCGACGGCCGGCCTGTTCCAGGGAACAGCGTTCGCGGGCTCTCGTGCAGGCTGATTGTCAGCACCCGGCTGTCGTTGTAGAACGCCGTCTGGACGCCGTCGCCGTGGTGGACGTCAATGTCGACGTAGCCGATCCGTTCCGCTCCCTCGTCCAGCAGCCACTTGATCGCGATGGCCGGGTCGTTGTACACGCAGAACCCGCTGGCGTGGTCACGCATCGCGTGGTGCAGGCCGCCGGCGATATTCACGCCATGAGCTGCCGCGCCCGACCAGGTCGCTTTGGCAGCGGCCAGCGTCGCGCCTGCGACCAGGGCCGATGCCTCATGCATAGCGGGGAAGATCGGGTCGTCGGTTGTCCCGAGGCCGAATTGGCCAGCCGCGGGAATGCCTCCTGTGGTCCCGGCTTCCTTGACCGCGGCGATGTAGCGAGGGTCATGGACGTATGCGAGCTGCTCGTCGGTCGCCGGCGCAGGTGCGGCGATGCTGACTCCTGCCGCGTCGAGCACGCCGAGTGCACGAGCTAGCTCGATCGTGAGCTCCACCCTGATCGGCGCAAGGGGGTGGCCGGGGCCGAAGTTGTAGGTGGTCAGCTTGCCGTCCCAGGCGAGGTGCACGGTACATGCCATCTGCTCATCCTCTCGCTGGTCCGGCCGAATACATTCTTAGCCGATCCGGCCCGCTGCGTTCTCCGCGGTGGCCGAGCGGAGTTCACGCACTACCCGGCCGCTCGCCTTGCATTCCGCCAGGCCGTGCGGCATATCAGCCTGCGATCGATGTAGTCAGCGCGGCGGCAGGCTGGATCCGCGCGGCGCGCAAGCCAGGGATGAGGCCGGCGAGTATGCCGGCGGCGGCTCCTGCCAGCGGCGCCGGCAGGACCATCAGCGGCGCGATGACAGGGGTCCAGTTCCGACCCCACGCCAGCAAGATGACCGCCGCGATGCCCAGGCTCGCGCCGGCGAGTCCTCCGACCAGGCCGAGGATCGCAGACTCGCTGACGACATGGGCGACGATGTGCCGCCGCCTGGCGCCCACAGCCCTGCGCAAGCCGAACTCAGCTGCCCGCTCGCGGACCGACAGCCAGGTGACGCTGGCGATGCTGAGCGTGCCTATCGCGAGGCTGATCCAGCCCAGCTCATAAAACATCCTGGTCAGCGTCTCCACGACCTGAACGCGCAGCTGCTCTGGACTGGGCGGCAGCTGGACGTGGTAGCGCAGCGGCGTCGTCGGGCTGATGGCAAGCGCCGCCTGCCTGGCCACCACCCCGGCGGATCCTGGTCTCGTCCTGACCAGGACATCTGGCAGCGTCCCGGCGCGCGCATCGGGCGGGCCCCACAGCTCGACGGCGGTCGCCGCAGGGATGACGACCGCACGCAGGAGCGCTGTCCGCTTGCTCGCGCTAGCGACCACTCCGACAACCGGGCATGGCGTGTCGTCGATGTAGATCGTCTGCTGACGCCGCAGGTCGCTGATCCCCATCGCGCTGGCTGCTTGCGCGCCGATGACGCAGGCCTGCGCGCGATGTGCCTGATCCCACGCGCCGAAGGCGCGGCCCTGGCTTAGCTGGACGTCCGCGGCAGCGAGGAAGCCGGGAGTTGCCGCGAGAACTGGCGGGTGATGGGTGGCACCGCCGCTGGCGGGCAGCGGCTGCGTCGATACGGTCACCGGATGGCCGAGGCGCACTCTCCAGAAGACCCCGGACGCCACGACTCCGTGCAGCGCGTCCAGGCGTTGCTCGACATCGGCCGGGTAGGGGCTGGCGGCGGGCACCGGCCCGGTGCCCTTGGGGCTGATCAGCACGTGCGTGGCCAGGTGCCGGGCGAAGATCGCGGTGACCTGGCCGTTGGCTGTACTGGCCAGGCCGAGAGCGGTGACGAACCAGGCCACTCCGAGCAGCGTGCCGAGGCATGTGATGACCGCGCGGGCCGGCCTGGCCACGATAGACGTGACCGCTTCGCTGATCGCATCTCCTGGTCGCAACCTTGTCGGCGGGCTGAGCCTGCGCCTGATCACCGGTCGGCGTCCGCTGCGACGGCCGGGCCGCCTGCTCCGACGCGAACGAGGCGCGAGCTGTGCGCCGCGGCCATCTGGTCGCGCGTGGCGACCAGAACAGTCCTGCCTTCCTTATGCAAGCTGACGAGCAACCGCATCACCTGCTCGGCCGCGGCGTGGTCCAGGCTCGCGGTGGGATCGTCGCACAACAGCAGGCTCGGATCGGTCACGGTCGCCCTGGCGATAGCGATCCGCTGCCGCTCGCTCGCTGGCAACTCGCTGACCGTGTCATGCAGGCGCTCGCGAAGCCCGACCCGCGCCATCGCGCTGGTGGCTGCCTCGACCCGCTCCTGCTTGCTCATCCCGCTGTACAGGACGGGGAGCATCACATTGTCCAGGGCAGAACGCGTGGGCAGCAGTTGCGGCCGCTGGAACACGATGCCGATGAGCCTGCCGCGCAGGGAGGTGCGCTCGCGATCGGCGAGCGTCGCGGTGTCAGTGCCGTTCAGCAGGTAGCTGCCCGAGGTTGGCTTCAGCAGCAGGCCGACGACGCTCAGCAATGTGGATTTGCCGGCGCCTGGCGGACCGGTCAGCGTGACCAGCTCGCCGTGCCCGACGGCCAGGTCAACTGGGCTGAACGCGGGGGACCGCTGGCCCGGAAAGGAGACGCTGGCCTGCCGCAGGTCGATCAGCGGCTGGGTGACCGGCCGGCGTGCCGGCTGCGTCAGCGGCTTGGTGGCCATCGCCCGGCTCCGATCAGTACGTGGTCACCGGGGCGAATCGCTCCCTGACGCACCGGCTGTACCGCCACCAGCCCATCGGCGGTCGGACCCGTGAGGACCCGCACCTTGACCCGCCGGCCGGCTCTGATCACGGTCACGTATCCCGCGCGGTCGTGCCCGGCTGACACGAACGCGGCAACTGGCACAGTCAGCACGGGCTCGGCAGTGACGGGAGGCCGCAGCGTCAGTCGCACCTGAGCGCCGATGAGGCGCTGCGGCAACGCTTTAGCCGGCCTGACCAGGATCGGATAGCCGTGCAGGGGCGGCCCGCCAACTGGCGGCAGGGAGCCGAGCCTGGTCACCGTGCCCCGTGCTGTCAGCCCGGGATTCGCCGCGACGATCGATGCTGGCATGCCCCGGCGTGCCTGACTGGCCTGATGGGCCGTCAGGTCCGCGGTCACATAGGGGGCACCGGTCGCGAGAGTCAATATGACCGACCTGCCGACCAGGTCGCCAACCCGGCCGTGAACCGATGTGACAAGAGCGGATGCGGCAGGGATGAACACGACCTCCCTGCGTGGCAGGTAAGCACTAGGGATCACGAACGTGCTCGCGGCGTGCCCGGCGCCAACCGCGCCAAATCCCGGCCTGGCAACAGGCACCTTGCCGGCGGAGTGGTGGTGATGGATCGGTGCGTCGTAGCCGAGATCCCGGTAGAACAACAGCAGTGCCAGCGCGGTGCTCTTGCCGAATTCACCGCTGGGATCGAAGTCGGAGTAGCCCAGCGATACCAGCGCCCGCTGCAACTGCGCCACATCAGGACCGTGCTCGCCTTCATGCAGGTCGCGGTAGGCAGGCAGCCTGCCCCTCAGCAAGATCACGGGCCGGCCATCGACCTCGGCTATCACGTGACCGGGCCGGACCAGGTCGCCGGCCTTTTCCGGCATCCGGGTAACAGTCACTGTGCTGAACGGGGCCATCGCCCGCACCAGGATCGGCCGCTTCGCGCGCACGATGCCTTGGAGGGTAATGGCGTGGCGCAGCACTTGCCATCGCGCCACCGCCGTAATCGGGGTGGCCGCCGGCGCTGCCGAGCGAGCGGCCACATCGTGCGGCGTCTCAATGAACACAGCTGTGGCCAGCCCGACGGCAGACATCGCGATGATGCCGATGGCAAGCCCGCCGAAGAACAACCGCCTGGGCCCGAGCGGGTCCGCAGACGGCTTGATTCCGCTGAGCCTGGCGGCAGCAAGAAGCCGCATGGCTCATCCCCCGTGCAACTGTTGACCCCCCGCCTATGCCGCGCAGGCTACCACGGTGCGGGCCGCCGAAAGAGGAATCGCGGGCTACCGGATTGGCCTCCGAGCCGCGACCGGCAAGTGCCGGTCAACGGCGCACAAACTCCTTGCCCGCCCCGCCTGGTCACACCGCACCGATCCGAAGAGGCCCAGGTTGGGCGGGTGAGAAGCGTCAGGACGGGAATGCTGACGTGGTGCGACGGACGGGGGACCGGAGCAAGCGACTTGCTCCGCGCGTGCCGCTCAGAAAGCGGATCATCCGATGGGTCGGTGCAGACCGGAATCCACTGCGGCGCCCGATCGACAGATTCGAGTGCGCGGTGCGGATCGCTCTGCTGCTGGCGTTCTTGATCGGCGCTCCGCTGATCGGGCCGGCGACGCACCATCTGGCCGACGTGAGCGGCTTTGCCCAGGTGCGCAGCGAAGTCTCATGGCGGCAGGTTGAGGCTGTTCTGCAGCGGCCGGCGCCGCGGCAGTTCTACGGGTACGGATCGATGGCGACCTACTGGGTGCCCGGCAAGTGGCTGGCGCCATCTGGAGCAAACAAGCAGGGCATGGTCCCGGCCAAGACTGGCGACACCGTCGGCTCGAAGGTGCGGGTCTGGGTCGACTGGGCTGGTCAGGTCATGAACCGCCATCCCATGACGGTCGGCATGGTCAGAACGCGGGCGGTCTTGATCGAGATCGGCAGCGTGGTCGGCCTTGCCCTCGTGCTGCTGCTTTTCGCGGGGCTGACCAGATTGATGCTCAACCGGCGCCGGATGGTGAACTGGGGCATCGAGTGGGCGTGCTTCGGCCCGCGGTGGAGCACGCGGCGCTGGCCCCGTAACTAGCGCAGCGGCGGACCTAGCTAGGGGATATGGCCGCTACGACTGCCCTGGCCACCTCGATGTCTTCGCGCGCCGTCACCACGATGGTGCGAACCCGTGCGCCCTGAGCGCTGATGTCAGCGTCGCCACTGGCCGCCGCGTTCGCCGCCTCGTCGATGGCGATGCCGAGGAAGCCGAGCGCGGCTGCCGCCCTTGCCCGCACCTGCGGAGCGTGCTCGCCGATGCCGCCGGTGAAGACGAGCGCATCGAGCCCGTTCATCGCCGCCGTCATGGCCGCTATCCCGGCCGCGAGGCGGTGCGCGTGCACATCGAGAGCGAGGACGGCGGCGGGCTCACCCCGGCTCGCCGCCGCTGCCACATCGCGGTAGTCGCCGCTCCCGTCCGCCAAGCCTGCAAGCGCGGCCAGGCCGGACCTGTGCTCAAGAGCGTCGGCCAGCTCGGCGGGCGGGATCCGGTCGGCCAGCCAGGCGATCATGCCCGGATCGACGCTCCCTGACCTGGTGGCCATCACCAGGCCGTCGACCGGAGTGAAGCCCATCGACGTCTCCACGCTTCGGCCGCCCTGCACGGCCGCGAGCGAAGCCCCGGCGCCGAGATGGCATGTCACGATCCGGTCTTGTTGTGCCTGCACTGCCTGCAGCAGCTGAGCGGCACGCCGCGACGCGTACTGGTGCGAGAGACCATGGAAGCCGTACTTCTTCAGCCCGTAAGCGTCCCGCCAGGCGGCAGGAAGCGGGTACGTGGAAGCCTGCTCCGGCAGGTCAGCGTGAAACGCGGTATCGAAGCAGGCGACCTGCGGCAGAGAAGGAAATGCGGCGCTCGCGGCTTTGATGCCGGCCAGTGCGCGCGGCTGATGCAACGGCGCGAGCGGCGTGAGGCTGGCGATACCGGCGAGCACCGCGTCGTCGATCGGCGTGGCCGCGGTATACAAGCTGCCGCCATGAACGACCCGGTGGCCGATCGCGGCTGGCCCGTCGGGTGAGGTGGCAAGCGCAGCGAGATAGCCGCTCAGTTCGCGCGCGTCCGAGCTTCCGTCCCAGTCGTCGATGTCGCACTGGTCGCGGACAGCCTCATCCGGACCGACGACCGACAGCTTGAGGCTGCTCGAGCCCGCGTTGAAGACGAGGACGCCGTCACGCTGGGGCTGCCCGGTCACCGCGTTCCAGGAACGTGTATCGCGCGGCCGCCTATCGTCCTGGCCCGGCCGGCTGCCTCGCCATCACGGGCGCCCGCGTGCCTGCCCCAGACCCACCCGGTGATCTCAGGCATGTCCTCGCCGTGCTCGACGATCCACTCGCGGTGCCTGGCACGGCTGTCGACCATCAGCTGGCGGAGCACAGCTGCGCGCGGTCCGAGCCCGGGGACCCGGTCGATCACGTCCATCACCAGGTGGAACCTGTCCATATCGTTCAGGACGAGCATGTCGAACGGCGTTGTGGTGGTTCCTTCTTCCAGGTATCCGCGTACGTGCATGTTGTCGTGACCGTGGCGGTTGTACGTCAGCCGGTGGATCAGCGTCGGATAGCCGTGATACGCGAAGATCACCGGCTTGTCCGCCGTGAACAGGGCGTCGTATTCGGGGTCGCTCATCCCGTGCGGATGCTGCGACTCCGGCTGCAGGCGCATGAGGTCGACCACGTTCACCACGCGTACCCGCAGGTCAGGCAGGTGCTGGCGGAGTATGTCGGCGGCGGCCAGCACCTCGACGGTTGGCACGTCGCCGGCGGAGGCCAGCACGACATCCGGTTCGGCCTGCTGCTCGGTGCCGCTGCCGTCGTTGCTCGCCCAGGTCCAGATCCCGGCGCCGCGCGCGCAGTGCAGCATGGCTGCGTCCATGTTCAGCCACTGCGGCGAAGGGTGCTTGCCAGCGACGATCACGTTGACGTAATCGCGGCTGCGCAGGCAGTGGTCGGCGACCGAAAGCAGGCAGTTCGCGTCCGGCGGCAGGTACACCCTGGTGACCACGGCCTTCTTGTTGACCACGTGGTCAATGAATCCTGGGTCCTGGTGGCTGAAGCCGTTGTGATCCTGCCGCCAGACGTGCGAGGTGATCAGGTAGTTCAGCGAGGCGACCGGCAGCCGCCACGGCAGCTTCCTGCTGACCTTCAGCCACTTGGCGTACTGGTTCAGCATGGAGTCCACGATGTGGATGAACGCTTCGTAGCAGGAGAACAGACCGTGCCTGCCAGTCAGCAGATAGCCCTCGAGCCAGCCCTGGCAGGTGTGCTCGGAGAGCATCTCGAGCACTCTTCCGTCCGGTCGGAGGTCAACGTCTACGGGCTTGACCTCGGCCTCCCATGTCTTGCCGCTTACCTCGATGACGGCATCCAGCCGGTTTGACGCGGTCTCGTCTGGTCCCACGAGGCGGAAGTTCCTGGTCGCCAGGTTGCGCCGCATGACGTCGGCCAGCATGTCGCCTAGCACCTTCGTCGGCTCGGCGTTGATCCTTCCCGGTGCCTGCACGGGGACCGCGTGCTCCCTGAGCCCGGGCATTTCGAGGTCGCGCAGCAGCAAACCGCCGTTGGCGTGCGGGTTCATGCCAAGCCGGCTATCTCCCTGCGGGACGAGCGTGAGCAGCTCGGGGCGCGGGTGGCCGGCCAGGTCGAATAGCTCACGCGGATGGTAGGAGAGCAGCCACTGCTCGAGCTGGCGCAGGTGGTCGGGGTTGGTCCTGACCTGAGGGAGCGGCACCTGGTGCGCCCTCCAGGTGCCTTCTACCTGCAGGCCATCGACGGTCACAGGACCAGTCCAGCCCTTTGGAGAACGAAGCACGATCATCGGCCAGGCCGGCAGCGTCGCGGCGGCTGGCTGGCTTGCCGTGCCTTCGCCGCCCTTCCTGGCGTCGGACCAGATCTGCCTGATCCGCGCGATGGCGCCGTCGACGGCCGTCGCCATCAGCTCGTGCATGACGAGCGGATCGTCGCCACTGACGTAGACGGGCTGGTAGCCGTATCCGCGCAAGAGCTTGTCAAGGGCGTCATCGCCGATCCTGGCGAGCACGGCCGGATTGGCGATCTTGTAGCCGTTCAAGTGCAGGATCGGCAGGACCGCTCCGTCCTTCGCCGGGTCGATGAACTTGTTGCAGTGCCAGCTCGTCGCCAGCGGGCCAGTTTCGGCTTCGCCGTCGCCGACGACGCACGCGACGATGAGGTCGGGGTTGTCAAATGCCGCGCCGAACGAGTGCGAGAGGGAGTAGCCGAGCTCGCCGCCCTCATGAATCGAGCCGGGCGTCTCGGCGGCGTTATGGCTGGGCACGCCGCCCGGAAACGAGAACTGGCGCATCAGCCTGCCCATTCCTACGGCATCCTGCGACACGCTCGGATAGATCTGCGAGTAGCTGCCTTCCAGCCAGGTGTTCGCCAGAGTCGCCGGACCGCCGTGACCAGGGCCCACCACGATCATCATGTTCAGGTCCCCGAGGGTGATCGCGCGGCTCAGGTGTGCCCAGATGAAGTTGATGCCTGGCGAGGTGCCCCAGTGCCCCAGCAGGCGGGGCTTGATGTGTTCAGGACGCAACGGCTCGGCGAGCAGGGCGTTCTCCATCAGGTAGATCTGGCCAGCCGACAGGTAGTTGGCTGCCCGCCAGTAGGCGTTGATCGCGACGAGGTGTTCGGGTGGGAGCGTGGGCGGGGCTGTCATGTCGGTGCGTCCTGTCCGGTCGGTATCGGGACTGCGAGCGGGGGTTGGCGGCTGACAGGTCAGGTGCGTTTGACGACGGTGACCGGGCACGACGCGTGGTGCACGCAATGCGTGCTGACCGAGCCGAGCATCATGCCGGTGAAGCCACCGTGCCCCTTGCTGCCCACCACGAGCAGATCAGCGTTCCTCGATTCATCGATCAGCGCCTGTGCGGGGTGCCCGTAGACCACTTTCCTGTCGACCTTTATCTCGGGGAGGTCGCGGCACGCGGATTCGATCGCCTTGTCGAGTATCTCGTACCTGGAGTGCTCGACCTCCGACCGCAACGGCTCAGGAGTGTGGCCGACCGGCGGCAGGCCCGCGGCCGACGGGTAGTGCCACGCCAGTACCGCGCGCAGCGACGCGCCGGTCGCTTGCGCGTATCGCGCCGCCCAGGCGAGCGCTGAGGTCGATGGCGGTGATCCGTCAACCCCCACGATGACGGTCTCCTGGCCGCTTGCGAACGTGGGCTCGCCGGATGCCGACGGCTCTGTGGCGGTGCCAGCTGTGGTCATGTCTGCCTCGTCTGTCCTCGCTGTCTTCCAGCTGCCATCTGACTGTTTACCCAGATTTCGCGCCAGGGCCGTAGGTCCCTGGGCAGTGGCGCCGTGTCCTGCTTGACCCGGCAGACGCTGAATGATTTGGTTCTCCACATGAATTCGGCTGGCCGAAGGTCGTAGGCCGGTCGATGACGGCGCTCGCAATCGGATTCGTGGTGATTGCGGCGGTCTTGTCCGTCGCGGCGCTGCTGGCGCTGCTCAAAGTCGCGCACCTCATGTTGTCCGGAGCTGACGCGCTCGAACGAGACGGTCTGGCTCGTGGCCGGCGCGCGCCGTCTTGGTCACTGTCAGACACGGCGGGCACGGTGTACTTCTCTCCGCCAGCCAAGGCGTTGCAGCTCATCGTCTTCGCCGATCACAGCCTGAAGTCGTTCCCTTCGGTTGTGGCTGGGCTGCACGAGCTGCGAGCCGAGATCGATCTGGAAATCGTGATCGTGACCCGCGGGCCAGCCGAGGTTGCGGCGGCCGCCCTGGTGCAGCTAGGGCTGGCCGGCATGCCGGTCCTGGCTGGTTCTCCCCGGCTCTACGCGAAGTACAACATCAGGGTCATGCCGTTCGTGATCTTCGTTGACTCGGCCGGCCTGGTGCGCGGGTCGAGCTTGGTGAACCACGACTGGCAGCTCGTGAAGCTGCGCCAGGTCGCTGCGATCTCGCCCGGCGACGATGAGCTGACCGCGCCTTTGGGTGCGCCGGCTGGCATCTCGGCAAGGGCCGGCTAGGGCGATGGGTCGATGACAGGGGTTGCGCTGGCGTGCAAGGTCGTAATCGCGCTGCTGTTCGTCGCGGCCGGCGGCGCCAAGCTCGCTGACCTCGCGGGCTTCACCGCGACGGTCCGACTGTTCGTGCCTGCATGGACCGCGTCGTGGGCGCCGCGAGCAATAGCGGCGATGATCGCTGGCCTCGAAATCCTCGTCGGTGCCGCCAGCTTGTCCAGCCCGCTGGCCGGCTGGCTGAACCTGGCCGTTCTGGTGGTGTGCTGCAGTTTCGTCGCCGTGTCGGTGATCGGTTATTGGTGTTACCCCGGCCGGGCCTGCCGGTGCTTCGGTGCCTTGAGCGGGCGCTCGTTCAACCGTGCGGGCGTCGCCAGAGCGGCGCTACTGGCGGCTGGCGCAGTGCTGGCGGTTTGGCCGGTCAGCCCGTCGATGCTGCAGCTTGGAGCGCTCGGCAGGCTGGGCCTGCTGGCCGGTGCAGCAGTCATCACGTGGTGCGCGTACACGGCTGCCGTCGCGATCGGCGCCGGGCGCGCAGTGTCGTCAGCGCCGGAGGCGCAGCAAGGGTGGATGCCATGATTCGCATTCCCGTTTACCTGTTCGCGGCTCAGTGGGCGCTGCTCGCGGCGCTGGCCATGTTCGTGGTGATCATGTACCGCCAGCTCGGGCGGCTGCTGACTCGCAGCGACAAGACCCCTGAACTCGGCCCCGCGGTGGGCGGCCAGGCGGCGGCGCTGTCCTACATCTCGACGGCGGACCGGCAGGAGCGACAGCTCATCCCGCGGGACGACGGCCCTGCGCTGGTGGCGTTCGCCGATCCGACCTGCCCGTCTTGCGAGCAGCTAGTCGGCGTGCTTGGCGAGCTGGCATCGGCCGGCCAGCTGGATGGGATCCGCACCCTGATACTAATCTCCGATCCGCCCTCCTACCTGCGGATATCGGACGTGTTCAGCGGATCCGAGCTTGAGATCGGCCGGCCTGCCAGGTCGGACGGCCTTGACGCCTACCAGGTTTCGGCAACCCCGCTGCTCGTCGCTATCGATGCGAGCGGCGTCGTTCGCGCGGCCGGTTCAGCGGTCAAGGCGGCCGAGGTCAGGGCCTTCGCGGAGGCCTGCTGGCCGGCAGCGCCCGAGGCAGCGGGATTGTCGGCGGGTGGCCGGCAGCTATTGCGTGTGGAGGGGAACGTGACATGAGTCGTCGAAGCGGGGCGAGCCTGGACGAGCGCATCGGCGCGATCACCGAGCGGATCGCCAGGAAGGTCAGCAGGCGCGACGCGCTGCGGCGCGTGGTGGTCGGGGGCACGGCTGGCCTGGCCGCGTTCGCGGTTGGCGCCACTCCAGCGGAGGCGGCGACCTGCCACTGCGGGCCCACGAGGCGGTGCTCGAATTGCCCTGACGTCGGCTGCCCGCCCCGACATCACCTGTGCAAGGGCTCATTCACCAGCAATTGCTTCAACCGCCAGGGTTATCGCTGCGAGTGGCCTTCGGGCAGCTGGATCGCGTGCATGAACCTCGGCCGCGGGATGGGCTACAAGGTCTGCTATGACTGCATCGGCGCAGGCGGATGCCGCAACTGGTGCACGTGCCTCAGCAACTGTATTTGCTGCCATTGCGCGAGCCCAGCCGACGTTCGCGCCGAGCAGCAACGCATGCAGCACGCGCTCGCGAGCACAGCGGCGCAGTGACCGGGTTGCTGGCGGCGCTTGCCGTTTTCGCGCTGCTGCTCGCTAGCGGCAACGGATACGCGAAGGCGTATTCGCCATGAGGGGTGAACTCGGCCGCGTCGCTGGCCGGTGGTCTTCCGGTCGGGAGCCAAGCCTGGCGGATGCGGGCCAGCGTGGTCTTCGCGTATGCGATTCCGGCAGTGCTCGTGTGGGGGTTGCTGGGACTAGCAGTCGGTGCGCTCGGACTCGTCACGCCGGGCTTGCGCGGGATGGCGCTGGCGGTAGCGGCAGCCTATGGCTGCTACTACGGGCTGGTAGAGCTGTCGGGTCGTCGCGGCTTGGCACCGCCAGGCCGCGGGTGGCAGGTGCCGCAGGCAATGCTGATCAGGGCGCGGCCGCGCCGCCGCATCCTGGTGTGGGGCGCCCTGCTTGGTCCTGGATTCGCGACCAGGAACCCGTTCGCTGGGTTCGGCATGCTCCCACTCGCCGTGACTGCCATGCCCGGCATTGGCGCCGCCGTCGTCGTCGGAGCTGGCATCGGGCTGGCGCACGGAACAGCCAGGGCATCGGCACTACTGCGGGACGCGCGGGAGCTGAGCGCGTCGCCGCCCGAGCCGGAGCCAGGCGGCGGGCCGCCCACGCACTTGGACATGCTGCTGAAGGCCATCTACTGGCGGCGGTTCGACGGCGCCGCACTGCTGACAGTGGCCGCGACGGGCGCCGTCGCTTGCCTGCGCTACTTCACCTAGAGCCGCCCCGATGAGCTCCGGAGGACAAATGCCACCTATAACCCGGCTGGCGATGGCCGCTCTCTTCGTGCTGACGATGACAGCCGCGACGATCGAGACGTCAGCTACCGCCTGGGCCGCGCCCGGGCATCAGCATGGCGTGCCCGTCGCCCCCGCTTACACCGGCCGCGAGGTCTTCAAGATCGTCGCGCGGATGTCGGGTCCGCGGCACCCGACCGTCCAGGCATGGGGCGCGTTCAGAGCCAGCGGTCACTTCATCAGGAAGACGGCGACGATCACATTTCCGAAAGGCAGGATCGTCATCCGCCGGCACGTGCAGAAGACCACGTACACCGGCCCTAACCTGCGCACCTGCCGCTTCACGATCGTCCAGCGCGGCACCTTCTCGGTGAAGAGAGCGACCGGCAAGTATCACGGCCTGCACGAGTCAGGTCACTTCACCTCCAGGTTGCACGGGAGGCTCAAGAAGACCGGGGCCAGCCGGTGCAGCTCGAAGATCGTCGCCAGGCGCACCGTCACTTTCGAGATCGGCCGCGCGAGCTAACTACTCTGTTACGCATGCCCGACTTGTCTTTGCTACCGCCGTCGGCCGTCGTTGACGGTGACGACCTCAGGATCGGCGGCTGCCTGCTGTCAGATATCGCGGCCAGATTCGGCACGCCGGCCTACGTTTTTGACGAGCGGGCGCTACGGGACCGGGCTGCGGAGTACCTGAACGTCATGAGGTCGAGGCACCGCAGGAGCCGTGCCTGCTTCGCGGTCAAGGCGTTCCCCTCCGTGGCGATGATCAAGGTGCTCGTGGAATCCGGGCTTGGCTGCGACGTGGTTGGCGCCGGCGAGCTCAGGCTGGCCCTGGCGGCGGGCGCTGACCCCGCCACCATCGTCATGCACGGCAACGCCAAGTCCGACGAGGACATCCGGGCGGCGATCGACGCCCACATCGGCTACATCGTCGTGGACGGCTTTGACGACATCGAAAGGATCGCGCGGTTCGCGATCCGGCGGACGCCTGTGCTGCTGCGGGTGAGCCCGGGAGTCGAATCGGCTACCCATGCGGCGCTCGCGACCGGCGGGAAGGCGTCGAAGTTCGGCGTGCCGGTCGACCAGGTTCCTGATGCGATCGCCAGGATGCGCGCTGTCCCGCTGATCGACCTGCACGGACTGCACGCTCACATCGGTTCGCAGATCCTTAATACCGAGCAGTTCGAGGCAGCGGTGGAAGCACTCGCGAGCCTCGAGCGGTTCGGGGTATACGACTTCGGCGGTGGTCTCGGCGTCCGCTACGTGCCCGAGGACGTCGCGCCATCGCTGGGGGAGTACGCCGACCGCCTGGTCGCGGCCGCGCATAAGTATCTGGGCGAGGACATCGAGATCCTGATCGAACCTGGGCGTTCGATGGTGGCGAGAGCGGGCCTGACGTTGTACCGGGTTGTCACGATCAAGCGGTCGGCGCGCATGCATGTCGCCGTCGATGGCGGCATGGGCGACAATCTTGAGCACTCCCTGTACGGTCAGCGGTTCGCGCCCGTGGTGCTGGGCCGCTGGGATCACGAGCCCGTGCTCGCCGACCTGGTCGGCAGGCACTGCGAGTCAGGCGACGTGATCACGCCGGAGGTTCTGCTCGCCAGCCCCCGGATCGGTGACCTGGTCGTCGTGCCAGCTACAGGTGCGTACTGCTTCACGATGGCGAATAACTACAACGCCGCGCTCAGGCCGCCGGTGATCTTCTGCTCCGAAGGGTCAGCCAGGCTGGGGGTCCGCCGGGAGACATTCGAAGACCTGCTGGCTCGCGAGGTCGCCCTGTAGTAGTCAGGCCCCGCTCCTGCGGACTATTCGACCGAATACTGGTGCAAACGGCCGCGGATGCAGGATGATTTTCGGTACCTATGCTGAGATTCACCCGCAATCACGAGAGATCGGGCCTGCGGGGTTCAGTGCCGCGGACCACAGTCGGCGCCTGGGCCATCGCCGGCGCCGAGGCGGGGTTCTGGCTGGGAACGGCATTCGCGTCCGTGTCCCTCGCCGCATTCGTTCTGGTCAATATGGGCAACGGCGTGCCGCCTGGCTACATAAGCGTGAACGTGCTCGATCTGAGCCAGGCAGAAAACGCCGCGGGCTTCATCCTGATGGCCAGCGCCTACGCAATTGTGGTCGGCTGGGTGGTCGGGACCATCGCCGGGCTGGTCATCGGGACAGTCAACGGCCTGCTGCTCACCGTGCTGGCGCGGGCCGCGCGCTACCGGCGGGCCGGTCCGCGCTACCAGCGCAGCACAGCAGCCGTTCTCGTGGCGGCAAGCACAGCAGGACTCTGGGTTGCGGCGGTGAGTCCATGGCTCGGTTCCGGCCAGGGTGGCGTCCGGTTCCTCGTGCTGTACCTGCCAGCGTTGGCGGGGGCTGTCGTCGCCGTCGTGCTCAGCAGGACGCTGCCGCCCGTGCGGGTCAGGCCCGTCGCCGTGACCGAGCCAGCGGCAGCGCGTCAGGCCTGAATGGTCTCTTCGGTCTGCTCTGCGCGGGCCGCGACCTCAGCCGCAGCGCGCTCCTTGACCAGCTCCTGGCCGCCGTGCCGCAGGGCCAGAATTGCCGCGATCACCAGCACGGTCATGGCCATGATGAACACGATGACCAGGCCGTGATGGAACGGGCCGGAGATGAGCTCGGGGAAGAACTGCTTCCCGGTGAGCACGCGCACGTTATGGGCTGGCAGGTGGTTAAGCACTCCGGTCGGTGCAAGCAGCTGATGCACAGGGTTGTAACCGAGGAACGCGGCGAACAGGCTGCCTACCGGCGGCAGGTTGCCGATCTGGTGAGCGATCGCGCTTGGCACTCCCTGCCCGGTCAGACCCCTGGTCAGGGTTGTCGGCAGCGTCGAGGCCAGGCCGGCGATCATCAGCGAGAAGAAGATGCCGATCGACAGCACGAAGCCCGAGTTCGTGAACGTGGCTAGCATGCCTGAGGCCGCGCCGCGCTGTCTTGGCGGGACGCTGTTCATGACCGCAGCGGCGTTCGGCGCCGAGAACAACCCCATTCCAGCGCCTGAGATGAAGATAAGGATCGCGAACGCCGGATAGCTGAAGTTCGTGGGCAGCAGCAACAGCCCGCCGAACGACGCCGCCGACACCAACAGCCCGCCTGAAGCGAAGAACCGCGCGCCGTAGCGGTCAGACAGCCAGCCGGAAAGCGGCCCCGCGACAAGGAAGCCGGCGGTCAACGGCAACAGGTAGATGCCCGACCATAGCGGCGTATCGATGAACGAGTAGCCGTGCAGCACGAGCCAGATGCCTTGTAGCCAGATGATCAGCATGAACTGCATGCCGCCGCGGGAGATCGAGGCCAGCAGCGCTGCGGCCGCGCCGGTCGAGAACGACCTGATCCGCAGCAGCCGCAGATCGAACATCGGCGCCCGCACGCGCAGCTCGATGAAACAGAACGCGGTGAGCAGTGCGACGCCGCCGATAAGTTCCGTGAGAACCACCGGGCTGGTCCAGCCCATCGAGTGCCCGCCGTACGGCTGGATGCCATAGGTGATGCCGGTGAGCAAGGCAATCAGACCGACAGCGAAGGTGACATTGCCCAGCCAGTCGATCTTGGCCGGGGTCCGGGCGCCGACCTCGCGCAGGCTCAGGTAGGACCAGATCGCGCCGCCGATGCCGATGGGCACCGAGACCAGGAAGACCAGCCTCCAGTCCACGGCGGCCAGGATGCCGCCCAGGATCAGGCCGATGAACTGGCCAGAGATTCCGGCCACCTGGTTGATGCCCATGGCCATCCCGCGCTGGTTGTACGGAAACGCGTCAGTCAGGATCGCCGGGGAGTTGGCCATCAGCATGGCGCCGCCGACCGCCTGGATGATCCGGAAGCCGATCAGCCAGAGCGCGCCGCCAGGGCCGGTCAGCGGATCGAACGGCAACGCGAGCGCGCCGAGCCCGAAGAGGGTGAACCCGAGGTTGTACATCTTGACCCGGCCGTAGATGTCGCCGAGCCGGCCGAGCGTGACAACCAGCACCGCGGAGACGACCAGGTAGCCCATCAGCATCCAGAGCAGGTAGCTGATGTTGCCGGGCGTCAGCGGGTTCAGGTGAATACCGCGGAAGATCGCCGGCAGCGAGATGATCACGATCGACGCGTTGACCGTCGCCGCGAGCATGCCGAGCGTGGTGTTGGACAGCGCTACCCACTTGTAGTGGGCGCCCCGCAGGCCCCGCTTGCCCTCGGCATCCTGCGAGCTGCTCGCGTTGCCTGCACCGTTGCTGCGGTCTGTCGGAGCCAAGTCTGTACGCCTCACTGGGGTGGGTGATGTACCGGTACTCAACCTCTGAACCTGAGGTGAGCTCAAGTTATTTCATAGGCTAACTATCTTCCCGCGCGGATTCGAGACCGGTCACGCGTCGGCTGCGTAAATTCTGGAGAGCGGATCCGTCACTGTGTGCCATCTCGACCTTGCCGCCAGCCAGGAGGCATCCGTACACGTCCTCGTCGAGAGCGTGAAGGCCGCGGCACTGACAGACCCCGTTCATGCCGATCGGCTTAGCCGCCGGCGACAGCCCGGATTTGTGGCGGCTGCCCTAGTGTCCCACCAATGCGGCGATACGCCTGAAGTGTCGCGTGGATCCTGAATCTTAGGCGGGAGGCCGCAGGCGTGATCGGGACAGGTGTCGCGGTGATGGGTAGCTCCTAGGTCGATGAAATACCTCGACGGTCTTCTCCATCGCGCTGATGAGTTCCAGCGGCGAACGCCCGTGCTGGCGTTCCCGCTGGCCGTCTGGAAGAAGTTCAGCGACGACCAGGCCGGCAATCTCGCCGCGCTCATCGCCTATTACACGTTCGTGGCGATCTTTCCGCTGCTGCTCGTGGTGGTCACCCTCCTGGACATCGTGCTGCGGCATAACCCCGAATTGCGGCACCACCTGATCAGCTCGGCGTTGAGCGCCTACCCGGTGCTCGGGCCGCACATCAAGGGCAGCGTCAAGCCGCTGCACAGCACCGGCATCGCCTTGGTGGTAGGCCTCGGCGGCGCCGCGTTCGGTGCCCGCGGGATCGCCATGGCCATGCAGAACGCCCTGAACACGGTCTGGGCCGTTCCGCTGGACCGCAGGCCCGCCTTTCCGTGGTCCATGCTGCGCGGCGTCGGCCTGATCGCGGTCGTCGGAATCGGCCAGATCGTTACGGTCTCGCTGTCCGGCATCGCTGGCGGGCTTGGTCACCTGCTGAGCGGAACGGCCGCCGAAGCCGCCACCATCGTGCTGGCCTTCGTCTTGAACGTGGGGGTCTTCTGGGTCGCTTTCCGGCTGGCGACGGCCGCCGAAGTGAGCTGGCGTGAGCTCTTTCTGAGTGCGGTGCTGTCGGCGGCGTCGTGGCAAATCCTGCAGCTGATCGGAGGCTTCATCATCGGCCGCACCCTGCAGCGCAGCTCTGCGCTCTACGGGGTGTTCGGGGTAGTACTCGGTCTGCTCGCCTGGCTCTACCTTCAGGCCCAGATCACGCTCTATGCGGCGGAGGTGGGAACGGTGCGTTCCTGGCGGCTCTGGCCGCGGGGCCTGCAGCCGCCACCAACCGAGCAGGACCGGCGCGCCTACGAGCGTTATGGCCGGGCAGACCGCCACCTTCCGGTCGACTGAGCTGCGCCCCGCGGGGTTAACTAGGCGCATGACGACGACAACGGACGCCACCGGCCGAGCGGGCGGGGCCAGCCCGGTCGACTTCGAGGCTTACGGCGACTATGGCGGTCACAAGCCCAAGTCGGCAGCCACTCAGGACAAGCCGGCCGAGTTCACCCGGCCGGCCTATCCCTTCCAGGGCCGGATCACCGCCGACGGCTCGAGCGGGTATCCGGCCGAGGCCTGGCGGTATCACCTGTACATCTCGTGGGCGTGCCCGTGGGCACACCGCACTGCGATCGTGCGCAAGCTGCTCGGCCTGGAGGACGTAATCTCGCTTAGCGCCGTCGACCCGGTCAGGGACGGCAGGGGCTGGGCGTTCAGGGAAGGTCCTGGCCACGGGCTGGATCCGGTCAACGGATTTGCCTTCCTGCGCGAGGCGTATGAGGCGACCGAGCCTGGCTACGACGGGCACATGTCGGTTCCCTTGCTCTGGGATAAGCGGTCTGGCCGCATCGTGAGCAACAACTTCCCTGATATCACGATCGACCTGGACACCCAGTTCGGCGAGTGGGCCGATCCCGATGTCGAGCTGTATCCGGCTGAGCTGCGGCCGCAGATCGATGAGATCAACCAGGTGGTGTACACCTCGGTCAACAATGGCGTGTACCGGTCAGGCTTCGCCACGACGCAGCAGGCTTACCACGATGCCGTCACCGAGCTCTTCAGCGTGCTTGACCAGCTCGAGGAGCGGCTCGCCGGCAGCAGGTACCTGGTGGGACCGGCCCTGACTGAGGCAGACGTGCGGCTCTGGGTAACTCTGGCCAGGTTCGACGCTGTGTACTACTCGCATTTCAAGGCCAATCTGCGACGGATCACCGACTACCCGAACCTGTGGGGATACGCGCGGGACCTGTACTCGCGTCCTGCGTTCCGCGAGACGACGAACTTCGATCACATTAAGCGCCATTACTACACCACCCACGGCGCCATCAACCCGACGAGGATCGTCCCCGACGGCCCGCTGCTTGACTGGGACAGCCCGCACGGCAGGGACGCTCTGTAGCCTTCGTTCGCCTCGTCGCGTGCCGAAAGCCTGACCTGGCTGAAGGCTGGGCTCGGCGTCGCAGCGAGGTCTGCCGAGAGGGTATTGATTTCTTCTCATTGCGCAGTCCGCGACAAGATGGGACTTATGACTCCCGCAGCCCCAGCCGACGATGCCAGCCAACGGGCCAGCCGGAGCTTGTGGCGGCACCGGGACTTCATGCTGCTGTGGACCGGCCAGGCGGTCAGCGAGATCGGCTCCGCGGTAACGATCGTCGCGCTGCCGCTGGTAGCTGTCGTGCTGCTGAATGCCACGACGTTCCAGGTCGGGCTCTTGTCCGCGGCGACAACCGTGTGCTTCCTCATCGTCGCGCTGCCCGCGGGACTCATCGTCGACCGGGTCGCCAAGCGCCGGCTGATGATCATCTGCGACATCGCGAGGACGCTGATTCTGGGATCGGTCGTCGTTGCGGCCGCGTTTGGCGTGCTGACGATGGCACAGCTGTTCGCGGTCGGCTTCCTCACCGGTCTGGCTACCGTGTTCTTCGACGTCGCCTACCAGAGCTATGTCCCCGCTCTGGTCTCTCGTGACCAGCTGCATGACGGCAACGGCAAGCTCGGCGCGACGCAGGCGTTTTCCCAGGTAGCGGGCCCTGGGCTGGGCGGCGCTCTGTTTGGCCTGCTGAAGGCCGGATCGATGGCCGCGGACGCGATCTCGTTCGCGGTCTCGACGGCGACGCTGTTGCTGATCAGGACGCGCGAGCCGCGGCCGGGAGTCGCGGATGCGCCTGCCGGTCAGGCGGCCGCTACGCCGGCCAGTACCGGGTTCGCGGGGCTTCGCAAGGAGCTGTTCGCCGGGCTCAGATTCGTGTTCGGTCATCCGGTGCTGCGCAAGATCGCTGCGTGCACCGGGACTGCGAACCTGTTCGGCTCGATCTCAGCCGCGCTGGAGATCTTGTTCCTGATCCGGGTGGTGCACGTCGCGCCGGCCAGCACCGGCCTGCTGATCAGCGTGGGCAGCCTCGGCGGGATCCTCGGCGGTATCCTGTCCGGCCGGCTGGCCAAGTGGATCGGCACGGCCAGGATCATCTGGTTCTCGGTTGGCGTGTTCGGCGCGATCCCGATTGTCATGCCGCTCACCGAGCCCGGTCCGAGGCTGGTGTTTTTCCCTATCGCGGTCGCCGGCCTGAGCTTCACGGTTGTCCTCTACAACATCGCGCAGCTCAGTTACCGCCAGCTCATCTGCCCGCCGCACCTGCTTGGCCGGATGAACGCGGCGATGCGCTGGATCGTCTGGGGCACGATTCCGCTCGGCGGCCTCCTCGGTGGCACGCTCGGCAGCCTGCTCGGCATTCGGGCGACGATCTGGGTAGGCGTCATCGGCAGCTGGGCTGCTGCCTTCTGGGTATTCTTCTCGCCGCTCAGGAAGATGCGTGACATCCCGAGCGAAGCGATGGAGGGGAGCCCGCAGGTTGCCGACGTGGTAGCGCCGGCATTAGCTGCCGCCGACGCCCAGCAGGGTGAGGACGACGAGCACGATGGTGACCGTGGCGAACAGGCCGTGTCCGATTACGACGGAGACGGGAAAGTGCCGCTCCGGCGGAACGGCTAGCTCGCCCGGCCTGACCTGATCGCTGAAGGCGATCTGCGTGCTGTCATCCGCGTAGGACTCGCGCGGAGTCCACGCATCCCTTGCGCTCTCGGCGACACCTCGCTGGGCGCCGCTGAATACCGCGGTCCTCGGCGTAAGCGGCGCACTGCGGTAAACGCCGATCCAGCGCACTGCCATCGTCAGGCCGAAAGTGGCAACGAAGGCCAGGACCGCGACGGTGGCATACGCGAAGATGTCTTCGTCCGTGACCAGGTACATCAGCCAGACGACCAGGCCGCCCACCGCGAAGAGCACGTGACCGGAGACGATCGGCACCGGAAGCCTGGTTGCCGCGGCGCGCTGGAAGTCGGGGTCGTATTCGATCAGCCAGATCGCGAGCAGATAGAGCCCGCCAAGCGCTGTGACAATCCACGTGATGAGGGCGACAACCGGCATTCTCTATACACCCCCGAGTTGGTGCAGCACCGACTCGTCTTGACGTATGTACTTAAGTTCACGTAAAGACGCGTACTGAAGTTCATCACGTTCTGGGCGTGACCGTACACGAAATGTGAAGACGTGGAGAACGAGGTCAAGCGGAGGCGGTGTCTGCTTCGTCCACGATCCGAGCCGCAAGTGCAAAAGACGAGGTAGCTGCAGGTGACGGTGCATTTCGCACGTGCGTGGCGCCCGGCGTCTGGGAGATCGTAAAGTCGTCAACCAGCCCACCGTGCCGATCAACCGCCTGCGCCCGGACGCCGCGGACCGTGCGCCGTTCTATTTTCAGGGACGCGATCGCCGGCACATATCGCGAACATTTCTTAACGAAAAGCCGACGGCTACTCGCCATTGCGAGTTCGGTTGCGCCGGTGCGCCAGAAATGCATGGCAAGTGCCCATGTACCCGGCCAGCGCAACGTCTCGCCCGCATCGTGGAGGGCGGCGAGCACGTTGGGCCGCGCGTCCGGCCGGCCGTACCCGTCCCGCGCCGCCACGAGCAGCGCGGTCGGCCCGAGCATCACGCCGCCATCGATGTGCCTGGTGACGTGCACGCCAAGGAAGGGCAGCGCCGGGTCCGGCACCGGATACACCATTCCGCGCACTACGCGCCGCTCCCCGTCAGCGACGCGTAGGTAAGCGCCGCGGAAGGGCACCACGCGCGGTTCTGCCGGAGCTCCTGCGGTGACGGCCAGCCGGTCGGACCACAGGCCGGCGCACGCGATCGCCCAGTCCGCGGTGAACGCGCCGTCAGCGTGCGTGAGAACCGTGGCCTGCCCGTTCGCGCGGCGGATCGAGGTGATCTCGCAGCCGAGCGCGAAGTCGACGCCGTTATGCCGCAGCTCGCGTTCGATGGCTCTGGCCACCGCGGCGAAATCGACGATCCCGGTGGCGGGGGAGTGGAGCGCCGCGAGGCCGCGGCATTCCGGTTCGATCTCGCTGATCTCGCCGGCACCGATCCTGCGCAACCCGGGGACGCCGTTGGCCCTGGCGCGGGATTCGAGGTCGTCGAGGCGCGGCAGCTCTTCCTGCCGGACGGCGACGATCAGCTTGCCGCAGCGCTCAAATGGAATCTCGTTCTGCTCGCAGAACTCGTACATGAGCTTGGCACCCTGAACGCAGAGCTGGGCTTTGAGCGAGCCGGGCGCGTAGTACACGCCAGCGTGGATGACGCCGGAGTTGTGCCCGGTCTGATGCTGCGCGACCGTCTCGGCCTTGTCGATCACGAGGACCTTTGCGTCAGGGCGGCGCATCAGCACCTCCCGGGCGACGGCGAGCCCGACGATCCCGGCGCCGACGACGGCGACGTCGTAACGGTCAGCTGGCATCAGCGCATCCTCCTCGAACGGCGCCTGCCGCGAGCGTCAGATCGGCGGCGAGGCGGCCAGGTTACCCGGCCGTCTGGCTTTCCGACATCGTGATCGTGAACGCGTAGCGCGCTGGCCGGTACACGTGCCGGCCGAATTCGACCGGACGGCCGGATTCGTCGCGGGCGATCCGCTCCATGGTCAACAGGGCTGTCCCGCGAGGCTCGCCGAGCAGCCGCGCCTCTGCCGCGGTGGCGTTCCTTGCCGACATCCGCTGGGTGGCCGACGCCAGCCGGATGCCGGCGGCCCGCAACAGCTGATACAGGCCATGCTCGTCCAGCATGGACGTGCTGAGGTGGAGCAGGCCAGCGGGCAGGACGTTGTTCATCACGGCGACCGGCTCACCGTCGGCGAACCTGATCCGCCGCAGTGAGATCACCAGCGCCCCTTCAGGAATCTCAAGCGCTGCGGCGGCCGCGCTGTCTGCGTGGTCGACCTCGTTCTTGAGCACCCGCGTAGCGGGAGTCAGGCCCGAAGCCGCGAGATCGTCATGCAGGCTGGTCAGCCTGAGATCCCGGTCGATGGGCCGGTCAGCGACCAGTGTCCCGGTCCCTCGCCGCCGGATGACCAGGCCCTTGTTGACGAGGTAACCAAAGGCCGCCCGCACGGTCGGCCTGGACAGCCCCAGCCGCTCGGACAGGTCCACCTCGTTCTCCAGCCGGGTGCCTGCGGCCAGGGCACCGGACTCGATGGCCGACTCGAGTTGCCTGGCAATCTGGTAGTACAGCGGTACCGGGCTGGCTCTGTCGATGCTGATGGCGCTCATCACAGCAGGCTCACCGCCGTGTCGACTGCAGCTGCCACGTCGTCGCCAGGCGGGTAGAGCAGGTTACGCCCGACGACCAGGCCGAAGATGTTCGGCAGCGTCAGCGCGCGCTGCCACCGCGCCAGCATCTCGTCGGGACTCGTGCCCAGCTCACCGCCGAGCAGCACAGCGGGCAGCGTGAAGGACTCCGCGACCCGTTCCATGTCATCGACCACAGGAATCTTCAGCCAGCTGTACGCGGACGTCGTACCCAGCCCGGACGCGATCGCGATCGCGCGGATCACGGCATCGGCTGACAGGTCGTTGCTGCGCTGCTGGGATGTGCGCGTCACCATGAAGGGCTCGATCATCGCGATCAGGCCGTACTCGGCGAGCGCGGTTACCGCGGCACCGCAGGCGTGCAGGGTCGCGGCAGTAGCAGGGTCGCCGGGATCGATCCTCAGCAGCATTTTCCCGCCGTCGAAATGAGCGGCATCGATGCCGCGCGCGGTGTAGCCGGTGAACCGGTCGTCCATTTCGAATGACGATCCTTGCAGCCCGCCGCGGTTCATCGAACCGAGAGCGATCTTGCCATCGAGCGCGCCAAGCAACAGCAGGTCTTCGAGCACATCGGCGGTCCCGAGCACGCCATCGACGCCGGGCCTGGCGATAGCGACCATGATCCGGTCCAGCAGGTCGGACCGGCTGGCCATGGCTAGCGGGCGGTCGCCTGCTGCCAGGCTCCCCCGCGCCGGATGGTCTGCCGCGATGATCAGCAGCCGTCCCGCGGGCCCCACGAAGGGCCGCCTGCGTCGCTGGGCAGCCGCCGCCGCGATCGCGCGAGGATCGCGGACCCGCACCTCGCGGATCGTCCGCAGCTGCTCGTCCAGCATGGCCGACCTTCGCTGTTGTTGCGTTCAAACTATGTAAGGACATATTGACATAGGTGGCGTGCTCGGGCACGTTGGCGGCCGGGAGGCCGGGCGATCGGGCGGGGCGAGGAGGCAGGCTCGTGGCGGAAGCGGAGCGAACCGGAGTGCGGCGCATCAAGGTTGGCGTTATCGGCGCCGGGGTGATCGCGCAGGTGATGCACCTGCACTATTTGCGCGAGCTCCATGACATATATGAGGTCAGGGCCGTGTGCGACATCGCGCTCGGCAATGCCAGCGCCTGCGCTGAGCGATACGACATTCCGCTGGCGACGGCCGACTGGCGGGATCTGCTCGCCGCCGATCTCGATGCCGTGCTGGTGCTGAGCTCTGGCAGCCATGCGCCAATGGCGATTGCCGCGGCCGAGGCCGGGTTGCACGTGCTGGTCGAGAAACCGATGTGCTTCTCGGTGGCCGAAGGCCGGGCAATGGTGGCCGCCGCTGACGCGGCGGAAGTGACCCTCATGGTCGGCTACCCGAAGCGATATGACCCTGCGTACCTGCGGTTCGCCGGATTGGTGGATCAGGACACCAGGCTGGTCAGGGTAACAACGCTCGAGTCACCGTTCCGGCCGTACCTGCGGCACTACCGGCTGCTGCCGCCGGTCCAGCCCGCGGCGGAGGTTCTCGCGCGGCTGCGGGCGGAGGCGACGGCCGCCGCGGCGACGGCGATCGACTCGGCGGACTCCCTAGAGCTGCTGATCTACCAGAACGTCCTGCTGGACACGCTGGTACATGAACTGAACGCGGTTCGCGGCCTGCTCGGCGAGCCCGACATCCTGGAGTACGCGGAGCTAAGCGAGCAGGCTGTGACGGTTCTGCTCAGGTTTGGTGCCATCAGGGTCGCGATCCACTGGATCGACCTTCCTGGTATCGCCAGGTACCAGATGGAGTTCGCGGCATACGCGCCGGACAGCCGGGCCACGCTCACCTTCGGGTCACCATTCCTGCGCGACGAGGCCGCCGTACTGGTCACCGAGGGCGGCGAGCCGGGTACGGCGAAGTCGTGGCGGCACGAGGACATCGCAGGTTACGACAGCGGCTTCCGCCGGGAGCTCGAAGCATTCGCTGCATGCATCAACGCAGGAACCAATCCCGTCACATCCGGCCGCGACGGGCTGGCGGACATCGCCCTCTGCCAGGCGATCGTTGCCTGCCACCGGACGGGGCGGCCTGTCCGGAACCCGACGGCCGCCGGATAGGTGTCAGCCGCCGGCGGCCAGCGCGGACAGGAGCTCGTAGCCGACATGTGCTGCTGCGATGCCGGTGATCTGCGCGTGGTCGTAGCTTGGCGCGACCTCGACGATGTCGGCGCCCACGAGGTTGAGCCTGGTGAACGACCGCAGCACCGCGAGCAATTCGCGGCTGGTCAGCCCGCCCGCCTCTGGCGTGCCCGTCCCTGGCGCGTGCGCTGGGTCGAGCACGTCGATGTCGACCGACACATAGACCGGCCGCTCACCCACGCGATTCGCGATGGCTTCGACCATGCCGGCGATACCCAGGCTGTCGGCCTCGGGCGCCGACACCACCT
>DATELR010000024.1:0-7414 GCA_035276345.1 Streptosporangiaceae bacterium | reverse complement strand
GCTTGCCCGTGCCCAGGTCCTTGGCGGACACGTTCACGATGCCGTTGGCGTCGATGTCGAAGGTGACCTCGATCTGCGGCACGCCACGCGGCGCGGGCGCGATGCCGGCCAGCTCGAACATGCCGAGCTTCTTGTTGTACGCGGCGATCTCGCGCTCGCCCTGGAACACCTGGATCTGCACGGACGGCTGATTGTCGTCCGCGGTGGTGAAGATCTCCGAGCGCTTGGTCGGGATCGTGGTGTTCCGCTCGATCAGCTTGGTGAAGATGCCGCCCTTGGTCTCGATGCCCAGCGACAGCGGGGTCACGTCGAGCAGCAGGACGTCCTTGACCTCGCCCTTCAGCACGCCAGCCTGCAGGCAGGCGCCAACGGCGACGACCTCGTCCGGGTTCACGCCCTTGTTCGGCTCCTTGCCGCCGGTCAGCTCCTTGACCAGGTCGACGACGGCGGGCATGCGAGTCGAGCCGCCGACGAGCACCACATGCGCGATCTCGCTCAGCTTGATGCCGGCGTCCTTGATGACCTGCTGGAACGGGCTCTTGCACCGGTCAAGCAGGTCAGAGGTCATCCTCTGGAACTCGGCCCTGGTCAGCTTGGTGTCCAGGTGCAGCGGTCCCTGCTCAGAGTGCGTGATGTAGGGCAGGTTGATCTGGGACTCGGTCGAGCTGGACAGCTCGATCTTGGTCTTCTCCGCGGTCTCGCGGAGCCGCTGCAGCGCCATCTTGTCGGCCGACAGGTCGATGCCGTAGCTGTTCTTGAAGTCCTTGACCAGCCAGTCGACGATCTTCTGGTCCCAGTCGTCGCCACCGAGGTGGTTGTCGCCGCTGGTCGCCTTGACCTCGACCACGCCCTCGCCGACCTCGAGCAGCGAAACGTCGAAGGTGCCGCCGCCCAGGTCGAAGACCAGGATCGTCGCCTCACCAGCCTTGTCCAGGTGGTAGGCAAGGGCGGCCGACGTCGGCTCGTTGATGATCCGGAGCACGTTCATGCCCGCGATCTGGCCGGCCTCCTTGGTGGCCTGCCGCTGGGCGTCGTTGAAGTAGGCAGGGACGGTAATGACCGCGTCGGCTACCGTCTCGCCGAGGTAGGACTCAGCGTCCCTCTTCAGCTTCTGCAAGATGAACGCGCTGATCTGCTGCGCGGTGAACTTCTTGTCGTCGATCTTGATGTTCCAGTCGGTGCCCATCTGACGCTTGACGGACCTGATGGTCCGGTCGACGTTGGTCACCGCCTGGCGCTTGGCGACCTCGCCGACGAGCACCTCACCGTTCTTCGCGAAGGCGACGACGGACGGAGTGGTCCGCGAGCCCTCCGCATTCGCGATCACCGTGGGCTCGCCGCCCTCGAGAACGGCGACGACGGAGTTGGTCGTTCCGAGGTCTATGCCTACCGCTCGTGCCATGTGTCAGTCCTTGTTTCTGTGTCGGCTATGTTCTTCGGCCGTGCCATTGACCTGCGTCTTTGGCCTGGCCTTGGGTCGGGCCCTAGTGGTCCGCCGCGCTGGCCGAAGATTGAGTCTTGTCGGCGCAAGTTTGCCACCCTGACCAGGTCAAGTCAAATGAGTTGAGTCACCCAGACTCAACTTTGCGGAAGAGGTGGCTATTCCCGCCCGAAGGCCAGAACAAGGCGGTCGGGCGCGCCATTAAGGACGCCGCCAGCGGGGTCATCTGCGCCGTCCCCGGCACGTACAACGTCATGCTCGGGCCGGATGATGTCCCTGATCACGAGCGCGCTCAGCAGCACGACCGTGAGGAACCTGGCCAGCAGCGCGGCGAAGTACCAACCCGGGCTGACCGCGCCGGGGAATGGCCCGCCCTTGATCACGAAGATGAGGTAGCCCCAGATCGCATAGAAGTAGGCGACTTCCGCGGCCTGCCACACCAGGTAACCGCCGAGCCGCGGCCTGGCGAGCACGACAAGCGGGACCAGCCAGACGACGTACTGCGGCGACCAGACCTTGTTCGTCAGCAGGAACGCGGCCGTCAGCAGGAAGATCAGCTGCGGCAGCCGCGGTCGCCTCGGTGCCAGCAGCGCGAGCGCCGCGACGCCGACGCAAGCGAGCAGGAACAGCGCGGCCGAGGTGAGATTGATCGTCGATAGCGACAGCCCGCCGAGCACGGGCCAGTGCTCGGCCTGGAAGAAGTACCAGATCGAGCCCCAGTCAGCACCGCGCTTCGCGTTGAAGGTGTAGAAGGTAGCCCATCCGGATGTCGCCGCAACCGCGATCGGGATGTTGACGACCAGCCAGGCGCCGGCGGTCGAGGCCGCTGTCCGCCAGAACTCCCTGAGCCGGCCGGCGCGCAGGCAGAGCAGGAACAGCGGCGCCAGGCAGATCACCGGATAGAACTTGGTCGCGACGGCGAGGCCAAGCAGCAGCCCCGCCAGGACGGGCCGCCTGGCCGCCCAGGCCGCCAGCGCTGCCATCGACAGCGCCATCGCGATCAGGTCCCAGTTGATGAACGCGCCCAGGATCAGCGCTGGCGCGAGCGCCACGAGAAGGCCAGTCCACCTGCGTTTTCGGCCGGCGCAGTAGGCGGTCGCGACGACGCCGCCCACCAGGGCGATGCTGAGCAGGGCGACGGTGACGTCGTAGAACTCCCTGCCGCGGATGCCAGCGTCAGGTTCGCCGCGGACCACCCACGCGACCCCCTGCATGACGCCGCCCATCACCACCGGGTACTCGACGTAGTGCGGGTACTCGGCGCGACGGCTGAAGTAGGGGACCTTGCCAGCTGAGAGGCCTTCGACAAAGTAGAGCGGATAGATGTCGGTGTAGCAGTGCGCCTGGTACTGCTCGACGCCGACATTCCATGCCCCCGCGCGGCACGCGGCTTTGGCGACCGAGCCCAACGCGCCGCCGAGCAAGCTGGCCAGGATCAGCACGGCTAGCGAGCCGGCGATGACGGCCGCTCGCGCCGAGGTCACCCGGCTCGCGGGAGGGCGCGTGCTCAGTGCGCGGCCCGTCTGCCGCAGGGCTTCGCCTCCGGCTGTGCCCTCAGGATCGCCTCCGGCTTCAGCTTCACCTTCGGCTGCGCCGTCGACTTTGTCGTTCACCTGATGCTGCTCGTTTTCCCTGGAGTGGTCTTGTGCGTTTACCTTTGTTCCAGACGTCCGTCTGTGCGTAATTGCGACGGCTAGTAACCTTCGGCGACTTTCGGTCGTCTTCGCTGACTTCGGGTGCGCACAGGCTAGCGGTCGGTGCTATGCCATAGCTAACTACAAGGATGCTGAGGCCTTGGCTGGACGACGTGCGTTTGCGCCACGCGGGGGAGCAGCGGGCGACGTCCGAGAAGTGCCCCCAGGCGGCGAGATCCGGCCAGCTACGACCGGGCGCTGGACCGCCCTTGCGGTCTGCGCGTGCTATCTGGCTGCCGCGCTGATCCTGACCTGGCGGCTGTGGCCGGATCCGGCTTCCAGGACCGTGGACGGGAACCCGACCGACGCCGACCTGTTCGCCTGGTACCTGCGTTACGCCGCCGACTCCGTCGCCCACGGCCATCTGCCTGCCCTGGTGACCACCGCCATGAACGCCCCCTTCGGCGTGAACATGATGTGGAACACCTCGATCCTGCTGCCCGGCGTGCTGCTCACCCCGGTGACGTTGCTGTTCGGGCCGCAGGTCAGCCTGAGCGTCCTGACGCTACTCGGGTTCGCGGGGTCTGCGGCAGCGCTCTATTACGTGCTGCGGCGCTGGCAGGTAAGCGTCGGCGCGGCTGCACTCGGCGGCGCGGTCTACGGGTTCTCTCCGGCGTTGCTGCAGTCCGCGCTCGGTCATTACAACCTCCAGTTCGCTGTGTTGCCGCCGCTGATTATCGACGCGGGGCTGGCGATCGTCGTCGGACGGTCCGCCAGGTCCCGCGGAACCTATTGGCTGGAGTTGCGCGGCAAAGCCGAGAACGCGGATAGCAAGCGGTTGCTCTCGCGGGTCCCGGCCGTCGTATGGGACGGCCTGAGGCTGGGCCTGCTGGTGGCGGCCCAGTTGTTCATCAGCGAGGAGCTCGCACTCCTGACAGCGATAGCCGGGGTGGTGCTCGTGATCGGGCTCGCGGTGTTCCGGCCGGCCGCTGCCGCGCGGCGAGCCGGCCCGGCGGCTGGCGGTTTGCTCGTCGCCGCGATCGTCGCCTTCTGCCTTGCCGGTCACGCGCTCTGGACGCAGTTCAGCGGGCGGCTGGTCCAGCACGGTCCGCTGTTTCCGCCCGACTATTACGTGAACGACCCGGTCAACTTCGTCACGCCCGCGTCGAACCTGCTCTTCCACAGCGCCGGAACGGCAGCGACGGCCGCGAAGTACCAGGGTGGCGCGACTGAGTACCTGGCGTACCTTGGCTGGCCGCTCATCATCGCCTTGGTGCTCGCCGCCGTCGTCACCTGGCGCAAGCCAGCCGGCCGGGCGGCAGCGTTCACGCTGGCCGTGCTCGTTGTCTTCTCGCTCGGCGGGCATCCGCTGATCGGCGGAACACCGAGCCCGGCCGTGAACCTGCCCTGGCATTGGATCGAGGAGCATCAGCTGCTCGCCTCGGTGCTGCCTGACCGGTTCTCGATCGTTGCCGATGGTGTGGCCGCGGCCCTGCTTGCTTTCGGAGTCGACGCCGCGAGCGGGCGGCTGCGTGAACTTCGCTGGCAGCCTGGCTTCGCACTGTCTGCGGCGGCGCTGTGCTGCCTGCCGCTGCTGCCGACCCCGCTCGCGGCCGGCACGGTGACGCCGCTGCCGGCCGGCTGGACAACGGCTTTCACCGCACTCCATCTGCGTTCGGGAGCGGCCGTCCTGATCGTGCCCGTTCCAACGAACATATTGACCGCCGCGATGCGCTGGCAGGCCGAATCCGGTCAGCCGGACTCGATCGTCGGCGGCTACTTCATCGGTCCTGGCGCTGGCGGTCAGGCCTACATCGGCGGGAACGGGGTCAGCCCGGTTTCCTGGTACCTGGACGAGCTGTGGGCTTCCGGGCTGCCCGATACGAGCCCGTTCGCGGCCGCCGCGCTCGGAGCCGGGCTACCGGTGACACTCCCCGGCGGCACTCCGGCACCGATCGGGAAGGCGCCATCCATCGCCCAGGTCAGGGCGATTCTGGTGGCCTGGCATCCGGCGGCGATCGTCGCCGTGGCAGCCGCGAGCTCTCCGCTGGCCGCTTACCTCGTCAAGGTGCTGGGCCCGCCGAATGTCCAGTCCGGCACCGTCCTTGCCTGGAGGCGCTGAGCTGGCAACCGGAGCGCTAAGTTACTCTTCAGTAACCACTAGATAACCGGACTGGCTGATCAGTAGCGGGACGTAATCGCGATCGGCGTACGCTGGCACCCAACGCCGTCCCCCGGAGGTCAATTTGGCGCTGCGGATCATCATTGGACTCGTCCTGACCGTGATCGCCGCCGCGATCGCGGGTCGCAGGCTGTGGTGGCTCTACCGCCTGGCGACCAGCGGGCAGCCTGCGCCCGAGCGGATCGCTGCGGTGCGGCAGCACCCGGGCCGGGACGCCGAGACGCAGGTTAGCGAGGTGTTCGGGCAACGCAAGTTGCTGCAGTGGACGGTGCCAGGCATCGCGCATTTCCTGACGTTCTGGGGCTTCATCATCCTGCTGCTGACGATCATCGAGGCATATGGCGCCCTGTTCAGCAAGACGTTCGCCATCCCCGGCATCGGGACATGGGCGTGGGTCGGATTCCTCGAGGACCTGTTCGCGGTCGGCGTGCTCGTCGGGCTCGCGACGTTCTCCGTGATCCGGCTGCGGAACAACCCGAAGACCGAGGGCCGCCGGTCGCGCTTCTCCGGGTCGCACACCGGCGCGGCGTGGCTCGTTCTGGCATTGATCTTCCTCGTGATCGCGACGCTGCTGATCTATCGCGGCGCGCAGATCAATACCGGCGATTTCCCTTACCCGCACGGTGCGTTCGCCTCGCAGATCGTCGGGCACTGGCTGTCGCCGCTGAGCCATGGCGCCAACATGGCGATCGAGACCTCGTTCATCCTGCTCCAGCTAGCCGTGATCCTCGGCTTCGGCGTCTTCGTCACGTACTCCAAGCACCTGCACATCGCTATCGCGCCGCTGAACGTGCTGTTCTCACGGCGTCCTGACGGCCTGCGTGACCTGCAGCCGATGCGCTCCAACGGCAAGGTGCTGGACTTCGAGGAGGCCGACCCCGACACCGACATCTTCGGTCTCGGCAAGATCGAGGACCTGACCTGGAAGGGGATGCTCGACCTCGGCACCTGCACCGAGTGCGGCCGCTGCCAGTCCCAGTGCCCGGCGTGGGCCACCGGCAAGCCGCTGTCTCCCAAGATGCTCATCCTCGACCTGCGCGATCACGCCTTCGCGAAGGCGCCGCTCCTGCTGGCCGGGTCCGATGAGGCGAAGGCTGCACTGCCTGAGGCCGTGCAGAAAGAGGCAGAACGACCCCTCGTCGGCAAGCCGGAAGCGAACGGCGTGATCGATCCCGACGTGATCTGGTCCTGTACCAACTGCGGCGCTTGCGTGAATGAGTGCCCGGTCGACATCGAGCACATCGACCACATCACTGACTTGCGCCGCCACCAGGTCCTGATCGAGTCCGAGTTCCCGACTGAGGCGTCGGGGATGCTGAAGAACCTGGAGAACAAGGGCGACCCCTGGGGGATGGGCGAGTCCAAGCGGGCCGAGTGGATTACCGAACTGGACTTCGAGGTGCCGGTCGTGGACGGGCCGATCGGCGACGACGTGGAATACCTGTTCTGGGTCGGATGCGCTGGCGCGCTAGAGGACAGGGCCAAGAAGACGACCAAGGCGATCGCGACGCTGCTGCACACTGCCGGGGTGTCGTTCGCAGTCCTCGGGCCGGCGGAGACCTGCACCGGCGACCCGGCGCGGCGGATGGGCAATGAGTTCGTGTTCTCGATGCTCGCCCAGCAGAACGTCGAGACCCTGAACGAGGCCGGCGCCCGCAAGGTCATCGCGAGCTGCCCGCACTGCTTTAACACGCTGTCGAACGAGTACCCGCAGCTCGGCGGCAACTACGAGGTGATACACCACACCCAGCTGCTCGCTCGGCTCGTCGAGGAAGGCAAGCTGAAGCCGGTCAATCCGATCGAGGAGAAGATCACCTACCACGACCCGTGCTTCCTCGGCCGGCATAACAAGGTCTACACGCCGCCGCGGGAGATCATGGAGCAGGTGCCGGGCGTCCAGGCACAGGAGATGCACCGTTGCAAGGAGCGCGGGTTCTGCTGCGGCGCAGGTGGCGCCAGGATGTGGATGGAAGAGCGGATCGGGAAGCGGATCAACTCCGAGCGGATCGAGGAAGCGCTCGGCACCGACCCTGACACGATCTCGACCGGCTGCCCCTACTGCCTGGTTATGCTCGGCGACGCGATCAGCGCGAAGAAGAGCTCCGGCGAGGCCAAGGACACGCTGGAGGTCGTGGACGTGGCCCAGCTGCTGGCCCG
>DATELR010000023.1:0-10699 GCA_035276345.1 Streptosporangiaceae bacterium | reverse complement strand
ATTCTCGCGATCAACGCGCTCGGCCTGCAGCTACTGGATTACCTGCAGTTCGAGGATCTCCTGCCGCTCTGCATCGAGAACAGTCAGTGGTCGTTCCTGTGCGTGATCGCGCCGCTCCGGCTGCCCAGCGGGACAGGCTCTCCTGTCAACCCGATCGCGATCATGTAGAGCTGCCCGGACCTGTCATCTGGCTGGCGAGCTTGCCGCGGCAGGTCACCAGACCACCGGAGGGTGCCAGCTTGAACGAGCTGCTCGCGTCCGCATTCGGTGCCGTGATCGCATGACCATCCGGCAGCCTCACTCGCCAGATCGCCGGGATGACCCAAAGCGGCATGCAGAGCCCGTTGTCGACGGTCCCTGGGCCGTCGCGGTATTCGGCTTGCAGACCGAGCTCTCTAACTAGCTCTCCTGGGTGAACGCGATCGAGCCGGAACCTGACGGTGTTAGTGACAGGCCGCCCGGCTGCGTTAAGGCCAGTCACCCTGAGCTGGCCCGGTAGCGTGCAGGCACGCCTGGATCGGTCCCTGACCAGCAACGTCCCGAAGTCGTAGCCGGCGCCCGGTTCACCGCCTCGATAGCTGAGTTCAAGCTGGCCGGCCTTGCACTGTGCTGATGTGCGGACTACCGGGGCGTGGGCGATCCGCGCAGATCCGCGGGTCCCGGCGCCCGCGCAGCCCGCCACCAGGAGGGTGATGACCGTCGCGGCGAGTGCCCCGGCTACTTGCCGCTCCATGTTGGTCGCCCTTCTGGCGGCGGCTGCGTCAATCGCTTGGCGCGCCCCGACGCCATTCCGCCTTTAGAGACGGCGCACAGGAGCCGGAGGTTGCGGCGATCTACCCGAAGTGAATGCGGGGCGTCTGCCTTGGTGGACGGTGGTGATCAGGCAGTAGCCTGCTCCGGTGGAGATCGTGACCGTCGCCGGACCCGCGCTCGCCGAGGCCGAAGCCCCTGAGCACCCCGAATTGCTGTTCGTCCTGACGCACGGCGCAGGCGGAAGCGTGGCGAGCAAGGATGTTGTCGCTGCCAAGAAGGGCGCCTTGGCGGCGGGCGCCGCGGTGGTCCTGGTGACCCAGCCGTACCGGGTCAGGGGCGCGAGCGCGCCTGGTTCAGCAGCCCGGCAAGATGCCGCGTGGCTTGAGATTATCGCTGCGCTGCGGGACACGTATCCGGGTGTGCCGCTCGTGCAGGGCGGCCGCAGCAACGGTGCCAGGGTCGCCTGCCGGACGGCGCAGCAGGCTGGAGCGACGGCAGTCGTAGCGCTCGCGTTTCCGCTGCATCCGCCGGGTAAGGCGGACGATCCTGCTCGCTCCCGCGCTGGCGAGCTGCGCGCCGCGGGAGTACCGGTCCTGGTGATCAACGGGGACCGCGATCCGTTCGGGATTCCGGAGGCGGCCGATGCGGCCAAGCTGGTCATCCTGCCGGGGGAGACGCACTCGCTGTCTGGCCACTCGCAAGTGATTACGAGCGCGGTCACGTCGTTGCTGGGCGAGGTCGTCACGCTGGCACGTCGGAGCGGCTGAACAAGAGGCCGTGACGGCGAGACCGAGAGGTCAACTGGGCTGGTAGCTGGTGCGATCCCTGCGATGCGACCCTGTTTCAGTGGTGCTTCAGCTGAGGGATGGCACGTCGGCGGGCTGCAATGGCCGCCGATGCCGCTGGCGCGGCCTGACGAGTGTCAGGTCAGGCGGCTGACGAAGTCGAAGCGGGCCGGGTAATCAGATCGGTAGGGCGGTGCGGTGCAATGGCGTCGCCGCCGGGGAGCAGTTCACCGGTGTCCTCGAACACCACGATGCCGTTGCAGAGCAGGCTCCAACCCTGTTCCGGGTGACTTATGAGGGTCCGGGCCGCCTCGTGGTCCGGGTCGCTAGCACTCGGGCACGGGGGCGTGTGCGGGCACATCCGTGCGCCTCCTGATCGGTTGTGGGGGAATATTGATCATCACAATCTAATCTGCCAGGTCCGCACTCCATGACGACATGGCACATTGTGATGGTTTTCGGACAAGTTATTTGTAGCTTTCCTGGTGGTTACCTGGTGACCGGTCGGCCTCGCGGGACCACTACCCCTATCAACGCCTACCTGAGCCCCCGGAAGTCCCATGATCGACTAATTTCCGTATCGTGGACCGGTCGGTTCTGCCGAACTGAGGAAACGACCCCCGACCTGCTGCTAGTGCGAGCTGTGCGCGGTCAGTGGTTCCGGGTCTAGTCCGATCCGCTCCGGCCGCGGCGGTATGCCCGTAAGCCTATGCGTTTCGCGCAACGTCAGCAGTCTTTCAGCCTCTGTGTTGAGAGCATGTACCGAAGATGTTGCCATCGCCTTACGTTTGAAGATCCGGTCGTCGTAACCGCGCGGTCCGATCTCCGCCCGTACGGCCGCGTAGGCCGAGCGCATCGCGTCGGTGAGCGCGGCGTCCAGTCGCTTAGCGAGCCAGTACTGCTCGGCTAGCGCGGCGCCGGTCGCCTGGGCTCTCCGGTACTGCTTCTCAACTGATTGGGCCTCACTGAGGAGCTCGTCAAAGTTCGCGGCAAGCGCGACGTCCGCGAGGTACTTGGCTTGTGCATCCTCGCTGACCTGCTTACGTCTCATCATCACCACGAATCTACCTATCTAGCCCCAGTTCATGAACTTCTAGCAGTCCGCGCGCAAGGCTATCACTGCCCAGCCACGTGACGGCGAGCCGATTAGGGCGGGTTGGCACCTAAGCCGGCACCGAGTCATGCCTGGCCGAGATCGCTGAACGCACCGAAGGGTCGGTGATGCTGTCAGCGGGCAGATCGGCGAGCTCGAAGAACATCTCCTCCAGCCCGCCGGGGACCATGAGCGTCAGAAGCCGGCCACCTCCGGCCCCGGCGAGGATGCCGTGCCGCGTGCCGCGCGGCAGCAGGATGTAAGACCCTGGGCCTGCCAGCACCTGCTGCTCGCCGACGGTGAAGGTGAAGTCGCCATCGAGTACGAAGAATGACTCCTCGAACTCCCTGTGGATGTGGGGTACCGTCCAGGGGCCTTCGGTGCCGCTGAATTCTGCGAGCGTGAAGCCCCGGTTGGTGGCCGCTCCGGCGGCCAGCACCCGCATCTGCACGTTGCCCAGATTGACGACCCGGCCCTCACCGGAGGCCACCGTGTGCGCGCGCCCTGATTGAAGCATCCTTCTCACCCCACCCTTGGTTTGCCGGATCCGTGCAGGTCAGGATCCGCTTGACGAAACAGTCCAGGAATCCGGCCGCATCAGCAATATCAAAAAATGAAGCTTGAACGGTTCGCGCAACGTGCGACCCTTGAGCTATGCGCACGTATGGCCAGTTCTGCCCGGTAGCGCGAACTTCTGAGCTACTGGCAGAACGATGGACGCCGATCATCGTCAGGAACCTGCTCACCGGTTGCCGGACCTTCACCGAGATCAGGCAGGGTGCGCCGGGCATCCCGCCCGCGCTGCTTACCAAACGGCTCAGCACGCTGGAGCGAGCTGGGATCGTGGCGCGGGAACCCCTGCCCGCCGGGCGCGGCTGGTCTTACCGGCTGACCGAGCAGGGCCAGGAGCTCAAGGCGGTGTGCGACGCCATGGGCCAGTGGGGTGCGCGCTGGCTGGAGATCGAACCGCACCACGAGGATCCCGCCTATGTCTTGTGGGCGACCACCAAGCTGGTCAACGCCGACATGCTGCCCGACCGAACAGTCGTCGTCCGGTTCGAGCTGACGGACCGGCCAGGCGACAGGTACTGGATGCTGCTGCGCAAGCCGACTCCTGAGCTCTGCACGCGGGGAACCGGATACGTCGAAGACATCATCGCCCGCACCGACGCCGCTTGCCTGATTGATATTCATCTCAGGCGGATCAGCTTCTCCCAGGCTCAGCTGGCCGGCCGGCTGCTCCTGGAAGGCCCGCGGCAGCTCACCGATGCATTCATGACGTGGCTCCGGCCCAGCCCGTACGCCGCCGCGGACCGCGACAGGCGGCTCGCTCGCTAGCGACGACCTCAGGCCAGGCTCTCGAGCCAGCTCTGATGCAGATCGGAGTACTCGCCGCCGCTGGCGAGCAAATCGGCCGGCGTGCCGTCTTCGATCACCTGGCCGTGATCGAGCACCAGCACGCGGTCGGCGATCTGCACCGTCGAGAGCCGGTGCGCGATGATCACCGCTGTCCGCCCCGCCAGCACCGTCTGCAGGGCCTGCTGGACGATCCGCTCGCCTGGCAGATCCAGCAAGGATGTCGCCTCGTCCAGGATCAGCACGCTCGGAGCGGCGAGAAACGCCCTCGCGAAAGAGATTAGCTGCCGCTGGCCCGCCGACAGCCGCCCGCCGCGCTTGCCGACCTGCGTGTCGTATCCGTCGGCCATGGCCCCGATGAAGCCGGCAGCCCCAACCGCCTCAGCGGCTGCCTCGATTTCTGGCCGGCTGGCTCCAGGCTTTCCTAGCTCGATGTTCTCCGCGATAGACGCGCTGAACAAGAAGTTTTCCTGAGTGATCAGGATGACCTCGCGGCGCAGGTCGTCATCGGCGAGCGTCCGCAGGTCCACGCCGTCGAGCAGGACCTGGCCCTGGTCCGGGTCATAGAACCTGGCGAGCAGCCTGGCGATCGTCGTTTTACCCGCACCGGTCGCGCCGACGAGCGCGAGCGTCTGGCCGGCCGGGATCGTCAGGTTCAGGTGCGGCAGCACGACAGCGTCGCGGTAGCCGAACCGGATTGATGACAGCTCAAGCCGTCTTCCTGGCTCGCTGCGCGCCGGGCGGCGCGGCAGCCGAACCGGTGCCTCCGGCTCGGGCACCGACGGTGGCTCCTCGAGCACGCCGGAGAGCTTCTCGAGCGCCGCCGCGGCGGACTGGAAGGTGCTGTAGAACTGCGATACGTCCTGCAGCGGCTCGAAGAACCTGCGCAGCAGCAGCAGGAAGGTGACGAGCACGCCGACCGGCATCGCATGGTCGATCACCCGCACCCCGCCGTACAGCAGCACCGCGCCGACGGCCAGGTTGCCGATCAGCGTGACGCCAGGGAAGTACACGGCCAGCAGACGCATGGACCGTAGCGATGCGTCGGCGTAGCCCTGGTTCAGCTCGCCGAAGATTCCGTCGTTTCGCCGTTCCCTGCGGAAGGCCTGGACGGCGCGAATCCCGTTGAACGTCTCCACGAACTGGACGATCACCAGCGCGATGGTCTCCCTGGTCTGGCGGTATGCCACGGCGGACTCGCGCTGAAACCAGGCACTCAGCCAGGTGAGCGGGATGAACCCAGCCATCACGGCTAGCGCCAGCGGCCAGTCGAGCAGCAGCATGCCGGTACCGACGAAGACCAGGGAGAATGCCGCATTCAGCAAGGAGTCCAGACCCTCGTCGAAGAGTTCGGACAGCGCGTCCATATCCGAGACCTGACGGGAGATCACCTTGCCGGACGTGTAGCGCTCGTGGAAGGCGACCGACAAGAGCTGGAAGTGGCGGAAGACCCTGGCCCGGAGCTCACGCACCACCTGGCTGCCCATCCGGCCGAGAACTGAGATGAACGATGCCGTCGCGGTGGCCTGGACCGTGATCGCGGCAACGAAGCCTATGACAACGATGATGATCGGCACCGCGTTATGCGTCTTGATCAGCGCGGGCACGCGGTCGACTCCGACTCCGATCAGCCAGGGACCTGCCAGGCCAGCCAGGTTGGCCAGCAGCACGAGCAGACAGATCAAGGCGACCGCGCCGCGGTGCGGCCGGAGCAGGCTGGCGAGCAAGGCACGGCTCCGGCGGCGCAGCAGCAGGGACAGCCCCTTGGAGACCTCTGCGGCGTCTTCCGCGGCGATGCCGCGCCACGCCTGGGTGGCTGGCTGACTCACCGGAACGCTCCGGTTTCCGCGTCCGTGCTCATCAGGAACCGGTAGTGCTCATTGGTCGCAAGCAGCTCATGATGGGTGCCGATCGCCGCGATCTCGCCGCTCGCCAGGACCGCCACCCGGTCGGCGAGCGCGACGGTCGATGGCCGGTGCGCCACGACCAATGCCGTTGAGGTGGCGAGCACCTGGCTGAGCGCCGTGGTCACCTTGGCCTCGGTATGGACGTCGAGGGCGGATAGCGGGTCGTCGAGCAGCAGCACGGAAGGGCCGGCGAGGATCGCCCTTGCCAGCGCGATCCGCTGCCGCTGGCCGCCGGACAGCGACATGCCCTGTTCGCCGATCCTGGTGTCCAGGCCCCACGGCAGATCGTCGACGAACTCGGCCTGCGCTGCTGCGAGCGCGATCCTGATGGACTCGTCAGTGGCGTCGGGCACGCCGAGTGCCACGTTCTCCCGCACGCTCGCCGAGAACAGCGTCGGGTCCTCGAAGGCGCAGGCGACCAGGGTGCGAAGCTTTGCGAGCGGCAGATGCCTGATGTCGGTCCCGTCCAGCGTGATAGTCCCGCTGGTCGCGTCGGCGAGCCTGGCGATCAGGTAGAGCAGCGTCGTCTTACCCGAGCCTGTTCCGCCGACAAGGGCGACGGTTTCGCCGGGGGAGAGCTCGAGGCAAATGTCGCGCAGCACCGGCTCAGCGGAGTTCGGGTAGGCGAACTCGACGTGGTTCAGCACAAGGCGGCCGGACGAGCGCTCTGGCGATCGCGGCAGCGCCTGCTGGTGCCCGCCGGCCAGGGCGAGGCTGGTGATCGTCGGCTTAGTATCGAGGATCTCGTAGACGCGCTGCGCGGCTGTCGCGCCTTCCTGACCCAGCGCCAGGATGTAGCCCATCGCCTCGATCGGCCAGACCAGCTGCAGCACCAGTGCGACGAACGCAACCAGACCGCCCGTGGTGAGGCTGTGATTGGCCACCGCCAGGGCGCCGATCAGCAGGATCGCCGCGATGGCCACATTCGGGACCAGATCGAGACTCGCCCAGAACGCGCCACGCAGACGCGCCTTGCTCAGCTGGGTCTCGTAGACGGTCGTCGCGCGCTGGGAGTGAACGGTCGCGGACCGCTCTCGCCTGCCAAGGGCTTTGATCACCCGGATGCCGGCAGCCGCCTCCTCGACCCAGGTCGCCAGGTCGTCTTGCTGGTCTTGGACCCGCCGGGAGAGCACGCTGTAGCGCCGCTCGAACCACAGGCAGAGCACGGTCACGGGCGCGAACACGGCGGCGGTGAGCAAGCCGAGCAGCAGGTTCAGCCTGATCAACAGGATCACGATCGCGATGAAGCTGGCCGAACTCGTGATCATGAACACGATGCCGAAGCTGAAGAAGCGCCTGATCGCGGACAGGTCCGTTGTCGCCCTTGACAGCAACTGACCAGACTGCCATTGGTCGTGAAACGCTGGCTCCAGCCGTTGCAGGTGCTGATAAATCTCATCGCGCATCGATTGCTCAAGGCCGGCGACGGCAGATGCCTGCGCCCATCGACGCAGCACGTTCAGCGCGACTTCCATGATGCCGAGCCCGATGGCGGCCAGCCCGATCGGGACAAGGAGGCCATAGCCGAGCCCAGGCGAGTGCGCCGACGTGGCGATAGGGCCGTCGATTGACGCCTTCGTGAGCAGTGGGATGATGATTTCCGTCGCGGCGCCGAGCAGCGCGGCAACGAGCATGATCAGGATCTGGCGGTAGTACGGCCGCAGGTACTCCTTAACTCGCCAGAGCGAGGCGAGCGGAGTTTGCGCTGGTGACGGGGTTGGTGGGGCGGATGGTGTTGGGTGTGTGTCCTGGATGCAGGCGGGAGTCACAGCATCCGGAGTGGCCACTTGGTGGATGCTATCCGGGGCCTGCGTTTACTGTCACTTTGTTTTCCCGTCGTTCACGGGTGGCGTAACAACCGGTCTATCTGGCAATCTGGCGAAGCGCGCCGTTTTGGTCGGGGGAGGCCACGGCGTGGTCAGGAGGTACCCATGGAACTGCGTGATTCATGGGACAACTCTGTGCCGCTGGCCGCGCCGGTACTCGCTGACGCCGAAACCGACGCTCCTGTCGCTTACTACGACGGGGTTCGCGCCATCCTCCAGATCGCCGAGCATTTCACCAGAACGAGCTGGAACGCGCCCACCACGTGCCCGGAATGGCGGGCCGCCGATCTGGCCGGACACCTGCGCTGCGTCATTGACGACTACCACGAGTACCTGGACGACGCGCCCGTGAGCCGCCTGTCCAGGCTGATGGCAACCGGCGCCCAGCCGCAGTCCATTGCCAGGAAGCTGGCCAGGCAGAATGCCGCTGAGATAGCGACGCTGCCTGACGTGCCGCCAGAGGAGCACATCACCGCGTTCGCACGGTCGGCCACCAGGTACGCAGCCAGAATCGGTCCGCTGCTCAGGCTGCCGCATCATAGCTACCGCGGCCGCGTGATTACCGTCGCCGGAATGGCCGGGCTGGCGAGCGTGGAGTGGCACCTGCACGCCTGGGATCTGGCGAGCGCAATCGGGATCAGCTACCGTCCCGCCGATCCCGACGCGGTGGTCGTGGCATGGCTGGCTGGCATTCCGCTGGTCCTGCCGCACTACGAGAGGGATCCTTGGCTGGCCGTCCTGCGTGCCTCGGGCCGGCTGCCGATATAGCCGACAGCGCTGCGATGATGGCGATCAGCAACGAGAGGGGCTGATCGGTGGCATTCGACGTGACACGGGTTCGGGCGGACTATCCGGCTCTGGCTGACGGCTACGCCTACCTGGACGGAGCAGCCGGCACGCAGGTGCCGGGGTCGGTCATTTCCGCGATCAGCGAGGCTTACCGGACCGGGCTCGGCAACACCGACGGCGCGTTCCCAGCCAGTGCAAGGTCGGACGCGATCATGCGAGGCTGCCGCGAGGCAGTAGCAGATCTCGTGGGCGGCGTGCCCGAGGGGGTAGTTCTCGGCCCGAACATGACGACCCTTACCTACCGCATCGCAGCCGCTCTCGCCGCGACGTGGCTGCCGGGCGATGAGGTGATCGTGTCCAGGCTCGATCACGACGCCAACATCAGGCCCTGGGTGCAGGCGGCCGGTCGGGCTGGCGCGGTCGTGCGCTGGGCAGAAGTCGACGCGGCCACAGGTGAGCTGCCTGCAGAGCAATTCGCGGGCCTGATCGGCGACCGGACCAGGCTGGTAGCAGTCACGGCGGCGAGCAACATCATCGGAACCAGGCCGGATGTCGCGGCGATCACCGGGATGGCCAGGGCAGCCGGGGCGCTGAGCTACGTCGACGGGGTGCACGCCACGCCGCACGGGCCGGTGGACATTGGCGTGCTCGGCGCCGACTTCTACGTGACGAGCGCCTACAAGTGGTCGGGCCCGCATATCGGTGCGATGATCGCTAACCCGTCGCTGCTCGAGACGCTGCATGCCGACAAGCTCGTGCCAGCGCCTGAGGAGGTTCCCGACCGGTTCGAGTACGGCACGCCCCCGTTCGCCGATCTGGCGGGTGTCGCGGCCGCTGTCGATCACCTCGCCGGGCTCGACGACGCTGCGTCAGGTACGCGCCGCGAGCGGATTCTGGCCTCGATGGCTGCCGCCGAGGCCCACGAACAGCGACTCTTCGGTGCGCTGCTCGGCGGTCTCGACGCGATGCAGCACGTAACCATGTATGGCAAGGCCTCGCGGCGGACGGCGACCGCTTACTTCACGGTGGCCGGCAAGACCCCCCGTCAGGTGGCCGAGCACCTGGCTAGCCGCCGGGTCAACGTCTGGAATGGCGACAATTACGCGTGGGAACTGGCCGGCGCTCTCGGCATCAGGGACACAGGCAGTGCGGTGCGGGCCGGCCTGGTGCACTACAACGACGAATCAGACGTCGCCAGGCTGCTCGAAGCGGTGGCCGAGCTGAGCTTCGCTGGTCAGGACGGCGAGTAGCGGTACACCCGTGAGTCGCGCTGCACAAAGCCGAGCCGCTCGTAGAGCTTGCCGGCCGCGACTCGTGAGGGTCTCGTGGTCAGATCCACTGTCTTGGCGCCAGCATCGCGCGCGATTGCGATCGCCTCGGCGGTGAGCGCCTCGCCGACCCGCTTGCCGCCGAATTCCTGCCCGCGCGCCGCCTCGTCGACAATGACGTCTTCGATCCACGCCCGGACCCCGGTCGGGATCGCGAAAATCACCAGGGTCAGTGTCCCGACGATTTCACCGCCGACGCGTGCGATGAGCACGCTGTTGGACTCCGCACCGGCGATCACCGTCAGTGCGTCGGCGTCGAGCGGCCGCGCGCTGGTTGACAGCTGCGGCAACAGCCGGCCGAACGCTTCGACGACTTCGCCGGTAACCTTCTGCAGCACTTCGATCTCGACGTCCACCGGCGCAATCTATCCGGTCGCCTCAGCCCGGCCGCGGCCGGCGCGCCATGACTAGCCGACCCCGGCCAACCGCAGGACCGCTGCAGTGCCTGCCGCGGCGATGATCACTACCAGGAACGGCGCCCTCAGCACCAGCGCGACAACTGCAGCGGCGAGGCCCGCCAGCCGGGCTGGATCGAGCGCCAGGGCGCTGCCCTTAGCCACAGCCTCGACGGCCACCAGCGCCGCTAGCAATGCCACCGGGACCAGTTCGGCGAACCGGCGCAACAGGGGATTGCTGAGCAGCCGTTCCGGAATAGTCAGCCCAGCCAGTTTCAGCGCGTAACAGCCCGCCGACGTGGCGAGGACGGCGATCCATGCGCCGCTCATGATGAGGCTTCGCTCGTGGCAAAGGCGCCGGCCAGTGCCGCGGCGGCCGCCAGGATGATGGGCGCGCCTGGCGGCAGCAGCGGAGTCGTCGCGATGGCGATCGCCGCGCCGCCGGTGCCGACCAGCCGCTCGGTCCG